>CAYWIJ010000028.1:0-1613 GCA_964458335.1 uncultured Candidatus Peribacteria bacterium | reverse complement strand
CTGTTATCGAATTGTTGGTATCATCAGAACTTGCCTCATCAAATGGTGAAGCCAAAAAACTCATCCAAGGTGGAGGAATCTACGTCAATGAACAAAAAATAGAAGATATTACTCATACCGTATCATCATTTGATGCAATTAATTGAGTGATCTTGTTGAGAAAATGAAAGAAAGGATATAGAGTAGTGAAACTAGGATAAATTTATTTAAATAGATACTATTTTTTAGTTTATAAAGTAAATTCAATTATGTGAAGAAAAATGTGACTTTCATTTTCTATGAATAGAGCGCTAGGTATTTCTTGAGCAAAAGCGAGCTTATCTAGAAAAATATGAATACCTTTAACAAAATGATGAAGACAAAGAAAAGTAGGTAATATGGTTTGATGTAAGGTTGTTGTAATTTGATTCATAATAATTTGATCATTATCTTTTTTTCTAATATAACATTTATTAAAATTAAAAAATATTTATATGAAAAAATTATTTTAAAAATAATTTTTATGACTTTTCAAAAAATAATTATTTATCTATAATTTTTTTCGTCTATATAATTATTTAACAAAAAACGCACTACAAAAAAAGTCTGAATTCATATTCGAGTCAGATTTTTTATTTTTAAGAATATCAAAGACTATGGATTGCCACGTCGTCATACTTCCTCCTCGCAATGACGTATCTATCTCCCTCTTCCATAATATTTTTTCTTTTTCTTGGGAGTAGATAAAGATTTTTTAACAGGGATATAATGTGTGAGTTCAGTATGGAAAGGATGATTGGTTTCTAAAGGGATATCTTTGCCAATAAGTTTCACGATCTGTCTGCACTGACTCATTTCACTTGCATCACAAAACATAATCGACTGACCAGCAAGTCCAGCTCTTCCTGTACGTCCAATACGATGGACATAACTCTCTGGTTCTAGTGGCACATCATAGATGATCACATGGCTCAGCTCATCAATATCGATACCTCTGGCTGCTACATCAGTAGCTACTAAGACACGAATATCTCCTGATTTGAGATTGTTGAGGGCTCTCTGTCTTGCATTTTGTGATTTATCGCCATGGATAGCTGCACTTGAGATTTTGGCTTGTGAAAGGATTCTTTCTACTTTGTTCGCTCCATATTTGGTCTTGGTAAAAATGACCGCATTTTTGATTTCAGGACTTTCTAAGAGATGGAGGAGGAGTGCTTTTTTGTCCTCAGGTTTTACCGTATAGAGAGATTGGGTGATCGTATCTACTGTAGAAGAAATAGGAGTTACGGTGATATGGATAGGATTGTTCAGTAATGACTGTGAAAGTTCTACTACTTTGGGTGGAACAGTAGCAGAAAAAAATAATGACTGTCTGTTTTTACGCGCCCCGGAGGAAGTGCCCTTGGGGTATGGAAGCAGTCAGATAACTTTTTTTATATCATGAATAAATCCCATATCTAACATACGATCAGCCTCATCAAGCACAAAAATTTGAATATCTGACAGTCTGATGAAGTTTTGATTGACCAGATCCAGGAGTCTCCCTGGTGTTGCGACGAGGATGTCAACTCATTTGCGAAGTTCTTTGACTTGATTGACTTGTGAAACGCCACCATAGATGACAGTATTGGATA
>CAYWIJ010000027.1:0-3717 GCA_964458335.1 uncultured Candidatus Peribacteria bacterium | reverse complement strand
AACAATCTAAGCTCCAACAAGAGTTCAAAGATATTCCTAAAGAAAGAATCTTTGATTTCCTGCGAAATAATAATGAAAAAATTTATGATTTTGATGGTACACATAAATATGTATTGGTTTATGTGACATGTATGCTTTCTTTACAGTTAATATTTATGTTTTCTTACGAACTTTTATATATATTTATATTGTTGATAATAGCAAGAATATATCTTACTTATAAAAATTAATTAAAGAAAAAATTTATATTATTAGCCATTTTATTTTTATAAAATGGTTTTTTAAATAAAAAATAAACACTGCTTGCAATACTGACTAAAAAGTTTAGTATGGAGTCATTGTGTGTCAGAGTCATTGCGAGGAACGAAGCAATCTAAGTCTTGTGATAGTGGATTGCCACACTTCATTGACATTACGTTCGCAATGACAGTGACTGTAAAAGATCCCCGTTTTTATTTCCTGAGCACTGATCAAGCTATGACGAAAAAAGTAACAAAAGTAAAAGAAGTAGAAGGAGTAACAGAGGTAAAAAAAGTAGCAAGTAATATAAAAAAGAAACTAGGAACTAAGAATCAGCAACTATGAACTCAATTTGATATCGATCCAAAGAAAGGGAAACATCTTGTCATCGTTGAGTCACCAGCCAAGTGTAAAACAATCGGAAAGTATCTCTGACCAAATTTTACGGTGATGGCGTCGTATGGTCATATCGTTGAACTTACAAAAAAAAATATGGGAGTAGATATAGAAAATGGATTTGAGCCACATTATGAGATTGATACCGATAAGAGAAAAGTCGTCTCGGAACTCAAAAAAGCGATGAAATCCGTCGATCATGTATGGATTGCAACAGATGAGGATCGTGAAGGAGAAGCAATAGGACGACATGTGGCGAATGCCTTATGACTGAAAGTAGCTACTACACCTCGTATCACGTTTCATGAAATCACCAAACCAGCATTAGAAAAAGCTATTACGACACCTCGTACGCTTGATATGGATCTCATCAATGCTCAGCAAGCTCGTCGTGTCTTGGATCGTTTGGTGGGATTTCAGCTTTCACCATTATTACGAAAAAAAGTGAGAACCTGACTGAGTGCAGGTCGTGTGCAATCCGTGGCAGTGAGACTTATCGTGGATAGAGAGAAAGAGATACAGTCATTTACTCCGACACCGACTTTACAGACACAAGCTTTGTTTTCTACAGAGGCGGGGAGTTTCATCGCTAAGGGAGATGTGACGTACTGATCGGTCGATGAAGCGAAGCAGTTTCTTACACAGGCGTCAGAAAGTATCTTTTCAGTCTCATCAGTAGTTGCCAAACCAGCTAAAAAATCACCATCAGCTCCATTTACCACTTCTACCTTACAGCAAGAAGCATCGCGTAAGATAGGATTTTCAGTAGGACAGACGATGCGTGTGGCACAAAAGTTATACGAAGCAGGAGCGATTACCTATATGAGAACAGATTCCGTAGCGATGTCTGGAACTGCTATCGCAGGAGCAACCAAAGAAATTGAAGCACGTTTTGGTAAAAAATCTGTATACGTGAGAGCATGGACCAACAAAAAATCATCTGCCCAAGAAGCACATGAATGTATTCGTCCGACAGATTTTTCTCGTGATATTGCCTGAAGTGATAGTGCAGAACAAAAATTATATCGTTTGATTTGGCAGAGATCTATGGCTGCACAGATGGCTGATGCACAAGCAGAGAAAACAACGGTGAAGATAGATGTTTCTCAAGCAAAGACAGGATTTACTGCAACAGGTGAGGTGATCAAAGAGCCAGGATTTTTGCAAGCATATGGAATAGATCCAAAGAAAGCAAAACTAGAACAAGAAGAAGATGAAGAAATTGATGCAGAAAGTGGATCACAGGGATTGCCGATTCTCGAGAAAGGACAACTCTTAGATTTGATGAAATTGACAGCGCTGACGAATTATGATCGTTATCCAGCAAGATATACGGAAGCAAGTTTAGTGAAAAAATTAGAAGCAGAAGGAATTGGTCGTCCATCAACTTATGCTCCTACAATTTCTACGATTTTGAAAAGACAATATGTAGTGCTTGAAGATCGTGAAGGAGTGATGAAAGATTTTGATAAATTGGAACTTATTCCAAATACGAATCAAAAAAGTGAAGGCATTCAATTATGAAAATTTATACTTATTCAAGAAGCGATTAAAAAACCTTATGGAGCAGAAAAGAAAAAGCTTTTCCCTACTGATACAGGGACGATTGTGACTGACTTTCTCATAGAGCATTTCCCTGATATTGTGGATTATGGGTTTACGGCGAAGGTAGAGGAAGAATTTGATGAGATCGCAGAAGGAAAAAGAGATTGGAAGAAAATGTTGAGTTCGTTTTATACCCCGTTTTCAGTGCTTATCCAGCAGTCTGGTGGAGAAACCGTGCAAAGAGCGACATGAGAACGTATTTTGGGAACAGATCCAAAATCAGGAAAACAAGTTTCAGCAAGACTTGGTCGTTATGGAGCGTTTGTACAGCTTGGAGAAAGTGATGATCCTGACAAGAAGTACGCTTCGCTCAAACCTGGTCAGCGTTTGGATACGATCACATTAGAAGAAGCTCTCACTTGCTTTGCATTACCTCGTAATCTATGATTATACAAAGATAAAGAAGTGATTATTAGTATATGACGTTTCTGACCCTATGCGAAATATGGTTCGATGTTTGTTTCTCTGGGTAAAGAAAATGATCCTTATACCATAGATATGGAAACTGCACAAGAACTGATAGATAAAAAAATACAAGCAGAAGCAAATAGAATTATCACCACGTTTGAGTATAAGTGAGAAACAGTGAATATCGAAAATGGTCGTTATGGTCCCTTTATTAGATTTGGGAAGAAAAATATCAAAATCCCTAAAACCATGCACGAAGGTATCAAAAAAGTGACCCAAAAACAGTGGAAAGAGATTATTGATGCTGTATAAAGACCAATTTATTGATAATAATATGATGAATATAGTATTTCAAGCTTCTATTTCATGATCTGATCTCTATAATTATGTCGTGGTGACAGAGTGACAGAAGTTAGATATTGCCATTCAAAAGACATCATGAGAATTATGGATTGGATTTGGTGGATTTGATGATCTTGATTATCCACTCAGAGAGAGAACCGTAGAGTCTATGAGTGAAATAGCTCAAATTTTTGCTCAGAAGATAGAAGATCATAGTGATATTCTCCCGTATATTGCAGGAAAATTACTCAAAGAATCAGTAAATAGCGTTAGAATTGATGATTATAAGTTATAATATTTTATAGAAATTTGAAATTAAAAGCATTATAAAAAAGAAACCTTATCCCAATTGGATAAGTTTTTTACCTACTTATGAATAGTAGGACTTTTTTTGATTGAATCAATCTTCAACTTTTTTATTGAATCAATCTTCAACTGTAAGATGTTAATTCTTTCGTCTTGGGATAAAGATTTCTGATCAGAATGAGTTTTCTGTTCCAATTCTTGAATTCTTTTTTCTAGATTATTCATCTTTTCCTCGTTACTAGGTAAGAAAAATATTACTAGATATAAAACCATCAGCGAAAGTGCTAAGTCTGCTATTAAAGATAGCATACTACGTTTTTCCATAATATTTATTTTTTATTAGATAGTTATTATAAACAATATATATAAAAGTCAATACTTTGTAAAATTATTTTTTTACCTTAATTTTGCAAAACTCTT
>CAYWIJ010000026.1:0-5324 GCA_964458335.1 uncultured Candidatus Peribacteria bacterium | reverse complement strand
GATACCAACAGTTCGATAACAGAAATTTCTGACCCATCTCGCGTGTTTCCTCCCGTCTCAGCATTCAGAGCACGGACATCGTCTGCAGACAATCACTTCACTAATTCTAGAATATCACCTTGTCAGAACAGAATACTTGTCATCTTTTTTGCTTGTTCTGCTGCTTCAGGTCCAGCAATCAGCGATACGATATAGCTTGCTAATTTCATCTGACCATAACGAGCTGCAGGATTCGTGCTATGCTCTGCTACAATCGCAGCAATTTCATCGAAACTATAGAAGGTAAACAACTTCAAGAATCTCTCCACATCGTCATCAGCGATATTCAGGAAATACTGATAGATAAAATAAGGACTTGATTTGTTAGTATCTAAGAAGATAGCGTTCCCTTCTGATTTCCCAAATTTCTTTCCATTACTATCTAAGATAAGGGGACAAGTAAATCCATACGCAGTGCCGTCCGTTTTTTTACGGATCAGTTCCGTTCCCACCGTGAGATTTCCCCACTGATCAGAACCAGCGATCTGAAGTTTACAATCGTGTTCAGTATAGAACTTATAAAAGTCGTACCCCTGTATCAGCATATAACTAAACTCGGTATATGAGATACTTTTGTCAGGATCTTCTATTCTTTTCTTGACCGTCTCACGAGACATCATACTATTTACCGTGATATATTTCCCTGCTTCACGAAGGAAATCCAAGAACGTCATATCCTTGTAAAACTCTTTGTTATTGAAGACGGGGTCAGCTTGGAGATCTTCTCCCAGTACAGTTTTGATATTATTGATAAGATAATTGACTTGGTTTTGGATAGATTCTACGTTGTGAGCAAGTACTTCTTCGGACAAGAAACTTCTCTCAGCGTCTTTCCCACCTGGATCACCGATCATGCCTGTTGCTCCACCGACAAGAGGGATACAAATATTACCTCTCCTCATCAGATGAACTGCATTCATAAAATTGACGAAATTACCCAAGTGCAAACTATCAGCTGTTGGATCCATCCCAAAATAAAATTTCTGACCCCCTTGATCGTACAGATCAAAGAGTGCGTCATCAGTATACTGATTCAGTAATCATCTTTGTTCAAGTTCTTGTTTGAGAGGAAGCATCATAAAGTTATAAGATTTATAAAGTTATAGATATATGATCAAGAAAAGTAATATTTATCCAATTATTACCTCTATTTATATATTTTCATCGATAATTTTTTGATAATATTCTTGAGGAGCTACTCCTTCAATAGGTTCTCCTACTAAAAGTCCATCTTTAAAAACTAACACCGTAGGGATAGAGAAAATATCATACTTAACAGCTATATCCTGTACTTCATCAATATTAAGCTTGTAAACATGTGCTTTCCCATGATTAGCGATGGTAAGTTCTTCGATAATAGGAGCTATAACTCTACATGGCCCACACCACTCTGCAAAAAAGTCTACCAATACTAATCCTGTATCAGGACCTCATACTTTTTGGTCAAATTCTTCACGAGTTGCTATAATATGTACCATTATCGTATTGTAAAGTTAAAAAGCTTATAAGGTTTATAAAGTTGTTGTTGTATTTTTCAAGCTAAACCTTGTTTTTTCTCTATAATTTCTTATAATACCGTTATGTTACAATTTGATAATCTCAATCGTCTCTCTGATCATCACCAGTATCTGTCCTCTATCTTTGGTCAGAAACAATTTTTTTTCGTCGGTGGAATGATCAGAGATCTCTTACTGAATAGAGACACCAATATGGATGATGTGGATATCACCCTCTCGTGAACTCATGCAGAGAATAAACAGATTATTACCAGTTCTGATGAAGAATTTTCGTTTTTTGATACCGAAAAATACGGGACAATGACGATGATACCCAAACGTGAGTGAAATACTGCTCAATACGAAATCACACCCTTCCGTACCGAAACAACCTATAGCGATGGACGTCACCCTGATGAAGTCGTACGATCTGATTCACTCCTTGATGATAGTCAGAGAAGAGATTTTACCATCAACTGTCTGTACTACTACAAAACAAGTGCAGTGCTTCGTGATAACAATCAACAGACAATCGCTGATCCTAAATTTCTCTCACTCTTAGAGAGACAAGGTCGATATTATGACGAAAACTCTCAAACACTCATTCTTCAAGATCATCAACTTATTACGGATTTTCAGCATAATAATGTAGATGAAAATATACTTTCTGACGCCGTTCACGTCATCCTCGACCCTCACGGAGGAATACAGGATCTCGTTCATCATAAGATCAAAGCCGTGGATAATCCTGATAGAAGATTCCAAGAAGATGCCCTCAGAGTGGTCAGAGGATTAAGATTTTCAGTTGCTCTCGAGTGCGATTTTGAGAAACATACTTGGACCTCTCTCCAGAAGAATGCTCATCTTATCCGTGGAATAGCCAAAGAACGTATCAAACAAGAATGTGACAAAGTTTTTGAATGAAATAACCCTTTTGGTTTTATCGGATTACTTGATTCAGCACATCTCCTCAAATGGATATTCCCAAAACTCTATGACAACAAATGAGTTGACCAGCCCATCAGGTATCATCCATTTGATGTCTACACTCATAGCCTTCTCGTACTCTATCATCTCCAACAACTCAGTAAGGACAAACTTCTCCGTTATGCTGCTCTCTATCACGATGTAGGAAAGATCGAACAGTATTCTTCTTATACTATGAAACTTGATGAAGAAGGAATCAGGAGTATGTTCAGCTCATGGCTCAATCATGTTATCTGTGGAGAAGATTTTGTTAGAGAAGATTTTAAGAAACTGGGTACAAGTACGAAAGAAATCGATACCATCGCTCGATATGTCCGTCGACATATGAAGATCGGTGAGATTATCATGGGAGATCCATCACATTACAAGAAGAAACTCAGACCAATGATCGCTGATGTCGGTCCAGATATGGTAAAAAATTTGTGTCTTCTGACCATAGCTGATCGTCTGGGTCAGTATAATCCTATCCAGGCTCCTGCAGTCGATGATGTGTATGCGATGATGAATCTAGTGGATACTATTATGGAAGATGAAGGTAGATTTTTAATGAAACAACTCGCTATAAATGGTGATATCCTTATGAAAGAGCTGAATATGCCAGCCTGACCTGAACTTGGTGAATTACTGAAAAGGTCCTATGAACGAGTGCTTGAAGATCTCTCAAGGAATAATGAAAAAAGATTACTTGATACGATAAGATGATGGATGAATGAATAGTCCCACTATTATATTGGGATTTTTTCTTATGAAAAAAGCTGATAGAAATTCCACCAGCTTCATTTTAAATATCAATCAGGTTCATCGTCCTCTTCTAAGGATTTTTTTGTGGATTTATAAATCCACAATGTAATTGGAGTACAAATAAGTAATAGTATCAATAAGAATTTATTACTTGTCTGATAAAAATTTACAATATAATCCCAATATAATAGTGGGACTAGTATTACTACTACAATTATAAAAAAAATTCTTTTCTTCATAATTTTAATTTTTAATTATTTGTTTTTTTTTATTATAATAATATACAAATTGTGCTGATATTTGATCAATATCAGTTTGATTGATATTTGGATACTGATACAAATATGGCCCAAAGAATTCAATTTCAACTCTTTCAGAGTTTCCTCCTTCATGTTTATAGAATTTGTTAATAGTAATATTATATTCTCCAGTATAATTTACTGAAGATACTTTTACTATATAATTCTCTAAATCAATATTTGAAAGAAGATTGAGATTTTTGCCTTCAAATACCACCTTCGCATAGAATTGTGGTGATACTCCTGGCCATGGATAATCAGATATTACCTTCGCTTGTGCCATCACGATAGGTAAAACAATATCATCACAATCATCATCTCTCTGACAAGATGAAAGAACAATCAACAACGCACATAGCGTCAGAGTAAATACTTTTTTCATAATATTGATTTTATTTAATTTTTTTTGTTTTATGAGAGTAGTATAATCATATACATCATAAATGTCAATATTATTTAATTATGATACTAAATAAATTAAATATTATCTTCTTTTGGTCCATCTCTCAATTCTTGATACAATTTTGCCCAATATACTGCAAAGAAAGCATCAACAACAGAGTTGATATAGATAGAAGCTAAGAGTAATACACCCGCTGTCACCATAACCACATCGATAACGCTTTCCTCATTGATAAGTCCAACTTGCATGAGAAACCATATCAAAATTGCTGGTATTCCTATCACAAAAATAGTAGTCAGGAAAAATCTTATTTGTAATACTAATGATAATAAGAGGAATTTGATAGTTATAAAGGGGTGTTCCATAGCAATTTTTGAACTATATTTGAGTGCTTCCTGCGCTTGTTGAACAGGTCTAGAAGATGAAAAATTATCCAAAACTGTACTCACATTTGCATAGGCATAAAGAAAAGAAGTCACTAATAAAAATGTCCCCACCAATACGATAAATATTTGAATCAAAATATTTCCCAATATTCCCCAATCATAAAAATAACGAAATGCCAACAAGTGCCAAGATCCTAGTGTAATAACCGAGAGTGTCGCTTGTGCAATAGTGATAGTAAAATATCTTTTCCAAGCTACATTAAAAGATTTGATACCTGACTTATTTTCTGAGTAGGCTATCATCATTCCATGTCCGATAGGATAAAGAAACAGATATCCAATAATTCCCATCAATCACAAAAACAATACCGTTCCAAAACTCATATTATCCATCGCTACATCAAATATTGCTTTCAGATATTCACCTAAACTACCTTGCAAACTTGAAATATCAATATTATGTTCCAAAATCACATAAAACGTATACCCAAACCTCCAAAATGAAGCGATAGTTTCTACAAAACCTGTCAAAAAAGCGATCCTGACCAAAAGTGGATATTTTGCTACTTGTGTGAGTGATTCGACGAGGATTCTTTTAAACATCACTGAAAATTATAGGAATTTTAACCACCAGTACAAGAGAAAGGAACAAAAAAATCCGCCACGAGGACAGATTTAATTTATTATAAAAGGATTTTAATAAAATTTAAATGAATTTTTGATTATATCATATATATCTGATGATCATTCATAATCAAATTGCAATACAACTCATCTATTCTCTTTATCAAAACAAATAATTCATTTTGTAAATGGGGATTTTCATTTATAAATATTCATACCATCTCTAGTAGTAAGAGACTCAATATCATAATATACATCAGAAAATTTATCAAACCAATTTAAACAAATTCAACTAAGGTTCTTGCATAGAAGATGGATATAAATATAAAAGGTAATGCAAGTAAAATAC
>CAYWIJ010000025.1:0-5605 GCA_964458335.1 uncultured Candidatus Peribacteria bacterium | reverse complement strand
GCAGATGTAATCTCTGCAGTCAGGACTATATCTGAAGCTGCTGCATATACTGAGGGTATCTGTAACAATCAAAAAAATACTATCACTACACTTATTATGAGTCAAAATAATAACTTTTTTATCATTACCAAAAAAAAATATAAAATTATATCCACGAAAATTATAACTTTTTTTTTTTTTTGATTTCAAGCCATTTTTGAAGGATTTGTATGTTTATATGTACATTTTAGATAACTATTGTTTTTTATAGAAAAAAAGGGGTAAATTTCTCTACCCACATAATGATATAAACTCTACACTCTTAATTCTCAATTAATTCTATATCAGCTCCTAAACTTCTAAACTGTTCTACAAAATTAGGGAAACGACGAAATAATGGTGTAATAGCAGTTAATGTGCTTGTTCCAGAAGCAGCTAAAGCAGCAAGAAGTAATCCATAGGCGGCTTGGATAATATCACTACAGACCAGATCAGCTGGTTGCCAGTCTGTTGGTCAGAAGGTAATGATTCTATGAGGATCTGCCATAACCGTACGGCCTTTCATTTTCGCTAATTCTTCTACAAAAAACCACGCATATTCATATCCTATATTCATAAATAGAGCTGATCCTTCACATGACATCGCTGTTACTGCAAACGTATGGATAATGTCCATAGGAAGCATTGGTCGAGGTTGAGCTCTCAGCATCAGAAGATCTCATTTGATAGTTTTTTCTATCTGACGAGATTGTTCAGCTGGGACAAAAATAGTATCAGCTTCACGATCAACCACTGTCTGGATTCCTAATTTTTTAAATGTCTCTAACATGAGATCCATATGTTCTACTACTGCGTCAGTAATAAGTATCTCTCCATGAGTCATCGCAGCTGCAGCAATAAACCCAGCCACATCCAGATGATCTGATATCACTGTCCACTCCGTACCATGAAGTATATCTACTCATTCAATAGTAAGTAAATTTGATCCAATACCTGATATTTTTGCTCCCATAGAGACCAACATATTACACAAGTCTTGCGTATGTGGTTCACAAGCAGCATTGTAAATAGTAGTAATACCTGGCGTTTTGACAGCAAGCAAAATCAGATTTTCTGTACCCGTGACCGATGGTTCCCAACTCCACACCTTTGTTCCTTGAAGATTCTTTACAGCAAATCCATAGTTCCCTCCTTCATGAGTAAATTCAGCACCCATTTTCTCCATATTACCAATAAAGGCATCTAAAGGACGTGTACCAAGTTTACATCACTGAGGTGTGGGCATCATTGCCTTGTGCATTTTGATCAAAAGAGGTCACAAATACATTACCGATGCTTTCATCTTTTCAGAAAGTTCAGGGTCAATATGATATGAATCTACTTTCTCCCCATTGAGCTTTATAGTATCATCAGACAGCCACTCATATGATCATCCCAGCTTCTCCAAAATTTCCAACATATATCCTACATCAGATGTATGGGGTACATTATGGATAATAATATCTTCATCAGTCAATAACGCAACAGGTATAAGTTTGATAATACTATTTTTGTTTGGTACGGGTTTTACTGTCCCACGAAGCGGTTTTCAACCATGAATAATCAGTTTTGACATACGTTGTTGTATTCAATATAAAATCAACTCTTATGTATACTCTTTCACCTTATAAGATACAAGATAAAAATAATTATCCTGACACAAGTCATTTTTAGATTGAATTTGGAAGGTTATCTCGATATGATAGTTATATTTCATTTATTATCATTCTCAGATCATGTGATTCAAATCACGAGTGAAATCGCTCCTTCCAAAATCACACTACCAATCACTCAACACTATAGAAATCAATCAAGACCATATTCTTCATAATTTTTCTGAATTACAAAAACTTCAACCTCATCACACTATCATACCCGTAGTGAAATCAAATGCATACGGACATGGCTTGAAACAAATCTGTACTATTCTCAATACCATACCAAATAACCAATTACCCCTTATTGCTGTAGATTCTTATCCAGAATATCAGATCGTTGCAGATACTACGAACAAAACAGTATTAGTACTTGGTGAAACCTTATCATCAAATTATCATCTTTACAATTCTCACCGTACTCATATCGCAGTTGGAAGTCTTGAAGTACTTGAATCTCTTATAGCAACAAAGAAAAAATGGAATATACATCTCTTCCTTAATACTGGTATGAATCGTGAAGGATTTCAAAAAAGAGAGCTACAACAAGCCTTCCAACTCCTTTCTCAACATAATCATATTACTATTGCTGGTATTATGTCTCATCTTGCTAATGCAGATATGAGTGATAACACCTTCACTCAACAACAAGTAAAAACTTTTAAAGATATGAGCAACAGTATTATACAGCACTGACACCATCCATTATATATACATATATCAAATAGCGCAGGAATAAGTAAAATACATAATCCTCTCTTTACAGCAAGCAGGACAGGATTAGCTATGTATGGGTATAATCCATTAGATTCTTGAGATCCCTGTTACAAACAATACGCCACTCTAAAACCAGCACTTCGTCTTATAAGTACTATTACTGCTATCCAACATCTCAAACCATGAGACGGTGTCAATTATGGATTATCATGGACAACAGATCAAGAAACAACTCTAGCAACTCTACCAATAGGATATAATGAATGATTACCAAGATGATCTTGAAATTGATACCATGTATATTCTCATAACCATAAATTTCCTCTACGTGGAAAAGTATGTATGAATCTCTCAAGTATTGAAATAAAGGATTATCCATCTTCTATAGGAGAAAAGATTGAAATAATCTGATGGAATAAAAACAAAAAAAACACCATACAAGCATTAGCAACTATCAATACTACTATTCCTTATACTATACTTACAAGATTAAATTCAAAATTAAAAAGAGTTATTATATAGATGTTTCCCAGCCAATCTCCCCGTCGCCCATGAAGAAGTGAGATTATATCATCAGGTCACTCCATCTATATCGAGTATTTCACCAACAAAATATAATCATGGAACAATCTTCGATTCCATGGTTTTGTTGTTCACTTCATCCAAAGATACTCACCCTGCAGTTACAAATTCATCTCCCGCTCTGCGACCTACAACCTTATAAGTCCAACCTCATCACAAAAATTGTGCAATTCATAAACGAAGTTCTCTAGAACACAATCCTATCGATCACTGTAACTGTTTATGAAATATATGAGTATCTAGAATGTCGATCATACGTTGAGGAAGGTACTGATGAAGGATTGTTGATATCTGTTTACGAGGATTTTTTGTAGATTGTTCTAATAAAAAACTATCCCAGACTACTCTATCCATATAGGCAAAGGGAGATACTCAAACCATCAAAGGATTATTCTTATCAATTTTCTCAAAAGAACTATATGCAGATACTATAAATGTCGCAGGTCATGACAAACCGAAGTGAGTCAGCAATATTGGTCAGATAATCTCTCTTTTCTCTCAATCTGACAAGGTAACTCATAATTTTGCTTGATCAAATGATATACCAGATAACTCATGTGCCCACTTTTTTTCTGAAAGGAAACTATTCAATGACGGTCACAAGGGAGTAATGGTATGTCATAGATTTTTAGCTCGATTATATGCATCACCAGTCGATCATGTATGTGTATATGCATTACCTCCAGTTGCAATAATTATTTTATCAAACAATATCTTCTGGTCTGATGTATGAAGAATAAAGTTATTATTTTCATGCCTAATATCATCAATCTTAGATCAAAGTTGCAATCTACAATTCTTATGACGAGCAAAAAGTTTTTCAAAAACTCATAGAATATCCTTACCATTATCTGACTGAGGAAATACTCTCATATCTTCTTCCATCTTTAGAGGTACGTTATGATCTTCAAATCGTTGAAAAATCTTACGAGGACCAAACTGCCCTATTGCCTCGCGAACAAACTCTGATCAGCGAATATATTTTCATTCTAAATCTTTCCATCTATAATATCCTGTCGTCACATTACATCTTCATCACCCAGAGATAATCACTTTTGCACCAAGATTTTTATTCTTTTCAAAAAGGTGGATCTCTCCATCGTACCCTGCTTCAATCAATGTAGCAGTCGCCATCATACCTGCTGCTCATCACCCTATAATTGCTATTTTTTGTTTCATATTTATATATACATAATAGAGGATCCAAAAACAATTGAAATTCTTACTCCCAATCTCTACACTAGAATTACTCACTGGTAACTTTACTCTCTCAATTCTTAACTTATGAAGTATTGGCTTATCAAATCTGAACCATACAAATACTCTCGAAATCAATTTATTAAAGATGGATCAACTATCCGAGACGGCGTCCGTAACTACCAAGCGAGAAATAATCTCAACACTATGAGTGTCTGAGATCTCTGTTTTTGGTATCATAGTAACGAAGGGAAAGAAATAGTTGGTATCGCAGAAGTGAGTAAAGAAGCATTTCCTGATCCAACTATTGCTGATGCAAGACGAGTTGCTGTAACGGTCAAACCCCTCAAAACACTACAACAGTCAGTTACTCTTGAACAAATAAAATCTGATCCAAATCTCAGTACTATTTCTCTCCTCAAACAACAAAGACTCTCTGTCGCACCCATTACTCAAACAGAGTTTGATTATATTATCAACTTAAGCAATAACTCTTAACTCTTCTCTCTCTCTTCGTGCAAGTGAAAGCAATTCTTCACTACCTAAGTTTCTGATACAACTGTGCAGTAGCCCAGATATCTTTCTCACAATAGGTCACAATACGATCCAAATCATGTTCTTCTCGATACACTTTTCCTACTTGTGAACCATCAATATCATCTTTTGGTGTCTGAATATTGAATATTTCACAGAGCAGAGCCAATGAAGTATAGTTTTTGTAATCACCAAATTTTCGCATCTCCATCGTATCTCTATGCTGAATATCCCATGGTTTCTTATCTCTCAGTTGCAACAAGCTCGGAAGAGAAAGTCCTTGTATCAATCCCCTTCTACACACATATGGTATATCAAATTCCTTAATATTATGTCCACAGAGTACAGCACTTGGATATTGTTCCAAAAAAGAAAAAAATTCTGACAGAAGTTGATGTTCATCATCATCAGCAAATGATTGGATCACAAATTCGCGTTCAGGAGTATAGTATCCACAAGAGATACACACTATTTTACCAAATTCAGCAAATATTGCTGCTTTTTCTGTATACAATTGTACTGTAGTGATATCATCTTTAAGCCAAGAAACACATTTCTTATCCCATAACTTCTGCAACGATTCAGAAAGTTCACTATAGGATTTTTGTCCACTCACTGTTTCAATATCGAAATAGATAATATGTGCCATAATTTATTGAGAATAAGATATAAATTTACATCTACTATAAGACATTTCCTTGATATTTCAAATCAAAAAATTCGCCGATCACTATCATATCAGCAAATCTTTTTTATTTTTTATTATTTATTATTTTTATACTATACAGCTTGTGGAGAAACTTAGAAAGAGGAGATTATGATTTATTTCGTGTCAGCTCTCATAAGCATAAGCATGACCCAGCCTCTGAGTTCTTGAAGAGCAGGATTATCATTCGTAAGAA
>CAYWIJ010000024.1:0-6728 GCA_964458335.1 uncultured Candidatus Peribacteria bacterium | reverse complement strand
CCCCAACCCACTAACCTCATCCTCGTTCCTTCTCCACTCGTACCTCGTGGTAAAGTCTGTCAGAGAAGGATGACCATCGCTATCGCGATAACTAGCCAATGAAATAAGAGCCCCTCTCTGTCAGGATGAATCCCATTAAGGACAGAGGGGCTGGGGTGAGGTATTTTATTATTATTCTTTAAACCATGACCATCTACGAACAATCCATCGCCAAACATAAAGAATATAAAGGAAAACTTGCAATCCAAAGCAAAGTACCACTAGACACGCGTCAAGATTTGTCTACTTACTATTCGCCTGGAGTAGCTGCTCCTTGCCTGGAGATACAGAAAGATCCTGAGACTGCCTATGATTATACTTGGAAAAACAATAGTGTTGCTGTCGTATCTGACGGAACTGCTGTCTTAGGACTTGGTAATATTGGCGGACTTGCCTGACTTCCTGTCATGGAAGGAAAATCTATTCTCTTCAAAAACTTCTGAGATGTAGACGCAACACCCATCGTCTTGGCAAGTACTGATCCTGATGAAACAATTCGTACGGTTATCAATATTGCTCCAACCTATGGAGGTATCAATCTCGAAGATATCAAAGCCCCAGAATGTTTTTATATTGAAGAACAACTCAAAGCTAAACTCAACATTCCTGTCTTCCATGACGATCAACACGGAACCGCTATCGTCGTGCTAGCTGGACTTATCAATGCTATCAAAATAACCAACAGAGATATCGCCACAAGCAAAATTGTCGTCTCTGGTGCTGGTTCTGCTGGTATCGCAATTACCAAACTCCTCGCCCTCTATGGTGCTAGTGATATCATCATGATCGATAGCAAAGGAGCAATCTATGAAGGAAGAGATGGTCTCAATCCCTATAAAGAATCGCTCACTTATTTGAACAAAGACAATAAACAAGGTCTACTTTCTGACATTATCTCAGGTACGGACGTCTTTATCGGAGTAAGTGGACAAGTCGATGATCTCTCTGCTGAGGATATTAAATCGATGAACACTGATCCTATCATCTTTGCTCTCTCCAATCCCACTCCAGAAGTCAATCCTGATGTAGCTAAACAAGCTGGTGCAGCAATCATCGCCACAGGAAGATCTGACTATCCGAACCAACTCAATAATGTCCTTGTCTTCCCAGGACTTTTCCGTGGTATCCTCGATGGTCGTATCGTTCAAATCACTGATGATCATAAACTCGCTGCTGCTATCGCTATAGCCAACTATGTCGACAATCCAACCAGAGAAGAAATCATTCCGAATCCTCTGGATAAACACGTCGCCACTATCGTCGCTGAAGCGGTGAAGAAAGTTGGGTAAATCATCTTCGTGATACTACTCTCATCTTATGAGAGTTTTTTTGAAGTCAAAAAAAAGATGGCCAAGAATTCTCTGACCATCTCTCTGAAAACAAAAGATTCTTTAATGAATGTTTAGTCTATGATAATAATCAACGGAATTTGAAATCTGCTGCAAAACCACTAGGTCCACTTATCGGATATGCTATCAGAATTCTATTTTTACCAATCAATATTCTGAATTCTGAAGCACTAGCTATTCTCCCATTTACACCTCCTTGATTTAATATCCAATTTGCTGAACTCGATGTTCCCTTAGTCTTTAAATTTGCAGGAACATAAGTAATAGGTCCAGGGTAAAATCTAAATTCATAATCACAATCATCATCGACAGCATTTGTAGCTGAAAGGTAGCCAGAACAAGAAGTAAGTCCCGATCCATTATTAGTTGTTGGATATCCATAATAATATCCAGGACAAGATGCCTTTGCTACTAGCTTATTTTCAATATAACCTAATTCTAAATCCTTTACTACCATCTCCTGCTCTTCTAAAGAGAGTTTATTCATAGAAGTTCCATATAACTCATTTGCCTTCTGGTTTCTAAGAAGAAGTTTCTCAATAGTTTTTTGTAAGACTTCTTTCTCTTCATTTGAAGAAATTACTCCAAGTCTAATTGCATTTTGAACTTCCACTTTTGCCCATTCTTGAAGAAATATATCATATTCTTTATCATCAAGACTAGATATCTTCTTCTCAACATCATCATATAGACTTTCATCTAATGACTGATCATACTGCATTTCAGCAAGTCTTTGTAAACTAACTTTTGATACATCCTCTAAAGATAGTTCTTGTTGAGGTATTACTACATCATCATCTTTCTGACATCCTACCATACATACGGTAAGAAATCCGAACAGCGCTAATACAAGTAGCGATATTGGTTTTGTTTTCATTGTTGTGTTTTGATTTTTGTGTAACATAATTTTGATTTTTGTATTAAGAAATAAATTGTTGTGTCCGTTTGGTTCTGTGTCAGCATGGACTTGCTGTTTGGTCGACTCACTGGGTGAGTTTCCATGACTGGTATGAGAATACATACTTTTCATCGTGTTTCAATTTCTACTTTTATTTTCATACTGGACACTACAACAAAGATAGGTATAGATTTCAAGAGATTAATTTTTTTCTTTGCAAACACTCTCGCAAATCACTATACTTTTACCTTATAACTTTATAAACTTTACAAACTTGATGAACCTTACAAGCTTAATAGCACAAAAAACCTGACTCAAACTGACTATAGTCGATACGATTATCTCCCTTCTTGATGAAGGAAACACGATTCCGTTTATTGCGCGTTACCGTAAAGAGCTGACTGAATGAGCGACTGACGAACAACTCCGTGATTTTCATGATATCTATACCTATACCAAAAATCTGGAAGCACGCAAAGCTGATATTATTCGTCTGATCGATGAAAAAGGACTACTGACTGACGAACTTCGCGCTCAGATCACGGCAGCGACCACTTTGGCGAAGTTAGAAGATATCTACAGACCGTACAAGGAAAAGAAAATGTCCAAAGCCAGTATCGCGAAAGCGAAAGGTCTTGCTCCACTTGCTGAACTCTTGAAAGCGTGTCAACTCAGCAAAAGTGACTTTGAAAGTGAAGCAGAGAAATTTGTTATAGACACAGGTGACAAAAAAACATCCGTGTCTACATCACAAGAAGCGATTCAAGGAGCTATGGATATCGTGGCTGAAGAAGTATCTGATCATGCAGCTCTCAGAGATACTATCAGAAACAAACTCAGCAATACTATCAAACTCCAAACCAAAGCAACCAAAACGTTTGACCCTAACGGTGTCTACAAAATCTATGGAGAATATAACAAATCACTTGCTGATATGCCATCATACGCTTATCTTGCAGTTGCTCGTGCCGAAGATGAAAAACAACTTTCTGTATGACTTCAACGACCACTCGAAACCCTCACCGAGTCAGCTTCTTCATTTTTTGTACCTAAAGGAGCAAGCGACCTAGTAGACTATCTGACGCAAGCGATCGAAGACGGACTCAAGAGATTATTCATTCCATCGCTAGAAAGAGAACTCAGAAGCGATAAAAAAAGACGATCCGACGAAGCAGCGATCAAACTGTTTGGAGAAAATCTCAAACAACTGCTCATGACACCACCGGTGAGAGGAAAGACGGTACTCGGTTTTGACCCATGATTTCGTACAGGGTGTAAACTTGCTGTCATCGATCCTACGGGTAAATTTTTGGCAAATGATGTCATCTATCCTACCGCACCCAAAGAAGATTTCACTTGATCAGAAAAGAAAATTCTTGAACTGGTAACAAAACATGGCATCAACCTCATCATCATCGGAAATGGAACAGCAAGCCGTGAATCAGCTACCTTTATTGATACGATTATCAAAAAGAACAAATTGACAATCGATTATATGGTAGTGAGTGAAGCCGGAGCATCGGTCTACTCTGCCAGTAAACTCGCACAAGAAGAATATCCTGACTTAGATGTCACGGTCAGAGGTGCGATCAGTATCGGACATAGAGTCCAAGATCCTCTTGCCGAATTGACAAAAGTTGAACCAAAAGCTATTGGAGTGTGACAATATCAACACGATGTCGATCAAAAATTATTAAATCAAAAACTTGACGAAAAAGTAGAAGATATCGTGAATGGTGTGGGAGTCGATGTCAACACTGCCAGCTATACTCTGTTACAGTATATCGCAGGACTTACACCCACTATTGCCAAAAATATTGTCATCTATCGTGACGAAAACGGTCCCTTCACCAGCAAAGCACAACTCAAAAAAGTAAAGTGACTCTGACCCAAAGCGTACGAACAGGCAGTAGGATTTCTTCGTATTGTCGATGGTAAAGAGCCACTTGATGCGACAGGTATCCATCCAGAGATGTATAGTAAAGTATATGATATGATAGAAAAAGAATGGTGAATTAAAAAGAAGGGGTTGAAGTTGCCACTCACGTTTCCAGTGTAAACAATGGATCGTCATTGCGATGATGGAGAACTATTAAGCGGTCATTGCGCCTTAGTGTGTGTAGCAACAAAGGAACAAAGCAATCTAATGTAACTACTTTATATTTCATTATTCTAAATTTAATAATGTCATTACAACCAAAGAAAAAATCATTCTCTTATTATATACAACAATGATATGAGTATGCTCTATGAGAAGTTTGTTCTAATCAATCATTTTATGAGATTTTACAGAAGCTTAATGTGATCGATGATAGTATACTTATCATAGATGATATTTTAGACAAATCAGAGAAAAGAAATTGAAATCCTTCATTATATAAAGAGGTTTGAATAGAAAAAGCTATCATAACATCTCAATTACTCTATTCACAATCTACTTCCTATCTCTTAGAACTTTGTAAAGTTTGCAAAACATCTCCTACCAACCAACTCAATATTATTAAAAAATTTAATCAGTTACTTTATCAAATCTATCAAGGTCAAGACATTGATCAGCAACTCCCATCTCTTCAAACGACACAAGAAAAAATTAAAACATATTTCCAAATGATAACCTTATTTACAGGAGGACATATCAAGTTTTGACTAGAAATATGACAACTGCTTGCCAATAAAGAAATAAACAAAAATATAAGCAATGTTGCTGAACATCTATGAATTATTAGACAAATTTATGATGACTTTTCGGACTATTTTCCTTCTCATCACGAAATTTTCTGAGATTTTATCAATGGGAACTCTAGAATACCAGAAATATTATTTGAAGAATATTGATGAGATAGAAATGAAGCACTATGATATATACACCAATGAAATACAAAAAAAGTACAGGAAATTATTCTTAATCCAATTGTTAGAAAAAAGTTATTTAATTACTGCCAATTAGAAACAGAAAAAATAAGTGATATATATATAGAAAATCTCGATATTGCCTCAATGATAGAAGATTTTTCAGATATTCTTACACAAACATAAAAACTGGATTGCTTCGTACCTCGCAATGACGGGCAATCCTATAAACTTTATAACTTTATAAACTATTATGAACATTCAAACTCTCTCTATCAAATACGACATCGGTGAAGCGACACTTGAGGACATTATTGCAGAACTGCAAGCACCAGGTCGTGATCCTCGTGATGATCTTGATCCACCAGTATTTGCTGGAAATATCATGGATCTCAAAGATCTAAAAGTCGGAGACAAACTCCAAGGTGTCGTCAGAAATATTACTGATTTTGGTGCTTTTGTCGATATTGGATTACACAATGATGGACTGGTTCACAAATCACAGATGGCTGATCGTTATGTGGCACATCCCATGGATGTCGTCAGTCTAGGACAAGGTGTCGAAGTACGTGTCTTAGAAATCGATCTGGACAGAGAGAAAGTAAGCTTGAGTATGAAGTCTGAATCCTGATCAGCTCAGAGACCACAAGAAGCTAGACGCACTCCAACCAAACAACCAGCACCTAAAAAAGAAGACAAACCAGCAGAATCAAACCTAGGGGGAAATATTAGTTGGGGATAGAGTTTATTAAAAAAAGATAGCCGTAATTGACTATCTCTTTTTTATTGTAATTATTTTTTGATTCTCATAAGCTCATATCCTGATCATTCTCATTGCCCGTATTGGCGTCGTCCATAAATATAGGTCTTATCTTCTCCGAAACATCTGATAGGGTTTTTTTCTAATAAATCTTCATATCTATCTCTGTCATAAACTACTTCCTCTTGCTGCATGCTATACCCATCTTTACATACCTGATAGCTATTTTTCTTATCTTCTACTTGCAGAGACCCAGTTCCTGGGTAATATGGATTTTCTAATTGTGCATTATAACTTATATATGTTTTTTCATCTACTGGCAATTGAATAACCTCAGTATTAAAATCCATATAGAGATTTCAACTTATATATCCATAAAATACGTCAGCTGATTGTACACCCATAGTACCAACATAGATCCAATTTCTATCAGAATAATACATTCATTTCCAATTTTTATCATTTACAGTAAACCAGTTTCAAGGTATTCGCTGTTCTCAAACTTTAATTTGGTTTATAGTAGAAACTGGTGCATAATCATCATACATTGATTCACTCTCTCAAGTAGCAACAGATCATGTTATTACTACAACTTCTCAAGTTTGAATAACAGTATCTATTGAAGCATCGGAGGAAGACTCTTTTGTAGTACATCATACCAACACTACCAAAGAAAATCACAAAAGAAGTAATAATTTATTATTCATGATCATAATTTATGTGAAATAAAAAATACCCTTACCCTTAATAAATAAGGGTATAAATTGCAATAATTTTGGCTCTTGCATAGGAAATTTTTAAAACCTATGCTTTTTTAGTAGTGTAATAATTT
>CAYWIJ010000023.1:0-10363 GCA_964458335.1 uncultured Candidatus Peribacteria bacterium | reverse complement strand
TTCACAAAAATCTCAGGATGTTCGTGGTGTTTTATTTCCTATCGTGCAAGGTGGCACCAACGTTGATTTGCGTCAGGAATCAATTGATTTTCTCTCTCCTTTTGCTATTGATGGTATTGCCGTAGGAGGGGTCAGTGTAGGAGAATCTAGAGACCAAGTACAGAGTATTACACAATTTTGTGGTGAAAAATTACCAAGCCATGTCCCAAGATATCTTATGTGAATTGGAGATCCAGAGACTATTCGCCATGCAATTCTATCATGATTTGATATGTTTGACTGTGTAATGCCAACAAGACTTGGAAGACATGGTATCGCTTATACACATGATGGATATGTTCATATGACGAATATGCGTTTCCGTAACGATCATACACCATTGCGACCAGATGCTAAGAATAATCTTTCTAAAACCTATACGAAAGCATATATTCATCATCTCTTAAGAGAAAAAGAGGCATTAGGTTGATCTCTACTTTCTCTTCATAATATTTTTTATCTTCATGAAATGGTTGCTGATTTGAGAGAACAGATTGTTCAAGGGAAAATAATGAGTTAAGAGTTGATGATTGAAAATTATAAGGTATGAGTTGAATAATAACCTCTCTATTATTGTGCTGATTCTGCTTTAGCTCTCAAATTTTGAGCAGTAATCTGTATTTGTGTAATTTGGTTATACACTTCATCCCAAAAATTGTAATGTTCACTTAAGAATGAAGCGATCATATCATTATTGGTAAAAACACTATTGGTTGTAGAGAGTGATTGGAGTATCTCTTTGTTTGATGTTCATCATTCACATTTTCCTGTTATAGGATTATAAGTTTCCCCTTGTGATTGACATAATTTTTCGACTTGTTCTTGAGTAGTGGATGATGCTGATAGATTATATTTGTTTTTATCTGATCATTTTCAGAGCGTTCATGTTGTATTATTGAGAGTAGATAATCTCTTATGTGTCTGTTGGATTTTATCTTTGATTTGATCGATTTGTAAGACATCATAGATAGGTTTCACAACAACGAAAATATCGAATGCTAATATTTTATGTAATTTGATACTACTAAAGCTAGAATCTAAAAATTCCTGTGTTTTTGTTCTTTTTACTAATGCTCCATTTTGTTTGAGTTGTTGGAAAATTTGATTGATTTCATCAACAGCTTGTTCGATAGAAGTAATAGTTTTTCATGCTATGACTTGTGATGGTTGAGCAGGTACTCTACAGATTTTTATCCTGAGCATATCATTTGCTGTACTTACTTCTCCACACATACACTGAGAAAGACAGATAGCTCTGTCAGAAATATTACTTATTTGGCTGCAACTATTCATACAACATTTACCTTCACAGATAAGTTTTTCAGTTCATTCTGTAGTAGAACAACTTGCGCTACAGGCAGGAGTAGTTGATGGGACAGCACTATTTGTTTGTATAAAATTTTGTCCATAATTCGTTCACCCGACTCCTCCTGGGTTTGTGGGAGTATAGATATAACCACTCATCGCATTTATTAAATCATCTTGCAATGTAGTAAATTCATCGATACTATTAGTAGTACCAGTGGTATCTGTTGTGTTTCACCAATAATCTGTACCAGAAGTAGGAAGTACTACAATATTGCCATTATACAGATCATAGTCCTCTGGTAGACATATTGCTTGATTGATGGTAGTATTATAGGTAGATGTCGGTGTGGAGGTTGTGTTTGATGGTAGTACTGTAGTATCGACAAGAAAATCATCAATCTGGGACTGTAAAGAGGGACCAGATGTAGTAGTAGGATTTGAACTTGTACTAGTACCTGTAGAAGGATTATTTGGATTACTTGTCGTATTAGAATTATTATTAAAATTGGGATTTGTATTCGTAGGAGAAGTGGTATTATTAGGAGAATTGGTAGTAGTATTACTAGGAGGTGTGACGGTTTTTGGTAAAGAATAGTAGATCATCTTTGGGAGTTCAGGACCTGTCGTTCCTGGATCAAATAACAAATCTTCAATATTTTTTATATCAATCATGAGATCAAAGAGTCCATTTTCTTTTACACTATCCATGTAGATATTGTCATTATTGTTGAGTAACGGAAGATTAGCATAACTTGTACCTAATTTCTGAGAGGTTGTGTATGCTGTAAAAATGGTATTCTGACATGTTGGGATTTGTATAGTAGTATCAGTGATCGCCTGATCGCCTTGTAATGCTCCTATACAAAAGAAGATCCTTTCACAAGATTGCTTAATATTGCCTTGTAGTCCAATTTCTTGTGAAAGAGAAATATTTGCATTTTGGTAAAAATCTACGATAAATTGAGGATTACTATATAAGACAGTTAAGATATCAGAATTAGTAACAGAACAAGCAAAATGTGATTTTTGTGCTTGCTGTTGTATACTTGTAGTAATACTTGAGAGACCTTTAAGTGTGGAACTTGTTTCACTGGATTGAAAATTGTTAAGCGTCGTGAGGAATATATCTTCACCCCCATCATCTACTCAAGATTGTTCAATAGTTTTTGAGGTGTTTATTTGACTTAATCTTTGCATAATAGTATCCATACTCAAAAACGCATCAACTGAAATTGAAGTTGATATGATAATGATGGCCATCATGAGAAGGATAGTAAAACGATACATAGAATATATAAAAATAAAAATATTTATTTATCATGAATACTATTTATTATCATTCATAAGAAATGATAGAAATATGTCATTACTCTTTACTCTGTATATTTTCTAATTTATAATGAAGTTGGTGAAGAGGGAGGTAGATTTTTGCGAAATTATTTCTTAATGTTAGTAAATCTTCTTGGTACATGAGTAATCCTATATGGATAGGAAAACTTGAAGTTGTTGTATTGATTTGTCTGATCGTCTGTGTGACAGCTCCTAATAATGTATCTTGTTGAGATGCTATTCTTGCTCTCTGAATCTCTATGGCATTATTGATATTATTTTCTTGTTGTAAAGCAATTGGTATGTCTTGTGCTTTGGATCGATATTTATTGAGATAAGAGCTATATATTTGGCTGAAAAGTGTATAGAAAAATAATTCATTATAAATAAGATCTGTTCCTATTCATTGATATGTTGATAATGTTTCTGTTGCAGAATTGGCTCATTTTGTATTTTGACTATCATAGACAAGAAAATTTCTCCACATATCTAACCCATTAAGAGCTTGCCCATCTTTCAATTTATTCATATCAATAATCAGAGTGGATTTTTGTATATTTTTACCAATAGTTATGTATTCTTTGAGTTTGTTATAAGTTTGAGGATAAAATTTGCTTTCTGGACGAAATCCAGGTGTATTAAAATGATTCTCTATAAATGCTTCAGCTAGTATTTTTGGTGTACTTTCACTATTGGTAGCTCCATATTCACGAGCTATCATAAGATTGGATATATCATTGATTATCTTGATGGCGACATTATAAAATATGAATCACAGATCAATAGTATTAGCGTTGTCTTTATTTCGAGGATCACAATCTGGATTAGCGATAGTAATGGTATTGTGTTCTGCTGGTAGGCAAGCTACTCAGAGTGATCGTATAGTAGGATTTTTTATAATATTATTCATGGGAAGTGATTTTTCTTGAGTAGTTTTACTTGCTTTATCAGAGAGCAGTGAATTACAGATAATAGTGACAAAAAGAGATTCTTGTGCTTTGTAATTTACTCATAGGTCATTGGTATTAGAAATATCTGATTTGAAGGTAACGGTTCAGATATTGAAATCTTTATCGATAATGTTGTTACAAAGTTTTTTCATATCGGGCAAGAGTTGTCTATCTTCAATTTTTATTCCATTCTGTTCATATTCAATATCGGTAGTAACAAGCTTGGTATATGTATCTCATTGATTTGTTTGAAGGATTTGTACTGAAAATGTAGACTGCCAAAATCATACTATCGCTATCGTCAGTATAATTATATTGTTTATCTTATATAATACTTTTCAGAACATAGAATATATAACAAATAAAAATTTATCAGCAGATTCATCACAGATTGCTACATTGGAGATTACAGGTACGAGTGAGATCAGATTTGATATTGTTAGCAAGAATATTATTTATGAGACGGATACGTTCTGTGATCCTATAAATAGCTTCAATACTATCATCAGGAGAAATTTTGAGTTGAGAAATCTTAGTTTCAGAGTGTTGATTAATGACTTGTGTGAGTTTGTTTGTAACGGCTACTTGAGAAATGGTGGTAGGATATTCTAATGAGTCTTGCTGTTTTTTCGTTAAATTATTTAATACTGGTTGTGGCTTGAAAGTATCTTTAATATATTTTCGTACATTACTTATTTCTTTGCTATTATTTAGTATATCTTTTCGCTCTTGCTGTACGATTCTGGGTATGTTAGAACTGAGTGCTCATGTTAATATTCACCATCATGTTCTCTTTACTAATGTTGCTCCATCTCATCGAGAAGTGATAAGTTCATGTTCTCTTGTACGATAGTCTTGAATATTTTTGTCACTAATTTTATCAGCTCCTATGATAAGTTTTCCCCTTGTGATCAGTCTATTGTATGCTTTATTTATTTTTTCTCGTGATTGTTTTGGTCCTGATTCTATAAATGATTTTGTGATGGTATCAATACTTTTTTTAAAATTTGCTCGACTACCTCAACACATATTCTTTCCTCCAATTCTTGCACATTCGTACTTTTCTACCATATTTCTGTAATATGATTGAGACAGATAGAGTGTGCTTTTATTAGCCGTCACAGTGTTGTCGATACTTGTAGTAGAGAGAGTAAGAGTTTTTTTGTTCCTATTATTGATACGAAGCAAGAGACGTAATACATCAGTAGAGCTGATAGCAGGATCGATGATAGGATCTTTATCAAATATTTTTCCTTCACCTGTATTATTTTTTAATAAGGTAATCATAGCATTACGTTCAGCTGTTGTAAGTTGTTTTCACTGTGCGCCGATAGTTCAGAGATCATAAATCTTATCACTAATGAGTGTATCAATATCAAGAAGATACTGAAAATCTCTCATAATAGGTCGTGGTTGGCTGGCTACAAGAAATCATAGTGATCCATCTTTCATAATATCAAAGGTATAGATGGAAAGTACTTCGATGGTGGATCTTATATATGATTGTCTTTTATCTAAATTCTTGAGAGTTCATAAGACGATACTTTGTATAAGTCAGGAAGGATTTTTATCTACTAATATTCCATTATATGTTCCTCCTTGCCATGGACCAAAGACATTGTATGACGATCATTTAGCAATAATATTTGATTGAGTATCGAGTACATCAATCATCTGATTAGCAAAACTAATATAATCTTGAAGTTCTGAGGCCATTGTTCCACAGGTAATACAAGTTTGAGTATTATCTTGAGCATAAGAAAAAGAGAAGATTCAGATGAATCAAATGAGTACTCATAGTAATATTTTTTTCTGACTTGTAGTGAACATCAAAATAACTATACTTAAACGATTATTTCAGTCAAAAGAATCCTTTATTATTGAGCTTGACTTATTGTATGAAAGTGCTTGCTATTGAAACAAGTTGTGATGATACTTCTTTAGCTATTGTTTCTTCTTCAGAGGCATGATTTTTTTGTGAAGAGATGGTAGCATTCCATCAGATAGCATTACATGAAGATTATGGATGAGTTGTTCCAGAATTAGCAAGTAGAGAACATCTGCATCAAATTATTCCTGTATTGTATGATTTGTGTGTTCAGGTAACATGATGATATGATCTCGATGAGTTAATGAAAGATGTTCATAAAATAGTAGTGACACATACACCATGACTTCCATGATCCCTAATTATTGGAAGAACGACAGCATTATTATTATCTCGTTGGTATCAAAAACCGTGTCAATATATTAATCATTTACATGGACATATTGTGTCACGATTTTTAGATAGACAATATATAGACAATAGAAAAAATCTTATTCTTAGTGTGTCTTGATGACATAGTGACATGTCTATATTGTCTTACATGGACAATAATAAAGACAATAATTCTGTCGATATAGACAAAAGAATTTGACAATTTGAGATCAAAAAAATAGCTAGTTCAAGAGATGATGCTATTGGTGAAGTGTTTGATAAAGTATCAAGATTGTTGTGATGACCATATCCTGGTTGAGTGTGGATTTCACAACAAGCATTATTCTATGATGAACAGACTATTTACAAAAAATATCCTTTTGTACAGCAGAAATTTAAAAGAATACTCTTGCAAGATACGTATGATTTTAGTTTCTCTGGTATGAAATCACAGGCTTATAATTTTATTAGTTTGTATAGGAAAGAATTGTGACTGTGAGAAGAAGACGTTTTACCTTCAGAAATTGTTTCATATCTCGCTTATGAGTTTCAGGAAGCAGCGGCAGATATTCTTGCTACAAGAATTTTACAATGAGTGATAAAAGAGAATATCACTACGGTAGCTTTAGTATGATGAGTGTCGGCTAATGTTAGAATAAGAGAGAAAATACAGACAGTTCTTGATACATATGGATATGATACTGATCAAACTATATTATTTTTTACACCAATAAAATTTGATTATTGTACTGATAATGCTGCAATGATTGGAGTAGCTTGAATGCTTAATATAGTGAGTTAGGCATTGGTTGTTAGATATGAGTTGTTAGGTATTAGAGTATTGTGGATTACGTATTATGGATAGCTTGATAGAGGTTACTAAAATCTTTGATATTGACTATTTTTTGTTTGAGTTCTTTATTTCCAGTAATTCATTTAATATATCCAAAAAGATATTTACGGAAATCTACTCCGCAACGAAGAGTTGTGAGATTAAAAAGAGATTTTCTCCAGTAGATTTCTTCTTTTCATTGGTCAATACTTTTTTGAATCAGTACATATATTTCATCAATAACCTCATAACTAGGGAAAGGAAAATGATAATCGTGAAAGTCTATCTTTGGGAGTTCCTGAATTTCATCGCTGTCAGGATCGTATTTTTTGTTGAGATGTAAATATTGTCTATTAATGATGAGTTGGTCACTTTCTTCTGGAAACTGAGTACGAGTATGAGTCATATAGATTTCATAAGCTCACATAAGAAGAAGATGGTGGAGAGAAAGAGAAATTCTTTCTGCTTCGGTGGGTGTATATGGAGTGAAAATCCATGGATTGCTCATCGCTGCTTGTCCTATCATAATGCCATCGATTTTTCATTCATGAATTTTATAATTGCTATAATTATTGATACCACCATTCCCTATGATAGTATGATTATCTCATAACTCTTTTTTGATATTATAGATAAAATCTCGATCTACTTCACCGTTGTGTGCTTGATTGTAGGTTCTTCCATGTATGGTGATGGTAGGGCAGTATTTTGCAGCATCTATAATAAATTTGAATTGATCTTCTTTATCATCAATATTTAGACCAGCTCTTGTTTTGATAGAAAAGGGAAGAGCAAGTCATTCACTGAGAATTTTTATATATTCAAGAGTTTTTTGCTTATTTTTCATCATGCCAGCTCCAGCTCCACAAGAGAGAATTTTCGGTGAAGGGCATCCTATGTTGAGCTCAATTCACTGAAAAAATGGATATTTTTTTTCAGTATCTTGTGCAGTTTTGAGTAAAGTATCAATATTTCATCCATATATCTGAGCAATGAGATGATTTTCATCCGATGAAGTAATGAGATGTTTGACAAGACGCGAAGGATTGATCATATAGCCATCTGCAGACATAAATTCTGTCCATTTCCAAAGGGTGTGATTTTTATCTCCGTACTTATCAAAAATTTCTTGCACAATACGTCTATAACTATAATCAGTTACTCCATCCATCGGAGCTAATCAGAGAATCATGGTTGAGATTGTTATAATGTAGATTATAAATTGTTAGATTGTTATTATACTGATTTTATCATATAACACAAGAAAAAGTATTGATATCGTTGAAAAACGGCTTGAAAACAAAAAAAAAAGTTATAGTTTTATTAGCTTTATTTATCTCATGAATGTATTATCAATGAAGAATCGTTATAGAATACTATGAAATTTTTTATCATCTTTTATTATTATATTATTTGGATTAGTATGATGGTGATTACAAGCTGCTACAGTATTATCTCCTGGAGATATATTTGTCATTACAGCTAATTCTACTAATCCTGATGCTATAGATTTTGTATCTCGTGTAGATATTGATACAGGTACTGTATTATATGTAAGCGATGATGGTATCACTAGTGCCTGATTGTGGAGATGAACTGAGTGATATATCACTATTACTTTTACTACACATGTCACAAAAGGGACAGTAATAAGAATAGACTCACTTAATGCTACGCCAACAATATCTCCTGGAATAGGAACTATAAGTAGAACATGACCATTTGACTTGTCTACAACTTCAGAAAATATTTTTCTCTATCAATGATTAACATATAATACAAGTTCTTCCTTTCTATATGGATTATGATTTTGATGAACAGTATGGATCAATTCTTGAACTCCTACCTCAACTAATTCTTATCTTCCAATACCACTTTCTTTAGGTACAAGTGCTATAGAAATCACTTCTCCCTCAGATAATATACAATATAATTGTACTAATGTATCGCTTTCTAGTTCATCATTTATTAGCGCTATCAATAATTCTAATAATCGAAATACTAGTAATACTCGTTATGGATTATCTCCATGTGTATTTGTTTTTGATACTATACCACCTTCAATCACATTATCATGAGATATATCTATAGATCTAGAGTCATGAAATCCTCGAATAGATCCAGGCGCAACATGGACAGATAATGTAGATGGAAGTGGAACTATTCTTACAGCAACAAGTTGAACAGTAGATACAAATATATTAGGAGTATATGTATTAGAATATACCCATACAGATACATCATGAAATGAATGAAATACAATAACAAGAACAGTAAAGGTAATAGATACTACACCACCTACTGAACCAATAATTGCTATCAATATTAATGATCCCTATGATATTAATAACCCTGAAATCAACGTAAGTGGATCAACAGATCTTCACTTTAGTGGATATGTAATTTCTATAGATGGTTCTCCTCTTATAAATACTCCATATCCTTATTATCCAATTCTCTCAGGTAATACCCATATTGTAGTCGTAAGAGCATATGATACTTCTGACAATTATCATGAGAAAACTCTCTATTATCCACCAGTAGTGAATATTTTTGCACCAACTATCCTTAGTAATACAGGAATAACTAATACTATCATAGAAATTACAAGTTCACCATGAGACACTATTACAAGTATTGTATTTTCAGGTGTAGGAATGTGATTTAATTGTGGAATAGTGCCAACATTAGCACCAATAACTTGTACATGATGAATGATTGGTAGTTCAGGTATATTAGAAGTATTTGCCAGTAATGGATTATTTACATGATCTAATACTCAATCTTATATCATTGATACAGAAGATCCTGTTATTACTCTTGTAGGTTCTATTCATCAGACTATAGAATGATGAACAGTATGGACAGATCCAGGTTATAGCTGTAGTGATAATATTGATATTACTTGTTCTGTCGTGGTAAGTGGTACAGTGGATTATATGACTGTTGGTACTTATATCATAGAATATACTGCTCATGATACGGCATGAAATGTTAGTAGTATTGAAAGAACAGTTGTGGTAAAAGATACAATACCACCAATTATATTGTTATCGTGATCATCATCTATGACAATTAACCAAGGAAATGTGTTTCATGATCCAGGAGCAAGATGGACAGATATTATAGATGGAAGTGGAGTAATACCAATAGCAACGAGTTGAACCGTAAATATCCATACTCCATGAACATATATTCTGGAATATACGTATAAGGATATAGCTGGAAATGAAGGGAATATAGTCACAAGAACGGTAATTGTAGAGGTTTCGTCCTCATGAACATGAGGAGTTATAACATGATCAAATTCATGATGAGGATATGTAATACCAGGAGAGTGAGAAATAAAGGAAGAAACACCAATAAAAGGAGAAGGAGTATCAATTCCTCTCTCTATAGATATGTTCAATCCAACTATTTATCCTTCAACATGTTTTGTTCCTTCTTATACGACTACGCTTGATCAGTGAAATATTATCAGTGAAGCGTTTAAAACAGCACATCAAATGCTGTATAATTATGAATTAACAAGACGAAGATGAACAGTAGATTATAGACCATATAGTTATCTTACGAGAGAAGAAGCAGCAAGATTTATGGTAGAGTTTGCGAAGAATGTATTATGTAGAAAAGAGACAAGAAGATATGCAAATAACTTTTCAGATCTTGATACTTCTAATCCAACATTAACAAAATTTATTAGAG
>CAYWIJ010000022.1:0-10998 GCA_964458335.1 uncultured Candidatus Peribacteria bacterium | reverse complement strand
GTATTTTACTTGCATTACCTTTTATATTTATATCCATCTTCTATGCAAGAACCTTGTTTATTATATTTGTTTGTAAGATATTTTTTAGACTAGAATATCTCGAGCAAACTAGTACTGTTTCTGTTAGAATACACTAACGAGGAATAAGCATACCTCAAATAATTTATGTCATAGTTTTTTATTTTGTTTGAAACACTTATAATGAAACAAGTTCATATTACAAGAGAATATATTGTTTTCTCTCCATAAATCCCTATCATTATCCTTATGATAGAACACAAAGATTTTCAACTCAAATCTGATTATGCTCCAGCCGGAGATCAACCACAAGCGATACAAGAGATTATCGATGCTTTTGCAAAGGGAGAAAAAGCCGTGACTCTCATGGGAGCTACTGCAACAGGTAAAACCTTCACGATGGCGAATGTTATCCAGTCTATTCAGAAACCTACTCTTATCATATCACACAACAAGACCCTTGCTGCTCAACTTGCTACCGAGTTCAAATATTTTTTTCCTAATAATGCCGTACACTATTTTGTGTCCTACTTTGACTACTATCAACCAGAAGCCTATGTCGCTTCCAAAGACCTGTATGTGGAGAAAGAAGCAACCGTCAACGAAGAGATCGAAATGTATAGACTCGCTACGCTTGCATCATTACTCTCTCGTGATGATGTGATTATCGTCGCTTCTGCTTCCTCACTCTATGGGTTGGGTCAGAAAGAATTTTTTGCTGATCATAGTCTCTTACTCAAAGTAGGAGAGGAATATGACTTCAAAGAATTAAAGAAGAAACTTATCCAAATGAGATATGAACCTGTTGCTTCCAAGATTGAACCAGGTATGTTTGATTTCCAAGGAGAGAGGCTCGACATCTACTCTAGTACCGATAGACATGTCTATCGTTGTTTCTTCGATGAAGAGAAATTAGAGTTTATACAACTGAAAGATTCGATCAGTTTTGAAGACTTGTCTGCCGACAGGCAGGTAGAAGGAAAGGTAGACAAAGCAACCATTTGGCCAGCGACACAATATCTTCAGAATGTGGAAGATCTCAATAGTATCCTCGATAATATGCTCTTAGAGATGAATACTCGTGCAGATGATCTCGACAAGAGTGGACATATTGTCGAAGCACAGAGATTACGCAAAAGGGTAGAATATGACATCAGAATGATTCGCGAAACTGGGTTCGTGAACGGTATTGAAAACTATTCTCCCTACTTTGATGGACGTCTACCGGGTCAAGTTCCTTATACTATTTTTGACTACTTGCCTGACGATTTTCTCCTCATCGTGGATGAATCTCACATGACACTTCCTCAACTCATGGCTATGCCCAAAGCGGATACTGCTCGTAAGACCAGTCTGGTCACCCATGGGTTTCGTCTTCCTTCGGCTGTCGACCATAGACCTATCCGTTTTGAAGAATTAGAAGTCATGATGGACTGGTCACAGACAACTCAATCAACCTTATCGAAAAAAATCAAACTCAAAACTGATGCTGATAGTGATACAGAAGTTCCTCTGACAGAAGTCGAACAGAAAGTCTATGACTATCAAACCTATCGTAATAATCTGTTTCAAATCCCAACTGATGTTCATAAGAATCATACGCTATCTCTTGAAGCGAAAAGAAAGATTCATTCGAAAGCACTCTTTGTTTCAGCCACTCCAGCTCCCTATGAGCTTGAGCTGACCAATAGTGTCGTCGAACAAATTATTCGTCCTACAGGACTTCTTGATCCACTCGTGAGTGTCTATCCCAAATCTGGAGACTACGAGTATCTCATCAAAAGTGTTGATACCCTGATTACAAAAAAACCTCACCTGACCAAGTTCTTAGATGGATATCAAGAATCTGAGGCCGGTGAGGCATTGAGAGAAGACATTGATTAGAGTCATTGCGAAGGAAGTATGACTGAAGCAATCTACCACCATATGATAAACATAACTTTATCTATTATGGATTGCTTCGTTCCTCGCAATGACATTTTTCTTATACCGATGGAGTTGTCTCATCAGCATTTTGTTGAAGTCTTGCTTTCACTGCGAAGAAGATCACAATAAGTAAAAATATTCATCATAATACTCCTACAGTAATTCCAACCCATTTTATTACTCTTCCCATGACAGTAGTCTCTTTTGTATCTACATTTTTTATGATACCACTAGCATCTGGACAATTAGGAGAAGAGATTTCATAAAAATTAAGGACTTCACAAATTCTTGGTAATATTTGAGTTTCAATATCTCCATCTATAATCTTCTCCTCATTGCCTGGATTCTGAGATTCTAATACGGATACTGAATTATCTTTAAACATGACAAGCAAATTCCCGAGTTGTGTTTTTACAATTTCAGGCTGGGAACCAGGTTCTGGTAATCCTTGTATGACACCAAAAGCATCAGAAATTTGTGTTTTCATCAATTCAGATGGAGCATACAGATCCAACAAAAATTGTCTCACCTGATCCACAATAGTTCATCATTCTAGGGCAATAGTTTCACTTGTATCAAACTCCTTGATCAAATCTTGAATACTCTGAATTTGACTATCACTCAGTCAGCCCTTTGTATTTTCAAGATATACTCTCAAATTAATAATTGTGTCAGTTTGGTTTTTACCTAACCTCACATTATCTGCCATATCTTGAAGAAGTGATCTAATATACTTTTGATCATCATTTGCACTTGGAAGGGATTTCATCAAATTGATAATTTTATTATAACTTGTTTTTTGTGCTTGCGTCATCACCACTGTCTGTTCAGTAAATTTGAAGATAATACCATTCCCAACTAATGTACCATCAGCATCTTCATAGATGATTCTTCCATTAATCTCTGCCGCATAATCAGCAAGTTCTACAATTTTTGGAGTATTACACAGCATATCTTTATCATTATCTGGTTTACCATCATAATCAGCATCTTCATTGATATCAAAATCAACATAACATATTCCTGATCAATTATAAGCAGCATTGAGAAAGACTTTATTATTTTGATCATTCGCAATAGAAATAACGTACCTTTTTTCATCATTAATCACAGATCTTGGTATAGAAATTAAATTCATCACGGATCAAGATTCTGGTTCTTGTAAATTAACCACTATAAGACCAACTGCTTTATTACCAAAATTATCATAAATAGTATATTTGATAGATTTTTCTCCATAGCTATCATACGTATAAGATAAGAATTCTTCTTTATTGCTAGTTTTACATTCTCTTGTCAGATCAAAACACACTTCTCTCTTAAAGATATCTCCCATACTAAAATCTCTAATATAGACTGTTTTATCTTGGACAGCTGACTCTAAACTTACTTTGAGGTCTTGTTTGATAGTCAATTCTGGTCCAGAGACAGCTACTGTATTTTTTCTATACGTCACTTCTACACGAGGAGTAAGAGACTCATAAGATTTTTTGAATGTATAGGTAGCTTCTAATGATTTCGTCACCAAATCCCAAGTACCATCTCCATCAAAATCATATCTTACTACTCTTTGAGCATCAAAATCTGGTCTATTTGATAAAGTTCTTGCTTGAGTTTTAAAAGTGACCGTATCTCAGACAGAGACATCAGTTTTATCTACCGTAAGAGTCACAATAGGCACATCCATGGCTTGATCACATATTCCTGAGGTCGTACATGGTGGCAAAAAGAAGGTAGGTCCTTGTCCAATCAGTTCTTCACTATATTTTTCTCCATCATTATTGTCAATTAGTTTGACTCCAAAAGAGATATTACCTCCTCATAATGTTGGATCTTTCGTATCAATACTAAAGTGAGTATAAGGTACATTACCTGGTGTAGATTTGATATCAATCATTCTTGTAGGATCATCAGATTTATAATAATACCACACATATTGACTAAGAGTTCCATCATTATCTCTAGGATTATTGGCCGTTACTTTCACAATCAGAGGATTAACTTTAAGAGGATCAAAGGCCTTCTCTTGGCTAGCTTGATTTAATCCAATACCTACTTCATTACCAAATTGAGGAAAATACATACTCATGCTATCCAACATAGGTAGAGCATTCACTACATTAAATCGCACAGTTTGTGTATCTGATTTTCATGCCAAAGTGTCTTCTACGAGGATATCAATTTTTTGACATCAGACATTTCTAAATTGGTAAGTAAAACTTGTCGATTTATAAATTTCATCATTTTGTGGAGTAAAATAAAAGATAAGTCAACTTTTTTGTCATTTTGTATTTACAGAATCATTGGTATTGATAGAAAATTTTTCTCCTCTATTGATCAAATACGCATTTTTTTCTTCACATACTTGATCTACCCTCAAAATATTTTGTCTACTATTGAGTACTGTATAAGCACCAATAGGCATATCTTTATTACCTACAAATATTAAGGTACTAATACTATTTTTATCCCCTCTCTTATCAGTAGCAGAAAGTTTTACATTATAGACACCTGAAGTTTTAAACATATGACTCGTTGTATTGGTATGTACAACTTCTTGCTGTCCATCTCAAAAATCCCATTCATAATTCAGAATATCAATATTTGAAGTCACCATAAATTTGGTTGTATTTCACCACGAATTTGCTCTAGGATTTACTAAAATCACAGGACGAAGAGAGGATTGTACATTAATTTCTCTACTCAATGTACTGAACTTACCAAAACTATCTTTCACTGTCAGAGTTATCATATGTTTTCCAGGTTGATCGAAAGAGGCAACAATACTCTGACCATTATCATAGGTCTGTTCGATTTTTGTCAGTGATGGATTACTAAATGATCGTTCATACGTTAATGTATCCAACTTAGCAGTCACATCGACATCAAAACTAGAAGTAGCATCTAAAACAAATTGTGAAGGATATTGCCAATCTAAACGAGGAGTCATAGTAAATTGTGCTTGTGGAGGAGTTGATTCTACTTCAATAATCTTTGTCTCTGTATTAACTTCATTAAGCTCATCGGTTACTGTTAATTTTACCGTATATGATCCTGGTTTCGTAAATTTATGAGTAATAGTCTTTTGTTGAGACACTATTTCCCTATCTCCAAACTCATTATATACTTCCCAATTATATCTTCTAATACGAGAATTGATAGAATAAGAGGCTCATGCATCAAATGTAACTTGTGTTGTTGTTGTGATCGTATCAGGATTTTGTTTGATAATAGCAATAGGATCAGATACTGCTATAAGAAATGTTTTTGTAATAGTATTGTTTTCATTATCAGTGAGAGAAAGTTTCAATGAATAACTTCCATTATCTGGTAATTTTAAGGTAAAGGTACCAGGTCTTCAAGCGACAGCTTCTGAAGCATATTTAAATCCATTAGCTCCTGACACCTCCCAGACATGAGAAAGAATTTCTCTTCATCATTTTGGTAAAGTTGCAGTACCATCAAACAATACTCCATTTTGTGCTTCTGTAGTACCTATTTTAGTATATGTTTTCTCTTGTAATCTTTTTCCATTTGCATAGACCACAAGATTTGCTATTTCTGGAGCTACATTGATGATAGTCGTTGCTTCTCCATCTAAAATTCCTTCAGTAGGTTTATTAGCACTTTTTGTAGTAAGATGGACATAATATGTTCCCTCTTTTTCAAAAGTATAACTAATGACAGCTCCTTTCCCTATTAAAATATCAACTCCATCGGTATTTTTGTAATACCAATAGAAATTATTGGATGGGATAGTATCATTAGAAGGATCAACACTTGCTCTAGCGTCTAAAGTAACAGTCAAAGGAGCTGATCCTGCTTGTGGAGATGCTTTTGCATTAGCTTTCACGGTATAATTTGTATTAATTTCTTTCATAATAGTGTTGATAGGTCCCTGACATTGATCCATATAGGTATCAAATTCTACTCCATTTGTGTTTTCTAAAGAAAGTTTCTGTGCCTGTCTTATACAGACATTATAGACAATTTTATAATTATTTCTTTGTGGTAATTGTGGAAATAATATTTGAAAATTTTTATAAAGATCAAGAAAAATAGTAGTTGGTACAATATCACCAACTTTCTTCATTCATTGAATTTCAGTAAAATGATCCATAATACGTTCCCAACTCTGACTTATTCAATAATTAGGAAGATATTCTGAATTAATTTGAGCGTGACTAGATAATGACGACCAAGGAGCAATAACCACTAAAAATAAAGCAGTTAAAATAATAGAGGTCATAATACGTGAAATTTTCATGGAACATTCTCATATATAAAAACTATATTCAGAATAAGTATAGATATAAGTTATTAAAAGTCTAAAAATGTATTCATTTTTTTATTACTACTGATTGACTTTCATAAGTAATATACTATAATCTATTAATTTTATTATTTATATATGTAATTATGTCAAAAGAACATTCTATTAATCTCCCACATGAGACATATGAACTTCTTCAGGAAGTAAAAAAAGTATTCGTTTCCTATACAGGAGAAGCTATTGAAGAATTTAGCGATGACAAAGTTATTGAAATTCTTGCAAGTGGATTTTTTGACACTACTGAAGACGATGAAGAAGGTGGATGTTGTGGTGGACATGATGGATGTACTTGTCATGGAGAAGAAAAAAAGGATTCTGACACCTGTTGATGTGATCATCATCACCATCACTAGTTTATTATATACTCTACTTAAAATATGAATAAGCGCCTCTTAGCTGTCTTTGTAGCCATTAGAAAAGATATTATTTTTTTGTACAAAACACTTATTGGGAAAGAAACAGAAACACTCACAAGGACTATCATCATAGCAATGGTAATCTATCTTTTTTCACCAATTGATCTCATTCCAGATGGGGTTCCTTTTTTAGGGCAAATTGATGACATAGCTATCATACTGTTTGGAATAAACTGGGTCAAAAAGTCTGTAGAATCACAAAAGAGAAAATCTCAACATAAAAACAAAGAAGTAATTGATAGTGAAACTATTCAGTAAAAGAGGTAACAGAAGTATCAAGAAAGCTTCGTAATCCGCAATTCGCCATCCCCTAATAACTAATAAATCATGAAACACTACGTCATTCGAATAGGACATCAACCAGGTATCTATAACAATCGACCTGAAGCCAAATCGCACATCAATGGATATCCTTGAGCAAAATATAAATCGTTTCCAAATCTTGAAACAGCTCAACAAGCGTATGAGCATAATTTTATCGGAGAGAAAGGGAAATATAGTGAAGATCATCTTCGTATTCTTATGAAAGAAGATTTTGATATGAGTATCGCTACTGATGCAGCCTGTCCCTCTAATCCTTGACCTATCGAATACAGGGGAGTAGATATCAAAAATCAGAAAGAAATATTTAGTATCTGACCCCTATCAGGTGGAAGTACGAATATCGCCGAATATCTCGGTATCATACATGGACTTGCTTGGATGATGAATAATCCTCAATATTCTATTCTCTATAGCGATAGCAAAATAGCTATCAATCGAGTACAAACCAATACTTTCAAAACACAAATCCAAGAAACTGATGATACTACAGAATTACGAAATATTATTCGTCGTGCACAAGATTGGCTCAACAATAACCAACACCGAAAACACATCATTACTCTCAAAAAACGACCAACCAAACTCTGGGGTCAAATTCCTGCTGATTTTGGGAGGAAATAATTATGTAGTTTAGAGTCTATCAAATGGACTAATTATCTTATCAATCGCTGACTGAACCACATGAGTATAAATTTGAGTTGTTTTTATACTTGTATGTCCAAGAAGATTTTGGATATAACGAATATCTGTTCATGACTCTAGAAGATGTGTGGCGAAACTATGACGAAGAGTATGGAATGAAATCTTTTTCTGTAATTGTATTCTTTGTGCACCTTGTTGTAATAGTAATTGCAATGTCCTCGGGCTCATATAATCTGCTTGTTCACTAGGAAACACATAAAGAGATGGATGTGAGTTTACAAACGTTTCAAGATCCTGTTTAATGCGATTGGGTAAAGGAACTATTCTATCTTTTTTTCACTTAGAAGATTTAATATGTATAATCATACGATCAAAATCAAGATCAGTCTTTTGTAACATTGCTATTTCACTAACTCTCATTCCTGTTCCATATGCCAAACTCAAAAGAATTTTATGTTTTTGATTTGTATAAGAGTTGAGAAGCTTACTTATCTCGCTAAGGGACAATATTACTGGCAATTTTTTCTCTTTACGAGAATATCATAGTGAAATATGGTATTTTTTATTGTAGATAATTTTGAAATACTGTTTCAGTACTTCTTTATAGAGATTCACTGTGGAATAAGATTTGGTTTTACTTTCTTGTGCAAGATAAGTAACCAACTCTTCATCAGTAACGGCTACAGTTTCTCTTCTATAATGTTTGATAAATTTTAGCAATGCAGACATATACAGAGAGATAGTTCTAGGAGAGTAGTTTTTGCTGATCAGAAACTTTTTAAAAAATTTAACACGATCATTTTCTGTAGAAAACTCTTGCATAATTATAGAATATTATATATAAATATATTCTTATATGGTATATATACCAGTTTTATTTCGTCTTTCAAGCTGTTTTGGCATATATTGCGAAATGCGTATAATCCACAGTTAGCGGTCATTGTAACGGACGACAACAGGCAACGAAACAAAAATTATAAACTTAATTCAAAATTAAAATGACAGAAACAAAAATTCCGACAGTAGAAACACAAATGCTAATCAGAAAACCTGCTGCGACAGTTTTTCAAGCATTCATTGACCCGAAAATCACGACTAACTTTTGGTTTACAAAATCAAGTGGACAATTAGAAGTTGGTAAGACAATAACTTGGACGTGGGAGATGTATGGTGTTTCAACAAATGTATTAGTAAAGGACATTATCCCAAACAAAAAAATTTCAACCGAGTGGGGCGACCCTGCAACGACAGTTGACTATGAGTTTACCTCATTGACAGACGACACGACCTATGTAGTAATCAAAAATTACGGCTTCAAAGAAACAGGAGCCGAGTTAATTCAAGCAATTAAGGACAGCACAGGTGGTTTTACGACAGTTTTGGACGGACTGAAAGCATATTTAGAACATAATATCAGACTGAATTTAATCGGTGACAAATTTCCAAAAGAAGTTAGCAACCACGGACAATAGGACAAGTTGGAATGATATTACAAGAAAAACAACGAACCGCTAACAGCACCTAAAAAAAATGGCGGGGGAAGTGCGAATACAAACAGTTGTGCAACTAATAAACATTATGCGTATAGACAGTTTAGTGTTCCAAAACCGCCACTTCTTTTAGCTGCAAAACGTTAGCGGTCATTGTAACGGACGACAACAGGCAACGAAACAAAAATTATAAACTTAATTCAAAATTAAAATGACAGAAACAAAAATTCCGACAGTAGAAACACAAATGCTAATCAGAAAACCTGCTGCGACAGTTTTTCAAGCATTCATTGACCCGAAAATCACGACTAACTTTTGGTTTACAAAATCAAGTGGACAATTAGAAGTTGGTAAGACAATAACTTGGACGTGGGAGATGTATGGTGTTTCAACAAATGTATTAGTAAAGGACATTATCCCAAACAAAAAAATTTCAACCGAGTGGGGCGACCCTGCAACGACAGTTGACTATGAGTTTACCTCATTGACAGACGACACGACCTATGTAGTAATCAAAAATTACGGCTTCAAAGAAACAGGAGCCGAGTTAATTCAAGCAATTAAGGACAGCACAGGTGGTTTTACGACAGTTTTGGACGGACTGAAAGCATATTTAGAACATAATATCAGACTGAATTTAATCGGTGACAAATTTCCAAAAGAAGTTAGCAACCACGGACAATAGGACAAGTTGGAATGATATTACAAGAAAAACAACGAACCGCTAACAGCACCTAAAAAAAATGGCGGGGGAAGTGCGAATACAAACAGTTGTGCAACTAATAAACATTATGCGTATAGACAGTTTAGTGTTCCAAAACCGCCACTTCTTTTAGCTGCAAAACGTTAAAGACATGAATGTAAAAATCATAATCTTATCTGTAATATTATTCTTTACAACAAATCAAAAATCATTTTCACAGCAATCAAAAACAGATTCAGCAATGGCAACAAGTAAAACTAAAACAATCGTATTCATTCACGGACTTTTTGTAAACCCTAAAAGTTGGGAAGATTGGAAAAAATATTTTGAGGCAAAAGGATACACTTGCTATACACCTGCAAATCCTTCACACGAAGGCGACCCGACAGCATTGAGAAACAACTTTGCTCCAAATCTTTCGCAAGTAACTTTTGAGGACGTTGTGAATAATGTTATAAAACTCATTGACACTTTACCCGAAAAACCAATTGTAATCGGACACTCTTTGGCAGGGTTGGTTGTTCAAAAATTAATTTCGTTGGACAAAGCAGTTGCAGGTGTTTGTATTGACGGTGCAGCACCACAAGGCATTATTACAACAAAATGGAGTTTTTGGAAATCTAATTTTCCGGTAATAAATTTTCTAAAAGGAAATTCCGTTTTTGTTCCAACCAAAAAGTGGTTTCACTACACTTTTTGCAATACAATGAGCAGACAGGAATCTGACAAGGTGTTTGATGAATATGTAGTTCCTGAGAGCAGAAACATTCCAAGAGGAACATTAAAAAGCTATGCAAAGATTGATTTGAAAAAACCTCACAAGCCTTTGCTTTTTATTGCAGGAGAAAAAGACCACATTGTTCCTGCATCACTAAACAGAAAAAACTTTAAAGCATACAAAGACACCAACAGTAAAAAGGATTTTAAAGAATTTGAAAATCGTGGACATTATATTTGTGGTGAAAAAAATTGGCAAGAAGTTGCGGACTATGTTGCCAATTGGATTGCGAAACTTTAATGCAAACCAGACAGTTTTCACAGACAAGTTTTCTACTGAAATTTGACAGCATAACTTCGGACGAACAGAAGCCCAGCCGATAACAGCGGTTTGGCGTAATGGGGGCGGACGTTCTTCGTATGAACATT
>CAYWIJ010000021.1:0-12904 GCA_964458335.1 uncultured Candidatus Peribacteria bacterium | reverse complement strand
ATCCTTCTCTGACAGACTTTACCACGAGGTACGAGTGGAGAAGGAACGAGGATGGGGTTAGTGGGTTGGGGGTTAGAGTCCCTGTTCATTCAACCATTTCTCAGCATCAAGAGCTGCCATACAACCCGTACCAGCTGAAGTGATCGCTTGACGATAGATATGGTCTTGGACATCACCAGCAGCGTAGACGCCTGATAGTGTTGCTACTCCACATGATACTTTACCAGTATATTGAGCAGGATCAACTACTCTGGTTGTACCAGGTTTGGTGAGAATGTACCCTGTTTCGTCGAGTTGAATTTGTCCTTCTAAGAATCCTGTATTGGGGGTGTGTCCGATAGCAAAAAATAGTCCTCCTGCTCCGATTTCTGTCACTTCTTGGGTCTGATTATTAATGACTTTGAGCACGGTGACGAGTTTCTCTCCTCCGACTTCGAGGAGTTCGGTATGTTCAAGAACTTCAATCTTTGGATTAGCAAATGCTCTCTCTTGCATTGCTTTCGACGCTTTCATAGTTGCTTTACTTCCACGGATGAGAACAAGTACTTTTCTAGCGAACTTGGATAAGTACATCGCTTCTTCCATCGCCACATCTCCACCTCCAATTACTGCCAGGATTTTGTCTTGGAAGATTGGTAACGCTCCGTCACAGACAGCACATCCTGAGATTCCTCTCATCCAGTATTTGTCTACTCCTGGGACGTCGAGTTTTTTCGCAGTCGCTCCTGTGGCGATGATGATCGAGTGGGTGCTGTAGACATCATTTCACACAAAAACTTTGTAGGGTCTGGCAGAGAGGTCGACCTTATCAACTGTCTTGGTGATGATACGCGCACCGTTGTTGATGGACTGTTCTCTCATATTGTTCATGAGTTCTGGTCACATGACACCTGTTGGGAAACCAGGATAATTTTCTACTTCAGTCGTTGTCGTAAGTTGTCCACCAGCAGCAATCCCACCAGCCAAAAATCCCTCAAACATGAGAGGGCTCAGATTTGCTCTCGCAGCGTAGATAGCAGCCGTGTGTCCAGCTGGACCAGATCAGATAATGATGACTTTTTCGGTTGGTTGATCGAACATAATAGTGGTTGTAAGGGTTATAAATCTACCTGTCGGATAGACAGGGTTATTGGGTTATAAGATTGATGATATTTTCTATAAGCTTATCTCTATATTCATTGGAGAAGTCGTGATTTCCGTCAAGATTCATAATGAAGGCATTTTTAATCCTTTCATAGTCAGAGAATTTCATGACTTGATCTTGTAATCCATAGAATATATACAGTGAATTAGATAATGCTTTTTTATTATAGAGATCTATAATATTTGTTTCAAATCTTTCTTTCCAATGGTTTGCTGGTATGATTGTGGTCGTTCAATCCGACCTCTTTCTATATGATAATCCTTCTAGATTGATAGTAGTTCAAATACTTTGACTATACCTGTCTATAACATCTTCCTGATTTGTATGAAAGAATGGAGCTATAAAGATAATTTTCTGAATTTTGCTAGTATCACAAAGAGAAATAATAGTAGATCATTGTGATTGTCCAATCAAAATAATATCTGCATTTGGATGTTCTTGGTATGTTTCATCTATAGTCTTTTGTAATATAGCAGCTTGTTCGGAAAAGGGTTTGACAAATACCTCATGAGTCTCCTCATTATATTCACAGTATTCTGTTAGGATCGATATGATTCATAAATTATCAAAAATTTCTATTAAATCAGAAAAAAGAGCATAACTTCAGCTACGAATACCAAATCAATGAGAGAATATAATAATTGTTTCTTTGTGCATATCATTATAGATTTTTAAAACACCACTCTAAGCTTGTGAGACAGTCCTGAGGGTGATTTGTGATGAGATCTTCTAATTCTTGTGAAGTGTATCGTTTCAATTGTTCTACTGCTCATGCTTCTGGTTTGATGACTGATTTATCTCCTCTATAGGTAAGTAAGAACCATTGTCCAAAATAAGATCGATCTTCATTTTTAAATTTTTTGGGTCATAGAATGAGATCAGACTCTTGTATATCAATATTTATCTCTTCCTTAATTTCTTTGATGATATTACTTCTATAGGTTTCTCCTGCTTCATTAGTTCAAGCAACAGCTGGTCACCATTTTCATGGATTATGCTTTTTGGTAAAAGCTCTCTGTGCAAGGAGAATATTTCAAAGTTCATCTTTGATCCAACAAGCTGAAACTCTATAGATATCGTTAGGAGTGACTTCATCTCTGGGTTTATATCCTATAAGATTATCTTCTCTATCGACTATAGTGATAAGTTCTTGTGAAGACATGGATAATCATTCAACAATAAAACATTTTATCTTACATAAATACTACCCCTATCACAATCCTTTCTCATATAAATAGTTAGATTTTTCTATCTCGTACATAGCAGCTCAACCATTCACATCGATGAAGTGATATTGTGGGAGTTGGGGACGAAGTTTATTCGCGGTGTATCCTGAGATAGGACACCCATTGTAACAATAGAAGACAAAGTAGGTCCCATCAGGATAAGAGTTGTCAAAAAACATTTCTTCGTTTCCCTCGAGAGATCAAGGGAGCGCATCCTGTCATGGTAATCTCCCAACCGGAAGATCCACGAGCACGACTTGAATACCGTCAGATTCTAGTTTTGTTTTGTTATTGAAATATTGTGTTCGAGTTCGGTGTGTTGTCATGATATGGTTAGTATAAATTATTCTTTACATTCGATCATAAGTACTGATCAGGTGATGATGGATTGAGTGACTTTCTGACGAGCAGAAGTGTAAATACCAGCGTAAACTGTTTTGGATACTTGCATACATTCACACCCTTCATCCATGGTTTTGTTGTCAATGTCTTTGTCTACGAGGGTTTGAAGTTCATCTTTCGTGAGTATTATTGTAGGTCTTTGTTGAAGTTCATATTTACTCAGACTCGTCGGTCATCGACAATTGCAGATAAGTGTATCGGTATCAAAGACCGTACATCTGGGTATTTTTTTACGTCATTTTATAGACTGAGTAATCATTGATTTGAATCTGGTAAATAAAAAACTTATGTTTATGCTTGTTGCATGACACGTTGGATACCTTGCCAAAGTCCTTGAAGATCGGCTCCTACGATTTCTTCTTGTTGTATACCATCCTTAAAAATTTTCAGTGTGGGCATAGCAGTGATTCCTTGTTCAGCTGCTAAAGCTCTCTGTTCATCGACATCAACTTTATAAAATGATACGGTTTCTCAGAGTTTTTCGTTCATTTCTTCAAGATAAGGAGCGATCATCTGACACGGTCCACATCGAGTCGCAAAAAAATCGACGACTGATATCCCAGATCCGATAGCGTCAGTAAATTCTGCTTGAGTAAGATGTTTCATGTATTATTATTTTCAGTATATAAAAAGAATATGTTCGGAAATATAATTATTTTTTTGTTGTTTGCAAGAGAATTTACGAATATGTTCGTAAAATATTCTTTTGAACTGTAAGATGATAAGAAATTGGATATATTTACTTGAGATTATGCATTCAGGTATTATATTATATGTTTTTTTATAAAAACTAAAAATCTATTGATTATCGATAATTATTTATTATATATAAATATATTTATCTTTATAATTAAAAAAATTATTATGAAAAACATTCCAACTGTATTTCTTCAAGCAGTCATTGTGCTTATAGGTATTGTAGTATGTATCATGTTAATTTGGCTTCCGCTCAACGAAGGAAGAGCAATAGACTTAGACTTATTGAGTATTTATACTGATCCATTTATAGTATATGGATATGTAGCATCAATTGCTTTTTTTGTTGCCCTGTATAAGGCATTTATATTATTAGGATATATTGGACAGAAAAAAGTATTCTCTTCACATGCTATTAAGGCTTTAAGAAGTATAAAATATTGTGCAATGGTATTCAGTGCTCTCATTGTGATAGCGGGATTATATATAAGAATATTTCACAATACAGAAGATGATCCAGTAGGATTTTTTGTTATTTGTATTGCAATAATTTTTGCTTCTATCATAGTTGCAACTACTGCCGCTATATTTGAAAAGTTATTGCAAAATGCTGTAGATATGAAGTCAGAAAATGATTTAACTATTTAAAATATAATACCATGGCTATTATTATAAATCTAGATGTTGTGATGGCAAAACAGAAAATCTCTCTCAACGAACTTTCAAAAAGAGTAAATTTAACATTGTCTAATCTTTCTATTTTAAAGACAGGAAAAGCAAAAGCAATTCGTTTTAGTACCTTGAATACTATTTGTAAAGTATTACATTGTCAACCAGGTGATATCTTGGAGTATAGAGATGATGATGAAGATTGTGGAAAAGATGAGGTGTAATAATAATTGAGTTTTAAGAATTTATCTATTGTTGATTATCATTCTTTAAATTCAAATGGTGATTTTTTCTTGCACTTACTATTAGTTTGAATAGACTATCACTATGAAACAACAACCACTCAACATAGCTTTTACCTGATGAGGGTCAGGAGGTCACATTTTACCTCTGATCTCACTTTTACAAACTATTGATAGATGACAGGAATATAGACAAGTTGTCGACAATGTCTATCGATTTGGTGAAAAGAAAGGTATGGAATATACGTTTTTTGAACAATATAAGGATAGTTTTACTCATGTTCAGCCACAGTTTATTACTATCTTGGCAGGGAAATATCGTAGAGAGACGATTTGGATATCCAGATGGAGAAATATTCGTGATATGTTTCTCTTTCCCTTAGGTATTATTCAATCAATATGACATATCTTGACCAAAAAAATTGATGTCATCTTCTGTAAGTGATGATATGTCTCCCTTCCTGTCGTCATCGCTGCTTGGATCTGTCATCGCAAGATTTATGTCCATGACAGTGATACGACACCAGGTTTGACGACCAGATTAGCGTCCCGTTTTGCGACACAAAATTTTTCAGGATTTCCTGATACGCTTCGTGATTCGATCACCGTATGACAGATTTTGTCAGATGATCTTGTTAAGCAACCATCATCACTTCCTTTTGATATTCCCAAAGATAAGCTCATGATTCTTGTCGCTTGAGGATCTCTTGGAGCGCAGAAACTCTATAAAGCTGTCTTGAAAGCGACAGCGACAGATCCATGGTTTGCAGAACAGTGTGTGATAGTGATTATTAATGGACGACATCTGATTGATTCGTCAGATTTACCAAAGAACCATGATCATATTATCATTACCGATCTGATTACAGAACAAGCGGTGATGTGATGGCTCTATCATCGTGCGGATATTGCTGTGGTGCGTGGTGGTACGACAACTCTAGCTGAATGTAAACTTTTTGAAGTACCTTTGGTGATTGTTCCTCTTCCTGTGACACACGATCAGCAAAAGAATGCAGAATTTTATGTCGATAATTTTGGTGATACTCTACTCAGTCAAAACGATCCTGAATTTGTCCAAAAACTCTATAAATCTCTTGTAAATACATCACCAAAATCTATAACTCTCACAACTGATAAAATAAAAGATAAAATTGCTCAGGCAAAAACGACCATCTTAGACCGTATGTTGATACACTAAAACAACCCCCAAAAACAAAAATCTCTGAAGTGAAGTATTGTAGAGAATGAGTCATCCTGAATTTATTGCAGGATCTTAGTCTTAAATTTTAAGATTCCGAAACAAGTTCGGAACGACAAATAAATTTTGAAAGAACTTTGATTTTTATGAGATTGCCACACCAATTATGATAAAATGATTTTTCAGCTTTTTTGTAATGTGAATTATTTTCTTCTTAGGCTATGTCTGAGCGTACGAACTCCGTATTACGGAAGTACTTGTTGATGGGAGTGATGAATTTGTCGAGATAACGAATGTGGGAGATAATGATTTTCAGTGAACGTTTACCCTTGTTGGTGTCAAAACTTCACCATTGACCCTTTCCAATATCTCAATTCCCTCCTGAACTCTTCTTTTGCTTGGCGACAACTTGTCTATGTTGTCCAGTGATACGATAACCCCAAAAAAGACAGGACTCTGACTGAATTTGTGAGACACATCAGAAGTAAATATTGAGCTTATAATTGATAATGAGATCGTTGATCAATTTTCTGTATCGCAGACAGATGTTAAAAAGTATGATAATACGTCTACTACGTTTCAAAGACTTCGAGATGGGTCAGAACGAATTATTTTACCAACTTCACTAGAGATGGTGCGATGATCCACCGTTATAGCAAATCCTTGAGTTGTTTATTATGCTGATGGGACAATTTTTTTACCTTTGATTGATGAAATTGATGATTCCGATGATAAAGATTCTGAAACTTCAGAGACTTGTCCAATAAGCCCGTTTGTTATCGATGAAGTGTATAACGGTGATGAGTATACTCACTATATTGAATTACTTTTTACTCAAGATTGGGAATGATGATTATTGCTATCTGGAGATATTCTTGCTTCATCTGTTGAAGTATCAAATCAGTTTTGGGAGAAAAATATGAGATATCTTATTACTTCCTCGGTATCATGACTCTTGCATGATGATAATATAATAGTATTGCCCGATTTGTCTGTGTCGACAGGACAATTGCTTATTTCTTCTCTTGATAATGGAGAAGGATTATCATCATCGTATGTTTTGAATGTTGGTTGATCTTGGTATAAAGAAGGAATGATTGATTGTGACACATTTTTGACGACTGCTTGAATTCCATCACCATGATTTGATCATGTTTTCTTGCCGTATATGGGAGTAATATCACTACCAAGTTGACCGTATTGTCCAGTAGATGATGATCCAGATACAGGAACAGGTGATAATGGACAATGATCTTGAACTTTTGATTGATTGTCTTGAGTTGATCTTCGCCTATCACTTATCGATTATGATCCGCCATGATCTGACACGAATACTGAAAGGATCGGTCTGACGCTCTTGAGTGGTGAGAGTATTTCCTTGTCTGGTTGGTCAGTCAAGTATGATAGCAAAACGTATAAATTTCAGTCAGGAACTGTTGTGTTTGGTACTGAATATATCAGGACAGCAAATTTTCAGATGGTCAATTCTCGTCCTGTCTGTGTGAATCTGTATTATCTGGATACCTTAGTCGATACAGCATGTTATGATCCTACTACAAATCCTTCACCATATTTACCGTTAGCTGAGCCTGCTCCAAGTGTCGACTATGCAAATCTTCAGTTTGATATTGTGTCGCTTGTCTATGATCCACCAGGAGATGATACGAATAATGAAACTATTACGATACGTTTTGACTGATGAGCTGATGAAGTGGTATTAGATGAATTACGTCTGCGTGTGGGTACTAAAACCAAGAGAATCTATGGAACTATTCTCTCATGACAGACGTTGACGTTGGTTGGAAATTTTCAAATGCCTAATACGACAGCTACTTGTGTGGCTTTGACCTATGAAGATATTGTCTATGATGAGTATTGTTATGATCCCAAGGCAACTACTACTCCTAAAGAATCAGCAGTAACGATAGATTACTCAGCATATGATATCCATATTCATAGTCTTGTCTATGATCCTCCATGATCGGATACGGATAACGAAATAGTTGTTTTGGATACTCCAAAGGATTTGATGCTTGATCTTTCGACTTTTTATATCCAATTTGATGATAAAAAATATTATCTCAAAGGTATCAGCAAGAGAGGTGGTTTGGTCACTCTTCAAGATAATTATCAAATGCCAAATAGTAAGGCAACTTGTGTTGAGCTTAAGCAATGAAATTATGTCTTTGATACTTATTGTTATGATCCAGCTATAGATAAACTCTGAAGTGGACAGAACTTGACAGGTGATTTTTCAGAGTTGTTTTCAGGTGTTATGATCACCATTGATAATCTCGTCTACGATCCTCCATGATCAGATACGAATGCTGAAGTTGTTACGCTCACCGTGTCAGAACCTATTATGTTGCCAAAACCATTGTATCTGTCATTTGACAACAAAAAGAAGAAACTTTCCGATACCTTGTCACTTTCTGGGACGATGAGTTTTGTGTGAAACTATCAAATGCCAAATAGTAAGGCAACTTGTGTACAATTGCTCTATGGATCACAAGTACTCGATGAATATTGTTATGATCCGAGCCAGAAAGAAATGTTGAGTGGACAAGTCGATATGTCCCTATGGCAATGACTGCAGATAGCTCGAGTACTACCAAATCCCAAATGAAAAGATATTGCTAAAGAAAATGAATTGATAGCTCTTTTACGAAGTGGTCAAAGTGGTCAAGTAATCGACAAGAGTGTGAAACTCAAGATCAATACGACGAATATTCCACTTTCTGGTAAGATACTGTCAGTATGAGAAAATATCTTCCCTGCTGGAAAAGTTCTCTCCAATTCGCCAAGTTGTCTGTATTTGTATGTTGGCGATGTCGAAATCGATCGTCTGTGTTATCCACAAGCACAGGAAGATACACGTTATTATCATCCTCGTCTATGACTATGAGCGAGTACTATACCAAGCAGTCTTTTGGATGCATTGGATTTTCAGCATGGAAGTTTATCGAAATTGTTGCTCAAAAAAGTAGAAAAAAAGATTTGTCTGACGTATGAGGGAGTACAGATTCGTTGTATGAATGCTGGAGAGACAGCAACAAGTAAGAAAAATAGAGCATTATTAACCTTACAAAATGCTTATTTATCTCAAATCTCTACATTGTATTATAATAATACCTTACATCCTACTACTTTGCGTCAGCGATTACAGTCATATACTACTCTTTCCAAAAGAATAAAAAATAATCAGTTATCTTCTTTCTTTGTCTATGGTGCTCAAGTAAAACCGACTGAATTAGAACGTTATGTGGAACTTGTATCTCAACAGACGCCAGATGATTATATGTTAGATCAATTTGGTCGTAGTTTGTTTTGACATGACAAGATGGATGAGTATTATAAAAAGGTGTATCAGTAGGAATTATAAATTTTGAATTATAAATTTTGAATTATAATGACATGATTTTTGAAGTGTTTCTATGGATTTAAGAACCTCTGAGATGAGATGTTGTTTTGGTGAGTCTTGGATTATATTGATACAGCATACGGTGACGTAGATGAATTGATAGTTGAGGTAGGAGATGTATCACGAATGGAACAGCGATGGACAACTAATGTTGTCTTGATGGAACAATTAAAATTGGCACATGGATTTGTTTCACAAAACAAAATAATCAAATTTAAAAAAATCTCTAAAAATATTTTTGATAATTTCCGTTATGATATGTACTTCTTTGGAGGTGGAGAAGTGTTTGCTGAGTCAAGAGGATTTCATGGCGGGTGGAATTATCTTCTTCGCTATCTGTCTCCTATTCTTTGTCACAAGTTTGTTCTCCTCTGAGGAATCGAAACGGCGAAGATATGGCGACAGAAATTATTGTATAAGATTGTATTACCCAAAGCTCAGAGAGTGGTAACTAGAGATCATACTTCCTTTGATGAAGTCAAGAACTACACTGATAAAGCCATTCACTATCATGATTTTGCTATCCCTGTGATAGATAGATATAGACAGAAGATGTCAGGTACCAAATTGGAGTCATTTGATATAACGAAACCTTATGTTATTCTGAATATTGTTGAATCGATGAGTTCTGAAGAATTGTATGAAAAGATAAAAACTTTTCTGACTGAATTGTATCCTGATGCGACACCTGTTTATCTTTCAGGTAAATCTATCAATAGTAATGATGCTAAGTTTGCTCAATGGCTAGAATGAGCATATCCTAATTTACATATTTTCGAACGAGAACAGTATCCTCTGTCAGAGCTTCTTGCTTTGATTGATGGAGCGAGTGCTGGTTTAGCTGCGAGATTACATATTCTTCTCCTTCTTCAAGAGTTTGAAAAACCTCGTTATGCGTCTGTCTATGCAGAGAAAGTTAGGAAACTTGTCACTTCGACTCTTGAATTGTAAACATTATTTATTCTTTTGAAAACAAAATATCTTCAATGAAACCAATATCCTATGCAGTTGTTATTCCCTCCAATAGAGTGTTTGATAGTATCAAGCCACTTTTGATCTCTCTTATTGGACAAAGTTTATCACCAGAACAGATAATTATTGTATGGGATACCTATGCCGATAAATCAGAATTTGATACGTATGCGATTTCTGTGAAACTGCTCTTTGCTCAACTTCCCAAAGTCCGTGTAGATATTATTAATCCTTTGTCAGATAAAAAATTTTCAGTCTGACAGGGTGCAAGTTATGTGCGTAATTATGGAAGAAATAAAGTAAAAACTCCATATATGATGTTTATCGATGACGACAATGTGTGTCCAGATGATATGTGTGAAAATCTTTTTGGTTTCCTTACTCACCTCGATCATCCAGAATATACAATTGTAGCTCCGATCCAATATGATGATACCCAAAGTATAGTGCGTCCTGCACTTGCATCAGGATTTAATTTTGCGATGTGTAGACCTATCTGGTTATGAAATACAGCTGTCCAGTCATCAGAACGTTATTTTTCATTGCAGTTAGCGTCGTCAAACTGTCTAGCTGGTTCAAAGGCAGTGTTTGAAGCATATCCGTTTGACGAACAGATACCTTTTGTCTATGAAGATTTGATCATGACTGCTCAGATGTCGAAGTGATGAGTACAAATCTTTGCTGATACATGGGCTCATGTTATTCATCACCATGCCCATAGAAATAAACTTTCTGAAATGTATGCAAATACTCCTGAACGTGCCTATCTCAAGTCAAAACATAGGATTATTCTTGTTTATGTCTTAGGAAATTGGTGGCAGAAAATACTTTTTTATAGTAGTGGATTTATCTGACAGCTTGGTTGGATATGATTGCATATGATATTTTATGCTCCGATGTCTCAGTGGTGACAGCTGTTTGGAGCGTTGTGGAGAGGGACGAGAGATGGAATAAAGAGTATATAAACAATGAATAATGAATAATAAAAGGATTATCATCCTGAGTTTGCGAAGGATCTCTGTGATTGATAATGAAAAACGAGTAATTAATGGCATTTATTTTGTATGAAGTAAGCTATGGTTATCATCCTTTTGTTTACCCTATCAATTCTTGTTGCGATATGGACACACAGTGTAGTGATAGGTATGTCTTGTATTGTTCTCCTGTTTATCATCAGCAGAGTGATGAAGTGGTCACGAAAAACCACCCTTGTCTATCTCTTGTCGATATTGTCATGATGGTGTTCTGTTATGATCTATGATATGAATCATATAAGCTGAACTTTCACTGCGTCAGGAACAACAACTTTTCATGTTATTGAACAACAGAGGATCAATAGATACCTTGTAGAAGTTAAAAATTCAGAGCCTGCCTTGTCGGCAGACAGGTGAGAAGTTGAGAGTCAGTTATTATTATATTCGAAGGCCTCGCTCCAACCTGGAGATGTGATACAATCATCGAGGAAAATTATGGTCAGAGAGTATGATAATCGTTGGGTTTGGTGGTTTGGTAAGATAGTAAATTTGTGAAGTCGACAAGATGGTCAAGTTATGGACAGTGAGAGTTTTGATTATGATGGGTGGTTGTATATGCAAGGTATTGATTGATCTCTCTATGATGATAATCCTTATAGAGTGGAGAGTGATGGATGACAGGATAATGAAGTTGATCTCAGGATGATGATAAGACAAAACATTAAGAAAAATCTGACTTCAGTGTTAGGTGTAGATGTAGCATGAGCATTATGACTTGGGATGTTGATCGGAGAGAGGTCATTATTTCACAACGATGAATACCAATCGTTTATTGATAGTTGATTAGTACATCTAGTTGCAGTAAGTGGTGGAAATATTGCTATTGTGGTAGCCTTGGCGTCTTTGTTGTTGTTTCGAGTACCATTTTATGCAAGAATTGTACTATTGATAGTAGTGGTATTGTGATATTCGTATCTCGTGGGGACAGATTCAAGTGTAGTAAGGGCGACTATTATGGCAGTATTGACACTTGTTGTACTCTTCCCTGGTCGTCAGATTTCGATATGGAGATTGTTGTCGTATGCTTGGTGTCTTATGTTATTGTGGAATCCGTATTATATCTTCTATGATTTATGATTTTTATTGAGTTTCGGGGCATTGGTGGGGATAATATGGGCGGATAAGGTAGTGTTTCAGAAGCTGAAAGGTAAAATTAGCTGACAGATTGATGATTATGGATTGCCTCGTCGTTCCTCCTCGCAATGACATATTAAGGTATGAGAAATTAACAAGTTTTCATCGTCTTGGTGGAAAGAGCAGGTATGGAAAGCAATTCGTATTGTTATACTACCAAGTATCGGAGCTATGATAGGAGTATTACCAATACTGATACGAAATACAGGTCAAATCAATATTCTTTCACCTCTCTTTAATATGATTGTTGTACCATTTGTTCCGTTTATTACTTCGTTGTTGATCTTGTTGTCGTTGTGGTCTATAGGTCGACTATCGCCGTTAGTATGATGGATGTTGTTGCTAATGGTGACTGTGGCTCAGATAGGTGCTGATTATGGTTTGATTATGAAGGTAGGTAGGTTTGGTGGATGGATTATAGGATGTATGATGATAGGATATTGGGTATGGTGGATAGTTCAGGAGGTAAAAAGAGGATAAGACAAAGGTAGTGTCATTCATAGCGAAGCGAAGAATCTTTATCAACTATCGCTCCATTCTGGATGACAGGGTCAAAGGAGGAGTCATTGCGAAGTCCCGCCAGTACATAGTAAGAGTGTGCGGGACTGTGGCAATCTATAATACAAAGGAGTGGTATCATAAATAAAGTAAATGAGTATGGATTGCTTCGTTCCTTCCCCCAAGAGGACTTCCTTCGGGGCGCGCAATGACAAGTAAATGAGTATGGATTGCTTCGTTCCTTCCCCCAAGAGGACTTCCTTCGGGG
>CAYWIJ010000020.1:0-16418 GCA_964458335.1 uncultured Candidatus Peribacteria bacterium | reverse complement strand
TGATGTTCCGCAGGCAAAACAAAGCCGACGACAGGGTAACTGAGGTAATCATCCACCTTGCACGATAGGAAATAAAACACCACGAACATCCTGAGATTTTTGTGAATAATGATCAAACTGTCTCTTTGCCCAACGATGTGTCATATCCATATGTTTTCTATATGTACGATCATCAGACCCTCAGGGAGAACAGACATCAAGCATCATCATAATATCAGAACCAAGTTTAGACTGAATATCAACACAATCTTCTGGTGACATAAAATGTCTCGATCCATCAATTGGAGACTTAAATTTTATACCATCTTCTTTTAGTGAAACAATAGGTCATTTTTTTCACATAGCAAGTGTTCATGCTTTATTTAATCACAGTGAAAACACTTGAAAACCACCACTATCTGTTAATACTAATCCGGGCCAGTTCATAAATTTTTGTACCCCTCCAGCTTCTTGTATAAGATCTTCTCCAGGACGAAGAGAGAGATGAAAAGTATTGGATAACATGAGATTAATAGGTTCTAGCTCTCAGAGATAATCAGGATTACGAATCATATCTAGGAAGATTCCCTTGATTGTTGCTTTTGTTCCTACAGGCATAAATATAGGTGTTTTTACTTCTATCCCATTGAGAGAAATAGTACCTGCTCTAGCTTGTCCTAATTGAGCTTGTACCTTGTAATTAAGTTTTGACGATATCATCTGTGATGAATAATTTGCAATTGATAAAAAATTCGTTAGAATAAAGAGTATATAAAAATCTTTTACCAAAACAAGATAATTACCATGATTGAACAGATCAAAGAAACTATCCAACTGCAATTTTCACTTACAGAACCTAGAGGTATTTTTTTAAGTGCCTTTGATAAGGATAAGAATCTTATTAGCTCTCATGGGGTCATTAGCACTAACAAACCCTTATGAACAGTAATTGATATGATCTATCATGGCATCATTGAACCACAACAAGATAAAGTTTCTTCTCTCATTTGTGATATCGTGTGAGAAACAAAAATACTTAATACTATGGAAGAAATAAGTAATACGAATATTAAAGAATATGGTATCTGTATCAGTACAATCGATCATACAAAAAGTGGAATACTTTTACCAAACACTGAAGGAATTGATACTATAAGCAAAGCTTTACAGATAGTGAAAGATAAAAATCATATCGAATGAAATATTATTCTTTATGCTTTCACTTCTACAAAAATAGAAATTACTATACAATAACATTACACAATTTATTTACTATACACTGATAGTTTTTAACACTTCACCTTCTATCATGTCTAACGATATCACTCAAATTCTCTCCCAACCAGAGACTAAAAAAGCAATAAAATACAATCTTATAGCAGCTATTAGTGATGATATGACTCAAGGGTATTCTGCTCTTAAGACAACTATAGCAGGTGGTGGAAATAAAGATCAACAACACTGAAAAGGAACAAAATCCAATGAAATTTTATCAAAAAATCAAATAACACCAGAAGGTGAGAAACGATGAAATCAATGGATAGAAAAAAGAAAATAGAAGTATCTTAAAAGATCACTGCAAACGAACTGATAGAGTTTTGTTTATCGATAGGTTTCGTCACTGTCATCTTCACTACATAGTCTCAGACTTTTGCCTCTCCTTTAACGAAAAAGAAAGGTTGAGCGATAGGATAAGCAGGATCTGACTCTACTCTATATCGTAAAAATGGATAAATTTGTCCATTATTTGTTATAAGTTTTTGTTGTAATGTAAATTTTAATGCTAAATCATGCAAATCAGGGATATAAGTAGAGAAATCACTAAAAACAATTGTATTTAAAGCAAGAGGATCATCAAATAATATCTGACTACCAATCATCAAATGCCCTTCTGTAGTCGAATCTCTCTCGGGCATAGTAGTCATCAAGGTATCTAATGGATTATAGGAAGATCAAAATGTAATCATATTATCACTACTACTCATAGCATTGACATCAGTTTCTCTGATAGCAGAATCATTTGGATGTACTGATGCAAGTATATCTCACGAATCATATCTACCCACTACATTTCTTGGTAAAATAGAGAAAGGATTTTCATCAAACATTCCGTCCATCCTTCGACCCACGACAATATCATTTGCAACTCCATCGCCGTCTCCATCACAAAGCTCATTATAAGGATCATCACACAAATCAGTATCTTCATCTTCCACACCTTGATTATGAAATGATTCAACAATAGTACGTGGGAGCTGAAAAGCTATTTTTATATCAGAACCTTCATATCGCTCACGACTGGTTTCGTCTTTATCATATGCGTCTGATGGATCAGCATTATCAATCCATAAGGGTATAGTCTGAGTCTGTCCATATGCAAGCATATTATATTCAGGATCATCTGTATTACCTTGTCATACTCAAGGAATATGTCCATTATCTGTTCTAGAGCGTATAGTCCAAGAGATATAATTACCATTTCTATTAAAATTCGGGATATCTTTGGTGATATCTGATGATACATCTTCATCACCGTCTAAATTCCATCATCCATCACTTTCGAATCATGGTCCATGTTGTCTGAGTACGAGCAATGATCTCTCGATAGCAGTATTTGCTCCATAATATGCCATATTATATTCTTTAATATCTCTTAATAATGAAAAATAAGGCAAAAAGCTAGAATATAATGACAAACCAATAGATAGTCCAATCACTCATAACATAAGTATAGATACGATAATCATGAGACAATTATAGATAAATCAAGATAAAAGATTCCATATAAATTAACAACACAATACACAGTAATGCTAATAGTCACTGTATCATCCAAAATTTCATCACCACCGTATACTCTTTCATACCACGATACTCCCACAGATGATGAAGTGGTGCAATAGCAAATAATTTCTTCTTACGATATTTCTTCCACAATATCTGTAAAAAACTTGATAACAATTCTATAATAAACAATGCAAACAAAATTACAAACGGAATAATAATACCCTCTCTCATATTTAACAACAAAATCAAAGATGATAAAAATCATCCTAAAGCAAATGCTCCACTATCTCACATAAAAATTTTGGCTGGATTAATATTATATCGAAGAAAAGAGACAAGAACAGCTACTACTATCACAATCAACGAAGTAGCAATATAGGTCTGATTTAAGAATGTCACTAAGGCAAGGGTAGACAATACCATCGCCATCATCCCTCATGCTAATCCATCCAACCCATCAGTGATATTGATCGCATGAGTAACAAAGAGCACAAAAAGAAAACTAAATGGAACAAACCAGATGCCGAGTTCTAATTTCATTCCTGGCCATAACATCAGCCAATCTACATCAAGTTGTCCATAAAACCAATACGTAATAAACGAAGCAAATAAGATCATACCTGCCATCTTTGATCGAGCACTCAATCATTTTACTTTACCATGTCCTCTAATATTCAATATATCATCTACAAGACCTATCAATCCCATAGAAAAAAACCCAAACAAGAGAATATAGGTTTCTTGTCTATTAAATAAGGTATTATTGATCCAATCCATTACATAAGGGATATAGGATAATCACACCATAAGAGCCACTACAATAAGAAAAAATCATCATCCCATCGTAGGAGTTCATGCTTTATGCTGATGAAGAGAATGAAAAATAGTAGCTTCTGACCCAGTCACATCAGCATCGCGAATTGTTTTTCCTGCCTTATAACGTTGTAAGATGGTTATATACAATGGATAGAGTAAAGTTGAAAAAACAAATGTTATCAAACCATAGAGTATAATACTATTTACTTTCCCTAAAAGCACTACTTCATCTCCACCCATCATATAATATATATATTAAAAAGAAAAAGACTATATATTTACAGAATCAATATACAAAACTTTTGTATAAAAATTAAATGTAACTATACTATAACTAATTACTTTTACAAGTACAAATGTAAAAATGAATCTATACAAAACAATATTTTTATGAATTATTGGTATAGTAATATCGCTATCTGGATATACTTATGCCCAAAATACTGGTAGTAAACGAGTTGAGAATCCTATCATGATGATGGATAGTTTTGCACAGGGTATCAATTCTTGAACAAGAATCCAAGATAATGCACTCAATGATTTTAATCCAAATCAATGACAATATGCTTCAGAATACAAGATTACTAATACCTTTGATTCGATTAGACAACAAATAGCACCTTATATTCAATGGACGATGTATCTAGGACTATCCATCGCTGTAATTGGTATTATTTATAATGGGTTCCTTATGGTAACAAAACCTGTGGGTTCAGATGGCGATTCTTGAAAAGTTAAAAGTAGACTCACCAACATCATCATATGAGTTTTTCTTCTGACTGGATTCTATGTTATTATACAGACTATTTTAGGACTCATTGCCTACATGTTACAATAATTTTTTATTTTATAGTAGAGATTTGATATGAAACATATCATTACCATAATACTGTTATGTCTAGGACTATGTATCTGAATAAGCACAAGTCTACAGACTACCTTTGCTGCACCTCCTAGTTTCCAAAATAATTTTGCAGACTATATGATGGGAAACAAGGGAGATAACAAAAGCGAAACACTTTGGGATCTCTGAAAGATTGGTGTAGATAAAAACAAATCACTGAAAGAAAATGTAAAAAATATTTTTTATCCTGACGTCGATGGACAAGGAGGTAGATTACGAGATATGGTGAAAGTGATTGGGTTGGTTATACTTGTTGTGATGATTGTTATACAAGGATTCCTCTATGTCATCAATGCTGATTCAGAAGATAAAGTAAAAAATTATCACTCCAACTTTATCTATATAATTCTATGAAGTCTCTTATTTTTTGGAGCGACATGGATATTATGAGTATGACTGAGTATAGGATCAGGAGGTGGATCTACAGAACTGATGAATAGATTAGATCAGTCTCTTATGTTCCAAGTATTCTCATGATTAAGAGCATTAGCATTCTTCGCCGCTATTGTCCTTCTTATCTTCACAGGATGGAAAATCATGGTAGCTATGGATCAAGAAACCAAATATAAAGCAGCCACAAAAGGTATTCTGAATATTATTATACCACTTATTATTATTAAGATAATTGATTATATTTACTTTATTGCACAGACTCCTAATCTCAAATCCAAAGCTACAGAACTCATCGTAGAAGTAAGTAAAGCACTCGGATATATTCTCTGAGGATTCTTTACCTTGATGGTGATTTACTACTGATTCCGTCTTATGTTCTGAGGAGATGATGAACATCTTAAGAAAGTAAAAAACGTTATCATGGCTATCTTCTTAGGAAGTCTTGTAATCTTTATTTTCTTCCTGATTATCTACCAAGTTGCTCAAGAATTTGCTGGATAACAATATCCTCCTCTGTGGGGATTTTTTAGACAAAAGAAAAACGCCTAACGGCTATTGAGACGTTTTCATTGTTGTGAAGTTGTAGTATGAAGTTAGTTTACTTCTACTCTTGTTACTGTTTTTTATATTCCTAACTTTCTACTATGTTAGCCACATCATACAATAATTCTACAAACTTACCTCTCTGAGTAGAGAGTTCCTTGTTCGTATATTGTCTAATAATTCACTGATAGGCTCAGAGGTCATCAGTATCCCCATAATTGTAAGATGTTTTTTATAATAAAGTACATATAGTATACTATATTATATCTTGCAATATTACCCTCTTTCTCCTACAATGGAGAGATATATTTTTGCTTCATTCTAGGTTTTTATGAGTAAAGGAACGCCATCACCAAGTTATATTTCAGGAGAGAATTTTGCTGAACAGATCATATTAAAATGAGTGAATACTCATAATCTCAAGAATATTGATGTTACTATCCCTAAAAATAACATCATCACCATTACCTGAGTATCTGGTTCAGGGAAATCTTCTCTTGCCTTCCATACCATCTATAAAGAAGGTCAATTTCGCTATATCGAATCACTCTCGTCCTATCTAAGACAATTTTTTCAACTAGGATCCAGACCAGATATCGAATATAGTTCAGGATTGTCTCCTGCTATCGCTATTGAACAGAACAAACAATCTGGAAATAGTAGATCATCTGTAGGAACACTCACAGAGATCGATGACTATCTCAGACTCCTCTACTCTAAAGTTGGATCTCTGTATTCTTATGGTTCTGGAAAACCTATCAAAACACAAAACGTTGAAACTATTGTAGACACTATAAAAAATAATTATTCTGACAAAAAAGTATTTTTATTGCACGAATTGGTAGTTTGTGATGAAAAGAAAGAGCTTGAAGCATTCACGAGAAAAAACAGAAACAGAGTTGAAAAAGAGAAAGGGTTTATCAGATATCTCGTAGTACCCAAAGGCAATAGTGGTGAACCAGTAGAATATTTCTATCTTGAAGAACCCAACCTTCCGACAAACTTCTTCCCCATAGCGATCTATGGAATCTATGATAGAGTAACCGTTGAAGAAGAAAAAATATGAAGACTAAAAGAAGATATTATCAAAATTCTTGCTGATGAAAAAAAATTTGGAATCTGGGTCGAAGATGAACAAAGACTAGAATGGTTTACTGATAAAAACTATGACCCAGAATACAACATCTCCTATCCTGAATTTACTTCCAGACACTTCTCACCTAATCGTATCGAAGGAGCTTGTCCTCATTGTAGTGGATTAGGAGAGATACTCCAAGTCGATATAGAAAAGATTATTGATCCAAACAGCAGCTATATGAGAGCAATCTTACCGCGAAGAGATAGTAACTATGGACAGAACATTCTTCAGAGATTAGCACAAAAATATTCTATTGATCCCGCCTTAGTATGGCATGAATTACCAGAACGATTTCGTCACGTCGTCCTGAACTGAGATCAAGAACTTCTCAGAGTAAAAAATGGAGAAAAAAGTGCAAATATTAGTTATGAAGGTATCGATCCTATCATTAAAGACCAATTTCAGAAAGGAATGCTTACCGTAGATTTTCAAGCTATGCTGAGTATGGAAGATTGTCCTGAATGTCATGGAGCAAAACTCCGTAAAGAATCATTACATGTTTTCATCACTCTCCCTACATGAATACTGTCAGAATCTCTTCTTTCTCATCTGAATGATCATAAATTTTATGATGATAAAGTAGATCTCTATCCTGATGGAAAAGTGAAGATAAATATTGCACAGCTTCAGCATCTCTCACTTGAAGAAATTGTGTCTGTTTTGACGGCCTACGAAGAACATGCTCACGAAGATGAACAACTGCTGGATAGGATTCTTCATCCACTCATGGATAGGGCAAGAACTATCGGAGAGCTTTGACTAGGATATCTTTCACTGCATAGACAAGTAGGAACCCTTTCAGGAGGTGAAATACAAAGATTGAGACTTACAAAACAATTATGAAACAAATTGACTGGTATTATTTATGTACTAGATGAACCAACTATTGGACTGAATACTAAAGAGATTATTAAAGTCATAGAAGCTATCAAATGACTGAAAACTATGGGTAATACTATTATTGTAGTAGAACATAATGAAGAATTTATTAAAAACTCAGATTGGATAGTAGAGATCGGTCCTGGAGCAGGAGACTTTTGATGAAATGTAGTATTTAATGGTCCTTATACAGAATTTATTAATCAACATTCTCTTACCTCTGATTATATAACAGGTAAGAAAAAAGTACACGTAGATTTTGAACATAAACCAACTACAGAACATATTGTTATCAAAAAAGCACATAAGTATAATCTGAAAAATATCGATGTAAAACTTCCATTAGGGTGATTTTCTATCATCACATGATGATCTGGCGCTGGAAAGACAACACTTATGTATACTACTCTGTTTAGATTTTTAGAAGAAAAACAAAAATTTATTCAATCCTATATTAGGCTACATCTTTTAAAAAAGTGATTAAGTTGGCAAGAAATCATCTCAGCTCCTGTGATGAAAAAAGATGAATATGAACATTATGAGAAACTTGCATTACAAGAATTTTATAATGATATCGGTGTAGATATTATTCAGTGATATGAACACATTGATAATACTCTGTATATTGATCAATCGAGTATTGGAAAGACTCCAAGAAGTTGTCCTGCTACCTTTGTAGGAGTATTTGATGATATGAGAACACTCTTTGCAGGCACAAATGAAGCAAAATATCTTTGATTTAATGCAGGGCATTTCTCTTTTAATAGTAGTAAAGGAGCTTGTCCTGAATGTAAAGGATATGGATATAAAAAAATAGAACTTCAGTTTCTTCCTGATACCTATATCCACTGTGAACTCTGTAATGGAACAAGATATAAACCTGAGATCAATCAAATAACATGGAGAGGAAAATCTATATCTCAGATTCTTGATCTGTATATTAAAGATGCTTACGAATTTTTTTCTGATATCGGACATATCCATGAGCCACTAAAGATGATGATGGAGATTGGATTAGGATATCTTAAACTGGGACAACCTGCACAGATGCTTTCAGGGTGAGAATCTCAAAGATTAAAGCTTATCAAACATTTTCTCAAATCATACAAAGGACATACCGTCTATTTCTTGGACGAACCAACTGTTTGACTCCACCCTCATGATATTGAAAAACTTCTCTTAGTTCTAAAAAAATTCTTAGACAAATGAGATACTATTCTTATGATAGAACATGATGAGGATTTATTAAAATTTGCAGATAAAGTAATAACTCTCGACAATGGAGCGCTTATTAAAAATGAATAATAAAGAATTGAAAATTAAAAAAATTATGTTCTCTAGCTATGATACTATGCCATTATCTTTCTAGCAACTAACAACTCATACCTAACATCTTTATAAACTTTATAAACTTTATGAACTTTATAACTGACAATCTCCAATCCAAAATAACCACTGTTCTCAAAATTTTCTTTATGGGGATGGTGCGACAATTTTTGGCACATACGATCCTTACCTACGGTCTGAAAATTCCTTCTTTTTTTTCTTTTATTTGGGTATGGAAAGAACTTATTATTGCTGGAATAGGAGGAATATTATTACGATTTTTTTTGAAATACAAAGAATATAGGATACAACTTCTTAACAATACGTCCTTTATGATAATCATTATCAGTATTCTTCTTTCACTTGGCATCAGTCTCATCACATCATTAGGTATCCATCATCAATGAATTACCACCTTTATTGCTTCAGCAAAATTTAATCATATACCTCTTATTATTTTTATCGTAGGAGCATGAGCAAGTTATTTACTCACTAAAGAACAATTACAATCACTCTTTTCAACCATCCTCACGACCATAAAACGAGTACTTATATTTTCCTTATTTCGATATGGCATCCTTCATACTATACCAAACATTCTCGATTGGATCTGATTTTCTCAACCCGGTATGAGTATTGAATGGACTGCTGATACTCCCCCCCCATCACTCTGGCTAACAGAATTTTATACGGGATATGTACGTAATCAGTGACCTTTTGGTTGACCACTTAGTCTCGGATTTTATCTTGTTGCATTGCGACCTTTTTTCTATGCTTTCCAACTCTACAAAAGGAAATTTTCTGACGTATGGGGACGGTGGTTACTCTACATTGGTATTGTACTCTCTACATATTCTAGAGCAGCTCGAGGAATTTTTCTCATCTCTTCAGTTTTTCTGCTTCTTATTATCTATAGAAAATACACCAAATATATTATTACTCTAGGATTCATTACATGCATTGCGATAGGTCTCTATATCGTATGATGATGAACAAGTGAATTATTTTTAAGGACTTGGTCAGATAAAGGACATATTGAATATTTCTTTCAATGACTTAATCTTGTTAAAGAAAACTGGTTACGATGATTAGGAGCTGCTTCTGTATGACCTGGATCAAATCATATTGGTGGTATAGAAAAAGTTTTCAATCCAGAGAATCAATATATGCAGATCTGGTTAGAATATGGCCTTATAGGAGTAATAAGTTGGATACTCTCTTATATCACTATTCTTGTAAGTCCGATGAAAGAACGATTTATCTTATGGATATCAAAAATCAAAAAAGATATCAACAAAGAAACTCTCGCTTATATCGGTATAGGAATCTCTATTATTGCATTATCAGCAGCAGGAATGGTACTTCATCCATTCGTAGATTCTAGTAGTATATATCCATTTATGCTTATGTCTGGCCTCATCTATGGGTACTATCATCAGTATACCAAATACGAAAAACTAGAAGAAAAAAAGCTCACTAAAAAAGAAAAGAAATTACTCTATAAACAATTACATACAACACACACAGATTCCTCAATAACTCAACAATTCAACAACAATAACTCAAAGGACGGATCAACAATCCATCTCTACAAATCCGTAATACGCAGTACGCAATACTCCAATCTCCTCATATCTCATACCAAACAATGAACAACCAAATCGCCAATTCACCAACTTACTCATTTGGTAAAATATCTCCCTTATATTCGAACTATCCTGATTAGTATATTTTTTATTATACAGACTTATCTTACTTTTTGAATAAAAATTATCGACAATACCGTTCTTATGAGTAGTATAAGAGATATTATATTTGCCCTTAGTATAGGAATTACTCTCATACAAGGAAGAAGCTCTATACTTACCTTTATAAAAAAGTACCGATTCATCATACTTCCCATTCTCATTATTGTAGTTATAAATATATATTACATTCTCACCCATGATTGAAATCTCTTTAGTATGATTGCTGGTGTAAAATATGATATTTTTCAATTTATTATCATTGGCTGAGGTTTACGATTAGGATATTTCTTTTTTCAAAACAATAAACAAGAAGCTATATACAAATATATGAGACGATTTTTATGATTATCTCTTATCCTCATTATCATCGGTGCACTGTGGCAAATAGGGAAAAATATAGTACCTGAAGTATTTGTCCAGTATCTTGGATATAGTAATCCTAGTGACTTTATACCTTATACAAAACCACCCATCTATTATATTACTGGAGCTGGCGGAATTGAAAGATTAAGCTGATTATTCGTCTGACCAAATACATTATGATTTTTCCTTATTCTTATGACCAGTGTACTCTATTTCTATATAAAAGATAGATATTCAAAAAAAGTTCTTACTATTAGTACTATCATATATCTTCTTATCAGTATGTTTACTCTTTCAAGATCTACTATTGTTTGAATAACTTTCCAAATCATCCTTCTTCTCTGATATGAAACATTTATACTCTGACAACAGACATTCACTGAGTCAAGTCGCATTCTTTTCAAAAAAAAATGGCCTTATCTTCTTATTATTGGGATAAGTAGTATTCTTGTGTTTCTTACTATTAATATCTGGAAAAATGACTCAAACAATGAACGTGCCGTATCAGGTAGCACAATAAATGAAATAATAAAAGAATCTCTTCCACTATTCTGATATGGACCTGGAAATGTAGGACCAGCTAGACATTATACAACTGATTATCAGGAGAATAAGAAAAATGATCATGCTATGTTAGAAAACATCTATCTACAGACACTAATCAATCAGTGATGGTTATGATTAGCAATGTTTATGAGTATTTTTGGAGGAATATTCTTTCTGCATAGTACTTTTAGAAAATACAAACCTAGAGATGATCAATCTCAGTATCTGATTACTATCATCCAATATATGTGAATATGATTACTATGACTTCTGAGTGTAGGTCGATTCCTTCATATCTTTATTGATAGTATGGTGACATACCTTTTCTTCTTACCTTATAGTATTGTGCTATGATATAATTATGCACTTGTATCTTCATTAGAACACACATTCACGAAATAATAATTTGTCAATGCAAAAATCATATTGAATCTTGCAACTGCACAAGAAAATACTATCATTTCTCTGTTATATTATTAACATTTTAGCACTAATTGTATAAACTATTATGTCTACAACTCAAACTAGTAATTGTGGAAAGGCTCATAAATGCTTCCACATCGCAACTCTTGTACTTCTCGTTGGAGCTATTGCTGCTTCTCTTTGGGCAGGACGTCAAATCACAAAAATGGAAACTCTTAAAGTAGGAGGTAAAGAAAATTTCGCTAAACTTCAAACTATTATGAAGAGTGATGAATACAAAGAACAATATGCTCAAAGTCTTGATCTCATGCTTCAACAACTTAATGGAGGATATGCTGATGATACATTCAGTGGAGATGACAATATTACAATGGACGAACCAACAGAATCTGGAGATGAAATGACTACCACTACATCTACTGATGAAGGAACTGTTGATGATACTATCAATACTATTGATCAAAACGAAACTGTTGGTGAATAATCTAACTATCACTTTTACTCTGTAATTCTACTACAACATCATGTTCAGAAAAAATGAATATAATCATGAAAAACTTACTATTGCTGTTATTTTTTCTATAATTGCTGCTGCATTTTCAGTAGCATGATTTTTCTTTAATAATACAGAATCTACTGTTCTGAAAGCTCTTAATACTATGGAAGCTTACAAAGTAGGAGGTCAAGCAAACTGGGAAAAATTACAACAACTCTACTCAGATCCAAGCTTTGCTAGTACACAAGGTCAAAGTATCGATGCTGCTATTCAATCTATGGGTAGTGCTGCTGGTGATGCTACTGCTCCTACTAATAATACTGCACAAGCAAACCCTTCTTCTACACTCAGCACTGAACAAATAGCAAGTGTATTAGATGGAAAACCAATTCAAGGAAACAAAGATTCAGATATTGTTCTGATTGAATATACTGATTTTGAATGTCCTTTCTGTCAACAACATTTCGCTAATGGAACTGTTGCATCTCTCCTTGCTTCAGAAGATATCTCTTCTACTACTAAGCAATTCCCATTAAGTTTCCATCCATTAGCACAGAAAGCTGCTGAAGGAAATCTATGTGTATTATCTCTAGGAGGAGAAAAACAATTCTTTGAATATATTGATAAAGTATTCTCATCTAAGGATCCTTCAGTAACTAATATTACTGCTGTTGCAAAAGAAATTGGTATCAATGAATCTAAATTTACTGAATGTCTTAACTCTAATACATCTGTTAGCCAAGTATCTGCTGATACACAAGAAGGACAAAACCTCTTTGGTATTAATGGTACTCCAGGTAATGTATTATTGAACAAAAAAACTGGTAAATATGTAGTAGTATCTGGTGCTCAACCATTATCTGCATTCCAAGCAGCTATTACTCAACTTAAATAATATCTATTATATAAAGAATTCCCTTAATTGGGAATTTTTTTATTGATATATTTTTGCAAATAGTAATCAGAATAGTATACTCTTTCGTATGAAGATATTCACCCAAATTTTTCGATATATAAAAATTATGACACTTATCTGACTAAGTGTCAGTATAAGTAGTTTATCAAGTTTGGCTCAACAAGTAGTTGAGATCAGTGATTTTGAGATGAAAACAAAATTAGCTGGTATAGATCTAGACTCTCTCAAAAATCAATCAACTATCTCTCGTTATGATGTCGCTAAAATTATGAATGCTGTAGAATGTCATGATTGTATCATCCCATCAGAAGATCTCATCTCCACCTATACTGAATCCTTTTGGAATAATTTTGTCGTCCAACCAGGGAGAGATTTTAGAGAGATACATTATAGATGAGCAATATACAATAATAAGAGTTATTACTACTGTGTAGCTACTGTCGCTGACAAAGATTATATGCGTGGATATCCAGAAATTATCTCCCCTACTTGTCCCTGAGAATTTTGTGGAGCAAAAAGTATGACCAAAGGAGAATTTGCTCAAGTATTAGTTAATGTACTTTCCAACTATATCGCAAATAATTACTCTACTAACTGGACACATATCAAAGATTGGCTGAATGCAAATAGCAATAACATCTATATCGCGAGTACCTTCCATGCTGAAGATAAGGCATTTATTGATGAAAAGATTCTCGAATGTGGATCTACGACTTGTTCAGTCTGACCACGCTATTTTCGTACTTATCTCAAATATTGTATGTATGATCTTAAGGGTTGTAATATGACATCTCATTGATGGATAGGAGAATGATACTGGCCTATAGCTGAACTGAATATTCTGTACAAAGAAAACATACTTGAAGAAGATATCAATTTTATCAATACAATCCATAATCCTATTGATGGGAATACTGCTATAGCAGTCTTATCGAGAGCATTTCCAAAGACATCATGTAGTTTCAATAATGATTATGACTGTGATGGTATTCCAAACCATCTCGATAATTGTCCCTATACCTACAATCCATTACAAAAAGATATGGATGGTGATGGGATATGAGATGTGTGTGATGATGATATCGATGGTGATGGAATCAAAAATTCTCTTGGTATCGTCGATGACTCTTGAAATATCAATATCAACAACTGGGGAACTTGAGGGCAAAATGATAACTGCCCCCTTATCATCAACACAAACCAATCTGATAGCAATCATAATGGAATATGAGATGTGTGTGATACAATCAATATAGAATGAGTAGGTATCAATACACGTATCGTATGAACAGGAAGTAACAAAAGAATACTAGCCAATGTGATGGTAGATTATAACAATAGTGAAGATACATGGAAATGGACTATCAATAATAAAACTTTTGTATGAAGACAAGTAGTAGTACCCGTAGATCAACCAGGAATGTATACATTAGAAGTAGAATCTACTCTTGATGAGAGGAGAAAAGCTATAAGTTCCGTCATTGTGACTATGGAGCAACCCAATTCCTCACTTTCCTTCACTATCTCTAGTACGAGAAATACTACACCGATCATCATCACGACACAACCAATCACTGATGGAGAAGATACTATTATTTGGGAACTCCAATGAATCAATCTTCAACAACAACAAACAACGTCTGACTGACAATGAACGACATTTCTTATACGTTTTCCTGGTAAATATACGATCAATGCTATTATCAAAAAAGATACAAAGACTATAGCTGTTGCACGTAAAGAAATCATCATAGAATATAACTCTATGTCACTGTACAATATTGATATCAATACAACTCATGCTACCATAGGAGATGCTATTACCATTAGTAATCCCAATAGTAGTGATACAACCTCTTGGACAATCAATCGAGGAGATGGAACCATACATACTATTCAAACATCATATGATACTCATATCTACACCAAAGAAGGAACATATACGATACAATCTACCCTCAAAACCAAAAATGGTGAAACGATTAAGGAAATTAAAACAGTATATATACAATCTCCAGAACAAGTTCTAGAATACACTGATAAATCTCTCAACATCGCACCTAAAACCTTCAAAACAACAGCTCAACAACCGATATGACTCACTATCACGAGACAAGGATATACTCCATCTGATATTACTCAAAGTACACTGAACAACGGTATTCAAACCGTATCTACTCTCGATCAGCTTCTCTATACTATTCCAGGTATCTATTATCCTACACTCTATGAAACCACTGGCATCTGTTCCACAACTGCACGAGGAGGTACTGTCATCGTGTCAGGTACAAAAAGATATTCTTGTCTAGAGATGCTCCTCAATCATATCCCACCGATATCAGATATGGATGGTGATGGAATTGATGATATTTGTGATGATGATATTGATGATGATGGGATACCAAATATGATAGGATTTATCGATTATACTGATGACTATCTGAATGCTTATTATAATGGACAAGACACCAGTACCATAGACAAGTATAAATATAACCAATATCTCTTTGATCAACACTTCATGGGAGTATGTAGTTTAGACAACTGTCCTACAGTAGCAAATCCTGATCAACAACATACCAATAATATCTGAACTGCTTGTATTGATCGATACAATAGTATATCTTTCCTCGATGAAACCACAACTACTACTGGATATGGATCAGGCAATATTTGATCTGGAAGCAATACTGAACTGCTTGATACTGATGGTGATGGTATCCCTGACATCAAAGATCAATGTCCTTTAGTCAAAGAAACATTTAATGGATATCAAGATGAAGATGGATGTCCAGAATTATGAAGTGACAATATTTGTGCCTCTCCTGACAATGGAGATAATTGACCAAGTATTACCACCCAATGTATCATGTGTCCCTGTCAATATGTCAGTCAATCAGCTGATCTACTTCCATGAGACATTATTAGATCAAGCTTATGGGCAACAACTGGTAATATCTTACAATCTCGAAGTACAGAATATACATTATAAAAAAACCATATCCTGACTGAGATGTGGTTTTTTATTGTTAAGAAGATTATGATTTATTTCGTGTCAGCTCTCATAAGCATAAGCATGACCCATCATCTGAGTTCTTGAAGAGCGGGATTATCATTCGTAAGAATACCGTGATCTTTCAATGCTTGTACGTGATGAGTAT
>CAYWIJ010000019.1:17256-17422 GCA_964458335.1 uncultured Candidatus Peribacteria bacterium | reverse complement strand
AAATTATTACACTACTAAAAAAGCATAGGTTTTAGAAATTTCCTATGCAAGAGCCTAGATAAAAATATCAGCATTCCCTGTTAACACAATAGATTTAATATCTTGTAGAAAAGATTTTAAAAAATTGACATTTTAGTAACTACAACAAACAATTAAAAATTAATAC
>CAYWIJ010000019.1:0-17246 GCA_964458335.1 uncultured Candidatus Peribacteria bacterium | reverse complement strand
TTTAGTAATATATTCAACTATTATCTATTACTAAGGAATAAAACTTACCTTGCAAGGAAAACATCAATATGTATAGTATATTATCAATAATAGTGAGAATTATTCTTTTTGCAAATTTTCAACGACTTTCTTATCATCATCTAAAATTTATAATCTAAAATTTATAATTTCTCTTATGCTCGAAATCCAAGATCATTACTTCCATCTTGCTAAGAAAGAGTGATACGTCGCTCGTAGTGCTTTTAAGCTTCAAGAAATTGATGAAAAATTTAAGCTTTTCTGATTCAATTCCCGTAGGGAATCCGGTCCAGTCATTATTGATATCGGTTGTGCTCCTGGTTCACGATTACAATATACGAGTAAAGTCATTGCGAGGAACGAAGCAATCCACAACAAATGAAAAAAAAAGCAAGAACCGTTACTCATCGGTTTCGATCTCAAAACAGTAGAACTTAAACTTCCCTTTACGAAAACCTTCGTTCAAGATATCACCGAACAAGACAAAGTAAAAGAAATCTTGAATTCTGAATTGTGAATTATAGATGAAAATAATCCAAAGTCTAAAATCCAAAATCTAAAATCTCAAGTTGATGTCATCATCTCTGATATGGCACCTGATACAGTAGGCAATAAAGGAACCGATGCCCTGAGATCAGCATCTCTGGTTATGGAGACGATGCGAATGTACGAACAACTTCTCAAACCTGATGGAAAGTTCACGATCAAAGTCTTTATGGGTCCAGGATTCGAAGAACTCGTCACCTACTGTCGCTCTAAACGATGAGTATCGCATATCAAAATTTTCAAACCCAAAGCTTGTCGTAAAGAAAGCAAAGAAACCTATATTGTGAAAATATAATTTTATTCATCTCCCGATATTCATTATGGGTACCTTTATAGACTAATATATCGCACTTATTCAACAGAAACAAGAACGACAGAAAAACATTACTGGACTAAATTTATGAGAACCCACTCATCGATTACAAGGTCTCCTGAACGAAGTACAGGAAGTCGATGAAGAGCTAAAACTGCAGAATCAGGTATATCTTGAAGACGAACTCTGAGATATTTTCTGGAACTATATGAATTTTCTTAGATTACTCGAAACTCAATGATATATCTCTGATACTCAAACGGTCTTACAAAAATCATATCATAAATTTCACGAAAGAACTTCTGCTGTCATAAACAAAACTGATAAATCATCGTCTGATCTTGCACGAGATGAGGTGAAAAAGACGCAAAAAGAAAGACTGAACGATCACCATACTGCCCTCTATAAGTAATATTGACTTTATAGTGATAAATAGTTATAAAAGAGAAAATAAAATTCGTTAAACCTTAAACATAAAATTATGAATACAGAAAAATTACAAAAAAGCTTAAAAAGACACACAAATGGTGTATATGCTAGCTCATGGAGTATAAATTTAGTCATTATGATTATCTTTATAGGATATGTTATTTTCGCATTGGAAGTTTTTTTCGACTTTAAATTGCAAATACAAATGAAATCTCTATATCTAACTTATCATTTATCATTAATAATTCAAAATTTCTTATGAAACTCTCAACCCTATTCACTAAAACATCAAAACAAACTATAGCAGACGAACCATCAATCAATGCTCAGTATCTTATGAGATGAGGATTCGTCCATAGAGAAATGGCTGGAGTATATACTTTTTTACCTCTGGGTCTTCGTGTATTGAACAAAATAGAAACTATCATTCGTAAACATATTGATGAAATCGGAAACGAAATTCTCATGCCAGCGCTCGCTCCCAAGGAGAATTGGGTAAAATCAGGAAGATGGGATACTGTTGATGTGCTCATGAAAACAACAGGAGCAAATGAAGCATCAAAAAATAAATCTACCAATGAATATGCTCTCTGTCCTACCCATGAAGATGTCGTAACTCCTCTTCTCAAAGATTTTGTCCAAAGTCACAAAGACCTCCCAAGAGCAGTCTATCAGATCCAAACCAAATATCGTAATGAAGCAAGAGCAAAATCTTGACTCCTTCGTGGACGTGAATTTCGTATGAAAGATTTATATAGTTTTCACGCATCGACTGACGATCTCTACAGATATTATGATAATGCAAAACTTGTATACAAAAGAATTTTTGACGATCTCGGAATCGGAGAAGATACCTTCATAACGGTAGCATCTGGAGGAGACTTTACCAGTGATTTTTCCCATGAATTTCAAACACTCTGTGATGTCGGTGAAGACGAAATCTATCTTGATAGAAAAAATAATATAGCTTATAATAAAGAAGTAGTAAACGAAGAAAACGAAAAAAAATTTGGTATTAAGTTTAGTGAATTAGAGATTGTACCAGCATGTGAAGTAGGAAATATTTTTCCATTACATACAAAATTTAGTGAGGCATTTGATCTCACTTATACCGATACTGACAACACAAAAAAATATGCTATCATGTGATGCTATGGTATTGGACCAAGTCGTATCATGGGAGTCGTAGTAGAGAAATGTCATGATGATAAAGGTATTATTTGGCCAAAATCTATCGCACCATTTCAGACTCTCATCATCTGTGCAGGTGACCAATATCTTAATGAAGCTCTTCAAGAATACGAGACTCGTAAAGCAGATGGTGAAGATGTTGCTCTTGATGATCGTGATATTGGATTCGGATCTAAGATGGCTGACCGAGAACTTCGAGGAATCCCAGAAGCTGTTATTATTGGTAAAAATGGACAAGAGATAAAATCAAGAACACATTCATAATATAAGTTTACAACTATAAGTTATTAATTTATCTTGATTTTTTATCTCATTCTCGTACAACCATAACAGTTACTTTATCCTATTACGCACCTATGAGATATTTCCACTACCTTCTTATTCTTGTTGCAGGATTATTCTCTCTTAGTCCATCACTCTTAGCTCAAAACAATACTGACCCTATTGCAGTACCTACTACAGTACAAAAAAATTGTCTTCTGACCCAATCAGGAAGTATAGATACCTGTCCAGAATATTGGTGAGAAATTCGTGATATCAATATAAAACTCTCCCAAAAATGGACGGATGCTGAACTCAAATGAGCTATCAATCTCTATGATACTATCAATGCTGATATTGCTTCTTTTAGAAGTGAACAAGCACTCAATCACAAAAAAACTCTCTCTGGGTCAGCACTCCTTTTTGTAGAATATGAAGAATATCTTACTAATCTCTTTACTCAATTCTTCAACGATCACACCAACGAACCTAATCTCGTACAGAAATTTTTCAAGACCACATATTTCAAAGATGATCAATCAGGATTAGGAATTTCTAAACTCTCCCTATATACCAAAAACCCAACCAAATATGATACCAGTATCATACTTCAACTTGCTATCAGAAATTATTCTCCTAACCAGATTAGTAATATTGAAGATATCTACTGTTTTAGTACTATCAACGATCAAGACTACATCTATCCTATGAACATCAAACCTATCTTCCAAGCGAATACGATAACCAATTTAATTATTGAACTCAAAGCAGGAATCTCTCCACTCTTCGAAAAAATAGGTCAGAAAAATATTGCTTGCACTCTTGTGTATAATCAATTCTGAGCAACCAAATATACTAACCGATGAACCGTTTCTTTTGATCTCGCTCAATAATATGAATAAACGAATTGTTGTAGAAAACCTCCGTAGTGCCTACAATGTAGGAAATATCATCCGTACTGCTGATGCTCTCTGATGGGGTGTAGTCTTTGTTTGATATACTGCTCGTCCCAACCATCCACAAGTCAAAAAAACTGCTCTCTGATCTGAACTCTCTATACCCACGATAGAATTTGAACAACTGTCAGAAGCACTCTATTTTATGCAAACTCATGGTCTCATTATTGTTGCAGAATGAACTGAAAATAGTATTCCTCTGACAGAAATTCACGATAACATCAAACAATTTAAGATGTGATCAGAGTTGTATGTTATTGTCGGAAATGAGGTAACAGGAGTAGAATCAGAAACATTAGAGAAATCGCATATTATAAGTCATATCCCTATGTTAGGAATCAAAGAATCTCTTAATGTCGGACAAGCTGCAGCTATTATGATGTGGGAATTACAGTCTCTCTAATCACTGTATAAGAAAGATGGGTGGTTCATTAAATCTCTGTAATTGGAATTTTTTATAATTATTATTCCATACAAATTCTGTCATACTCAAATTTGGTATTTTATTTTGTCCTGTTTGTTGTATCAAATATTGGTCAAATTCTTGAGTTGTTTTGGAAAGTAATAATGCTTGTATTGTCCTTAATATTCCTGTACTAGAAACAATTACAATGGATTGAGTTGGGTAGGTATGAATCAATTCATCCAAAGCCATTACAAGGCGAGTTCTCAGCATAGCATTAGATTCAAACAATCTCCCACGAATATCATAAAGATTCTGATCCATCCATACACTAAAATTATTTCCTATATTTTTAGAAATTTCAGGATATGCTAAATCTAAGATTTCCATCATATCATTTTTAGTTCATCCTGTAAAAATACCAAAATCTCTTTCATTAAATCAGGGATGAAATATCGTGTTTTGAATAAGATTATATTGTCACAATAATTGTGCAAGTGCTCTACATCTGGATTGTATATTTGAAATAAGAATGGTATGATCAAAATATCATGCTGTCTCCTGAGCAAATTGTTGTGCACTTATCTTTCAAAAATCAGAAAGTCACACATCTACATGTCCTATACTATGGACTGCATTTGCTTCACTTTCTGAATGTCTGATAAGAATGAGTTTCTTCATAAGAGGAGAAGAAATAAAGTCTAGATTCTCTGTCAGATTTGCAATTTTTTAGCTGCGATAGATCGTTCTTTTGTAAAATCTTGCGTCAACTGTTCAATCATTGTAGTACGTTGATATTTCTCATGAAATTGTGTTTGAAGGACGTTTTTTTTATTTAAGAAGATAAATATTTTGTAAAATTGTTGTCCTGACTGCTGAGAAGGTTTGATTCATTGTTCAAGTTGTATAAGTAGTTGACGTTTGAGTTGGTGTCTTCGTACTGATTTCTTCACGGTATCTGCTGCAATATAGAGTGAACACTGATGAAATTTTCTGTTGGGATATTGTTTAATCCACAAAAATCAGAAATGCTGTGTCCAGATAATATTCTTTTGTTTTTGGATATAACGTACATCCTTGGTAGTGAGACGATAGTGTTGTGCTAACATAATTATAATTGTATATATTCATACCCACAAAAACAATCTTTTATACAACAAGTCTCTTATTATTCATCCAATTATTCACCTCCTTAATAAATAATTCTGGATCTTCCATATGGCTTGAATGTCACACATCTGGTATTATTATGGCTTGTTCTCATACCAATCATGCCTGATGATGAATAACTTCTGGAGGAGTAACTTTATCATTCTCTCATCCTATAAATAATACTGGTTTATGGTATTTCTCTACAAATATTTTCAGAAGTTCTTCATGATTGACATATTCTTGCTCATTTCCTTTACTGCTCAAAAAATTAAGAATTTTTCAAAATCTCATAAATTGCAGCCTATTCGATGCATGATAACGCTTTGCATCTTTATCAAATTTAAATGATAATCTTAATGCCTTATCTATCATATAATCTCTGATACGAGATGGTTTCATTTGAATTAATTTTGCTATAATTTCTTTCATTCTATTATGTTGCTCGCTCAATTCTGGTAATGAAGTTACTGATGAAAATAAATTATGAATATTTCAAAATTCATTTTCTAATGCTTCACCAAATCACGATGAACTATTGAGTATCAAACCATCAATATCTTTTGAATAGTGAGATGATAAAAGTAAAGCAAGAGATCATCCATAAGAATTTCCATGGAGTATTATTTTCTTCTTTCACTCATTATGAGCAATAAGATTTCAGAGTTTCTGAGCCGTTTGCATTGTCATCACTGATAATGTTTCTGCTAATTTTGTCCCTTCTGGTAATGTCCAAAGATCAGGAGAAACTTGAAACACGTCTACAATATATAACTGTTGTCTCTTCATAATCTCTTGTGCATTACTTGCACTTCCTACTGCTCCATGGATATGAAACAGTACAATCTTACTTTTTTCAAAATCTCAAGATATCATATCATGATCAGATAATCATAATTTTTTATGCATACTCTATTATAAGTACTAAAACAATAATTTATCAATAATAATAAATATTTATATATATTAAGTCAATATAATTTTTATTTTAATAAAACATTCGTCATAGTAACATTATAACAAAAAAATAAAGTGGTGTACTCCTCCTGTACAAGGAGATACACGTAATGGAAAATTACAAGACAAGAAAGTTCTCTACTATAGAGCATTAGAAAGAGAAGTAATTTATGAAGCAGATGATGGATTTAAGATCGTAGGAATTACCTATGAGTACTGGGATGAAGTACCCAGTAAATAACTAACCAATTACTTCAAAAAATGTAGTCATCACCGTGACTATATTTTTTATACTTACTATTTTCTACTTTCTCCTTCTGGAAGTTTATCGATACCATATTCTCCTATCCTCACACGAACAAGATCAAGCACTTCTCCTCATACAGAGCTCCACAAGCGTCTGATATGTCTTTTTTTACCTTCATTGAGTATCATACGGACCACGAATATTTTTCATTGCTCTGGTTCTCTTACTCCTAACTTTCTCAACTGACTATCGAGTGAAGTTACTAATTCCATAGACACTATTCTCAATAAATCAGCCGTAGTGTTTCCTTTTTTTGCAAGTTTACCATCTTCATCAACCAATAATCCTTTCCCAAATAATTTACTGACCATAGCGATAAAATCTTCCTGATTATCCTGACGAATTCTCATATCTTTTGTCCCCTCGATAAGCCTTTTTACAAAATCTTGGTCACGAACTTTCACCGTCACGATATATTCTTTCTCCACTTTGTGACGAGGGTGTTCGTATTGATGCACCACTTTAGGATCATTAGTTAGCATAACCAATCCTCTACTTTCTTTATCGAGTCTTCCGATATAATAGTAGTTTTTGTATTGATCCCCAAGGAGACGATAGATGGTTTTATTGTGTTGATCGTGTTTAGAACAGACATATCCTACTGGTTTATGAAACAACACCGTATCAGTCTCTTGTTCTGTTTCCGTGATAGTATCGTTGATATTTTTATCACGAATCTTAGCTTCTAATCTTTGTCCATATTTCAGAATTGTAGCATATCCTTCTACTGGCTCTCAGTCTAAAAAAACTCTCTTCTCTTTGATAGCGTCAGTAATTACTCTTCTTGGAAGTCCATAGTTCTGTTGTATATAGGTTAATAGTTTCATTTATCATATAATATATTAAAATATTGAAACATTACGGATTGCGAATTACGGATAAATTATCATAACTACTAACTCAAACACAATTCGTAATCCGTAATCAAATAATCCGTTTTTTATAAATAATAAACAAGATTATCTACCGTCCTTATTCCTCCATCAGAAACATATTTTACTGATCCATCAGAATTCAGATAGATGACACTATTTTGCTCTATAACCTTATATGCACTTTGAGCTTGAGCAAATGACATCCTCATCACAACCACATTAACAGGGATACGAGAGAGTGCAGTACTCATACTTTGATCCAATTGGGTACAATTATCACAATCAGGTTCTACAACGACCAAGACCACATTTTTATCTTCGCTCAGTGCAGATTGCAATTCATTAGCAGTATAATCAGTATATATTCCATATCCATCATTAGGAGTATCAGAAGCTCATCACAAAAGGAGTTGTTCTGACAAGAGATCATCGTTGTTAGCTCCAGAAAAATTTTCGATAGGTTTCTGTATCACGTCCGTATCCCCGTAACTAGAGATAAATTTATCCACTTTTGAATTTGTCCCACAACCAGCAAGTACCAAAACCATTCCTCATCACAACAACAAACCTATATATCTCATCACAGAATCCACAAAGATAAAATCACTATTTTATTGAAGTCTACATATTTCCTCTTTTTTTGCAAATAGAAAAATCTCCCAACAAAGGAGATAAATATCTAACAAATCACTTATATTATTGTAAAGATTTAAATATTTCTTCATTATATTCTCTAATATATTCTTTATATGCTTTAGCAACCTCTGTCATTTTCTTTATTTTTTCATTTATCCTATCTATATTCATCCTATCTTCCACTGTTTCAGCTTGTTGATTAAGTGTAGTAGTACGATTAAAATAACTATCTTTTAATTCTATAATAGTATCTTTTTCTGATTGAAGATAATTAATACTTTCTAAAGATATATCATCTTTTCATGGTACATATTGTTGCTTCTTGAGAATATGCTTAATAGTTTGAGTTATCGTATGTCCTTCACTACTTTTTCGTTTATTGATAAAATCAATATCTGCTTGTTTTTTCATATAAGAAGGATGTCCATTCATTTCATCTGCTTTAATTTTATTTTCTCTCTCTTGGTCTAATAATTTCACTGCACTATCAAATATATGCAATATTTTTTCTTCATTTCCTCATACAACTATCAAATCTTTACTATTAGCATAATCTTTTTGTTGACCTTCATATCATCAAGTAATCTCATATTCTCACATAGTATCATTTCTATAATAAATAAAAAACAGCATTATCATAACAAACAATATCTATAAAGTCAATACTTTCTTGACAAAAATCTTTTTGTAATTCGAAAGGAAATCAGTATATATAGTCAATAATTTTTCAATGAAAATGAACAATAACCTTTACAAACTTTATAACCTTATGAACTTTACAACCCAATCGAGCAAACCAAACTTCACCGATATCTTTCAAACTGTACATACTTATTGGTCAGATAATCATATTTTTGAACAATCTATTGAAAGTAAAGACTCTCATAATCAGTTTAGATTCTATGATGGTCCTCCTTTCGTGACCTGACTTCCTCACTATGGGCATTTAGCAAGTTCAGTGGCAAAAGACGTCATCCCAAGATATCAGACTATGAAAGGAAAAAGAGTAGATCGTATCTGGGGATGGGATTGTCACGGTATCCCTATCGAGCAGAAAGTACAGACGAAGCTAGGATTAGAATCAAATCTCGATATCCACAAGGTCGGTATCGAAAAATTTATCGAAGAATGTTATGCCTATACTCGTGGAATGTCATCAGAATGGAAGCGATATATCGACCAATTTGCTCGTTGGGTAGATTTTGACAACAGCTATAAGACTATGGACAACGACTATATGGAGTCAGTTTGGCGAGTCTTCAAAACACTCTGGGATAAGGGACTGATCTACAAAGGAAAACGTGTATCCATGTACTCTACCAAGCTTGAAACTCCGATCTCAAATTTTGAAGTAGCTATGGACGACACGTATGAAGATGTGAATGATCCTGCTATTACGGTTGCTTTTGATCTCGCAGTGAATGGAGATACATACAAAGATACCTTCATCCTCATCTGGACCACAACACCACGAACCATTCCAGCCAATATCGCAGCTGGAGCACATAAAGATCTCTCTTACGTTAAAGTAAACTATAATAATGCGTACTATATCATAGCGAAATCTCGTCTGGAAGCAGTTTTTGCCAACAAAGAAGTCGAGGTCATTGAAGAATTTCTTGGAGAAAAACTCATAGGACTGTCGTACAAACCACCATTTGACTATCTCTATAGAAAAACCAACAACCCAAACGACCATAAAATCTATCATGCCGACTTCGTTTCCGATTCTGATGGAACTGGGATCGTCCATCAAGCTCCAGAATTTGGAGAAGCTGATTTTCAATTAGCAAAACAAGAGAGTCTGACTGTTACGGAAGCTATGGATAGTAGTGGACATTATACTACCCTCATGCACGCTCCACTTGATGGTAATCAAGAAGTATCTGCTGGACAACACGCTGACGATGGAGAATTAAATCTCGAAGGAATATTCTATCGTGATGCAAATCCTCTCATCATAGATGAACTATCTCAAAGATGAAAACTCTTTCATAAAGCATCGATCACTCACCGTGTGGCTTTCTGTCCAAGATCAGGAACACCACTCGTCTACAAAGCACAAGATAGCTGGTTTATCGATATCAACTGACCTCAAGAAATCTTCTGAGGAAAATCACTCAAAGATAGATGTATTGAAGAAAATGAAAACATCAACCGATACCCTGCTCACAATAAGCATGGTCGTTTCTTAAAAAATATTGAAGCTGCTCCAGATTGGGGAATCTCTCGTACCAGATTTTGGGGGACTCCAATGCCGATTTATAGATCAGAAGATGGAAACGATATCATCGCCATCGGTTCTCGTGAAGAACTCTATGAACTCTCAAAAAATGGATCAAACAACATCGAAAAAAGAGAAGAAAATAGGAAAACCATCTACCGAAATACCACTCGTGATGCAGAACTTGATATGCATCTCCCTTATATTGATGATGTACGACTTCATAAAGATGGTAAAAACTATCATAGAATACCTGAGGTGCTTGATAGTTGGATGGAATCTGCTTCTATGCCGTATGCACAAGTACACTATCCTTTTGAAAACAAAGAGAAATTTGAAAAGTCATTTCCAGCTGACTATGTGGTAGAATATACGGGGCAAGTGAGAGCTTGGTTTTATGTCATGCACGTGCTTGGAGTTGCTCTGTTTGGTAAACCTGCCTTTACGAATGTGATCTGTCATGGAGTGATCGCAGGAAATGATGGACGTAAAATGTCGAAATCTCTTGGAAATTTCCCAGATCCAAAACCTACCTTTGAACAATATGGTGGTGATGCTGTCCGTATGTCTATCCTTACTACTCCTCTCTTTAGTGGTGGAGATATGTCATTCTCTGAAGATCTCATCTTGGAAGCGCTCAAGCAAAACATTCTTCCTCTCTGGAACGCATTCTCATTTTTCATCACCTATGCAAATATCGACCAACGAAGTCCTGTCATTGCGAGTGAAACGAAGCAATCCATAACCAATGGAAAAGATTCTGCTTTAGTACGTGAAGCTGTACAAACAAGTTCAGAATGACAAACCCTTTACCAAGCAACATCTTCAGATAATCGTCTTGATCAGTGGATTCTTGGTGAATTGCAATCTTTTATCGCAACGATTGATCACGACTTAGCACACTACGATCTTGCACACTCATCTCGTCAGATTACGAAGTTTTTGGAAAATCTTACGAACTGGTATATCCGTAGATCGAGAAGAAGATTCCGAAAACCTGTCTACCGTACAAAATGAAATGAATCGACAGGTAGATCTGATAGTGATAGTGACAAATCTTCTGCGTATGACACACTCTATACCGTTCTCACTCAGTTCTGTCTCGTAGCATCACCCTTTATGCCGATCATCACCGAATACATCTGGAGAATACTTACACAATCCGTCATTGCGAGCGATAGCGCGGCAATCCATAATAAATGAAAAGATCTCAATAGTGTCCATCTTCAATTGTTCCCAAATCCAGAAATTGTTATCAATACAGAACTTTCTGACCAGATGAACATCACTCAGGACATCGTACGTATGGGATTAGCAGCCAGAGGAAAGAAAAATATCAGAGTAAGACAACCATTATCAACTCTTACTTTGGGGGTTGAACTTGATCAGTATTATCTGGATATCATCGCAGAGGAGCTGAATATTAAGTCAGTACAATCCGATGTGAGATTAAATTCACTCGTGACCAAAATCTGCAAACCTGATGGAAAAATTATTGGAGAACTGTTCGGTCAAGCAACGAAAGATATCTTTGCCTTAGCAAAATCTGGACAATTCATCGAATCTGAGGATGGAACAGTAGTCGTAGGAGAATGGCTACTTCCAGCAGGAAGTTATGACATCAGTTATATGAAGAATAACCAAGCTGATGATATTGAGGTAGATAATGGAATCGTCATGCAAATCAACTGGGAGATCACACCCGAACTTGAGAGAGAATGATATGCTCGTGATCTTATCAGATCTATCCAAGATGCTCGTAAAGAAGCTAATTATGATATTGCTGATCGTATCCAATTAGAAATATCTGGAGACTATGCAGAAGAACTCATCAATTATCATGGATCGACCATACAAGAAGAGACACTCAGTACTCTATCATATGGACTAGAAAATCCAGACATCAAAAAAGACCTCACTCTTGGAGATCATACGCTGACCATCAGTCTGAAAAAATAAGTTTTATCTTCTAGGAAAACCTCTCTGAAACTCAATCACAATGTTGTGAAGAGTTTTTTTACATTCTTGATACAACGATGGCGACTGTTGTGTATCAGTTGTGTAATTCAGAGATCATACATCTGAACGCATCGTTCCTGCTAACAGAGATCATAAGATCATATATTTGATATATTTCTGACTAGATTTCAAAGCATTATCATAATATGCCCCTACTAATGGTCAAAATGTTTTTGGATCATCAAACGACATTATCTATACAAATAAGATAAAACATAGACTAGAATACCATTATTTACTACTATTTTTCAATAATAAAGTATCGCTAATATTTTTCTGATGAGATTGTTGCACCTGTTGGATATGGTCATTCGAAAGTTCTCATTGTGCACACTTCTTCATCACCACTCATCCTACTACAGCTCATCATAAAACCAATGAAATAAGAGATACCATATTAAATAGACTCATGCCATTCTTTTCTAATACATTTTTAGCAACTCACATTTCAGTATCCTGTTGTTTCAAATAATCTTCTTGATTTTTCATCTCATTATCATAGTGATACCAATTTTTCATTATGTAGTGTAATTTATGATATAAATACTTATATATAATCAATATTATATGTCAATTCAAGAGATTTTATAATCATTTGCAAGAGATTTTATAATCATTTGCAATATATCATATAATCACTATAAAACAGCTATGTTTTTTATTTTTATAACTCCATATACCTATGAAAAAATTCTTAGATGAATTTAAAGATTTCGCCATGAAAGGTAATGTAATTGATCTTGCTGTTTGAGTAGTCATTGGTACTGCTTTTGGAAAAATCGTATCTGCTCTAGTTGATAATGTGATCATGCCACTGATCGGTATCATCATGCAAGGTAAAAATTTTGCTGATCTCTCATTTGGACTTGGTGATGCACAGATCATGTATGGACAGTTAATCCAAGCTGTGGTAGATTTTGCGATCATCGCCTTCTCATTATTTATAGTAGTGAAAGCAATCAATACAGCCAAAGATAAAATGGCAAAAAAACAACCTGCAAAAAAACAGGAAGCTCCAGCTCTTACTCCTGACCAAGAACTTCTTACTGAAATTAGAGATCTTTTGAAAAAAGTTAAATAATCCTGACACAGTGTATATCAGTCGAGATCCCATCATAGTATGGGATTTTTTTGTAATCTGTCATTAAGCTTTGTGACCGTCATTGCGAGTGTAACGTAGTAGAGTGAAGCAATCCACTCCTCTTTGTCATTGCGCCTCTTACTGGAGGAACGACAGGAGGAGGAACGACGAAGCAATCCACTACCCTCATTACTATGGATTGCCGCGGCTATCGCCTCGCAATGACTCCTCCTTTTGCCCGTCATTGCGAGGACGACTGAAAGGAGGACGAAGCAATCCACTACCCTCATTACTATGGATTGCCACGGCTATCGCCTCGCAATGACTCCTCCTTTGCCTCGCGCAATGACTCCTCCTTTACCAAAAAAACTGCATCTGTTACCAGAAAAGCAGTTTTATAAACATATATTTATGACCTACCAAGCCATTGTTGTATTTGCACTCGTGTCGCTTGCAATGCATCAATATTCACACCGATCGTACTCGCCATATCCTTGGTAGGATCTACTGTCGTATCTGATAAGGTTTTATTGGCATAGTCAAGTAACTGTTGTTTCAGTTCATTCGGTACATCCAGATTTTTCTGATCTGTATGCATAAGCAATTCTTTTCCTAATGATAATGCTTGAGTTTGTAGTGATTCAGTATTTGAGGCTATGAGTTGATCTCATGGATCATTCACTTCACGATCTCATACGGTGTCACTGGTAAATAATCTGTACAATATCGTCAGATATTCTCCTCTTGTAACCTTTGCACCGACTGGTACACTTGGCATATCAGAGATCTGATGATGTTGTTGTAAAGCATTTAAGAACATAAGGAGTTCACTATTCGTAACGATATTGTCGTTCGCATATTCCATCTTCACGACAAATCCTGCACGTTCAGCGATCACTCTCATCATCCTATGAGTAAGGTAATCATGAGGATAAACCTTATAACTTGCTGATACAGTGATCAAACAGTGATCTAGTCACCATTGTATCACTTCTCTCAAAGGCGGATCAGCATTATCCACTGGTAAGTCATACTTGCATGTTGTTGTATTGAGATTGTGTTGTAGCGCTTCAAACGATACATAATCTCTTTGGTTATTCAATTCATTCTCCACATCTGTATGAGTATGAGGATCTTCTTTATGATAATCAAATCATTGTGATTGTCATGCAGATCCCTTCTCTACATTTTTTGCCTGTTCTGTTGATGTATTTGCGCTTCCCTTTCCTCACAATAGCTTCGTTACTCGATGATTTAGCTTGTCTTTATTAGTTCCGACATGAGCAGTAAGTTCATCGACAAGAAGAGATTGTGATGGTATATCTGTGTTTGTATCTGCTACTCCATGCACCTGTTGAACTTCGGATTGAGGTTCTTGGTGGATTGCTTGTGCAGATTGATATTCTCCAGGATTCAATGCGACATTGACCGTTTGTCCAACGATCGTAACCAACACCGTACACATCATACTAACAACAAGAACTTGTGAAGATGATGTTTTGTTTTGTTTTCTGTTCATTGATGTCACCACACATCATTAAGAATAAAACTTTTTTTATTGTGAATCAGTATCACATCATCATATTACATATTTTTTTTAATTTGTCAAGTATTTTGCAACTTCTCTGCTAACCATCAGTTATCAGTTCTCGACATTTTCATCTTTTATAACATACTGATATACGTATAGTAGAGATAGAATAATTTTTATTTTTTCTTCATACGAATGGACAGAAAGCAGTTCTTATCTCTTCTCTATCTCTTGTGAGTTGCACCCATCCTCTTTGCCATCAGCTCTTCTCTCACTGACACTTCCGTATTTTTTATCTTTGGAATACTAAATAGTATTGTGCTTCTTTTGTTTGCGCTCTTGTTTAGTAAACTCAGTATCCAAAAAAAATCCATCTGACTTGCTGTCATCGGATGACTCCTTCTGCTCAGTGTTGTAGGTGGAGGGTTATACAAACTCGGAGCTGGTGCTTCTGATTGGCTCTATAATAAGGTATTAGCTCCTCAGGACCAGACAGATACGGAAACCTCTGACGAGACGCTAGACGCCGATATCTTGTCAGGAATAAATCTTTCTGGTACCATAATGAGTGGAGATATTCTCTCTGGTGATACTACTCCTGATTATACTGCATCTGAACATCCTACTGATACTACAGATCCAAAGACAGATATTTTCGCTCCGAGTGAACAAGTAACTCCTACTACCTCTGAGACGACAGAAGAATCTACGTATACTACGGTCTTACCTTCACAAGGGACACTGAACTACGCTCAGGTTATACCATACTTAGTAAACACCTATTCTCTAAAAAACACATCAGGAAAATCATTTACCTTCACCAATATCACAAAATCCAACATATTATATGCTCCATTCAACACTGCAGCGAGCAAATCTATGATCGGAGAGACGATCAATCCAGCGAGCAAAGTATCATGTAATACCTATTTAGTACTCAAAGGTATGGCAGCAGGATGGCAAGTCAGTTATACTGGCACTCCACAACCTGCGTACAGGGCGAAAGCTGTAGCACTTGGACAAGTAAACAACTGTAAAGATGGTGCATTCGTCACCAAAGCTACCTTATAATAAATATATCATAACTTCCAATATCTTCATAATAATAGTTATATCACAAAAAAACAAAAAAGGCTTGACTTCACAGAACAAAACAATATAATGACAATAGATGAATAATGATTTTATATTATAAATTTTAATCTTTATGTCTAATACACCTCAACACTCTCTTGAGACACAAGAATGAATCTCAGCATCATCTCATTTTTCTCAGAAAATTTGATCTTTTATGGATAGTATTACGTCAAATTTTAATATGACTATAGGTCTGACGAAAACTCAGCAAGCATATATCATAGCTGGTATGATGGGGATCTTTGGTATGACGAAAATGCAAGCACAGCAGGCTTTCTCTAAACGAGTGATCGATACTGCCAACAACAAAATTACAGGTACAACATGGGATCTGGCAAATGGTACCAATCACCAGACGGTTGATGGACCGAAATATTTTGACAGTTATGCTAACAACTGAATGATCCGAATTTATAATCAAAATACCGATACGCGGTATGAAGCAAATACTAATAATCAAGAACGATGAATACAATATACAGTAAATGATGAACCTATCGGAAATGCGACTGCATCCTATACTAATCCTGACCAAACTATAAACCGATTAAGTTTTGTAAACCAGAACAATCCATCAGACACCATACCTATCCACCTTAATACTTCTTCTCATGCGTGAACTATAAATGGAAACCCAAATACTTCACCTGTAAAAATCCTCAGATATCAAAACATCATCGAAAACATCAACTCTCTCCCAGATAATACGCGGATCTTCCTTAACTCTCGTTGGGGAAGTATTTCGTCATGAGGTATGCGAAATGGTATCGCTGAAGGTATCAAAAAAGAAAATGGAGTATGGATAGAGCCACCTGTTTCTCCACGAGGAGATAATCTTGATCACGAGGGACCTACTCTCTGACTAAACGATCCTGCCAATCCTTGGCATACTGTCACCGTGGCACCAAACCCCGCTAAAGAGTTTATTCGTTTCAATGATGGTTTGGCTGGCAACAATAACTACGATATTCAGATTTTCTCAATCACTGGAGCAAAAGTATCACAAATTGATCATGCACCAGAAGACACAAATATTGATGTCTCTTACCTAAAACCAGGTATGTATCTCTTGGTCGCTACTGATCCTAAGTCAGGTAACAAATTTGTCAAAAAAATCATCAAACAATAAGTCATTGCGAACGCAAATGAAGCAATTCATTACCCGTCATTGCGAGTGTAACGTAGTGGAATGAAGCAATCCACTCCTCTTTGT
>CAYWIJ010000018.1:0-18877 GCA_964458335.1 uncultured Candidatus Peribacteria bacterium | reverse complement strand
AGGTGTAGTTGAAAATTTTGTCATGATAGCTACAACTATACCAATGATGATGAGTGGTACGATAACAAGAAGAGCTTTTTTCATAGAGTAATAGTTAGCTAGTAAAATATGATGACTATGGTAGAGAAATAGGGTGTAATTACAAATGAAGTAACGATAGAATAACTTGTTTGTGAACTATCCTACCAACTTCTTTCACATTCTACATCCATCATCTCTCCTTCGATATCGAGAAATTGGAGACGGTAGGCTTGGAGGTGCATGATATCGTTTTCATCGAGATCTTTCTTATCCATATAGAGATAATCTCCTCTGACAGGAAGTCCGTGTCTACTGAGATGATAACGGATCTGATGCGTACGACCCGTGAGGATTTCTATGGAAAGCTCTGCAAACCTTAAACCTCCCCCCAACCCCCCTCCTGACAGAGAGGGGCTTTCCTCCTTTGTGAGTGCCTTGTGGTCATCCCTCCCTGACAGGGGAGGGAACGAGGGTGAGGTCTGTAAGTGTATATTGAGGTTTGTAATCTTCGTGATTCCCATCTTGGGTTCGTAATGAGGAACTTTGGGGATAACGAGTTCTTGGATGATATGGGGTAAAGTAATAGTATCGAGAAATTGTTGTCCTTTGTCCGTGATGAGGACTTGAGCACGGTAGAATTTCTTCAATGGAACGAGTTCTTTGTCCGCGATGGTTTCGCCACCAGACTTTTGCATCCAGAGATCCTTAAAATATTTCAGTCCTTCCTCCGTCTTCACGATCAGCATGAGTCCGTCCGTTTCTTTGTCTAGACGATGGATGAGTCCGGCTCTGATGAAATTACCTGTGGTGGGAAGGTTTTGTGCTTTGAAGTACTGATAGAGTGCTCCGACCATATTGGCGTGTTCTACTCATCGGACAGAATTGGGATGAGAGAGAACTCCTTTGGGCTTGTAGGCGACGAGATAATCTTTTTTCTCTACGAGTATGTTCAGATCGATAGCAGGAGAAAGAGCGAGCATTTCTGACTCCATATATCTCTCAGGATGGACAATCGTGATGATGTCTCCGTGTTTCAGTCAGAGCGACTTTTTTTTCACCACTACATCATTCACGAGAATATCTCCACGAGCGACGAGACGATGAAAAAAATTACGAGTATATTCGTGGTTCTTAGTGAGGTAGACATCGATCCTGTCTCATCCGTTGCCTTCGTAAGTGATGATGTTCGTTTTTTGGGACATGAGTATAGTGATTTGTCATCGCGAACGATTTTTAACTCGAGTTTACGAGAGGAGTGTGGCGATCCAGTAGTGGATTGCTTCGTGCCGCATTCACTTCGTGAGACCTTGCGCAATGATTATTAAAATATCTTGCACTGACTATATGGATTTCTATACTTGGATCAAAGGAATTTATTTTGTTATTCTCCTCCTATGCTCAAAAGAATGTTTTTCCTCTTTGGAATCAATATTGCTATTCTGATTACCCTGAATATTTTGCTCTTCTTGGCAGAAAGATTCTTTGGTATCTCGATAGAACCCAATAGTTATTCAGGATTGATTGTGTTTGCGATTGTACTTGGGTTAGGTGGTGCAATCGTGAATCTCCTTATCAGTAAATGGTCAGCCAAGAGACTGTATCATATCCAATTATTCGATTCTTCTATCGGTGATCCGAAACTCAAACTGGTCTACAATACTGTCGAACAGATTGCCTTCAATCACAAGATCAAAATCCCAGAAGTTGGTGTCTATGAAGCGGGAGAAGTAAATGCGTTTGCTACGGGAGCGAGCAAAAATAAGAGTCTAGTTGCCGTATCATCTGGTTTGATTGAAATGATGAGTCCTGACGAGATTCAAGGTGTGGTTGGACATGAGATGGCGCATATCCTGAATGGTGATATGGTGACTTCTACACTTTTACAAGGATCATTGAATACGTTTACGATTGTCGCTGCGAGAATACTCGGTGGTATCATCGATACAGCTATTAGTAAAGGTGAATCCAGAGGTGGAGGTATCGGATATCTTCTGATTGTGAATGTCCTGAATATGATCTTCGGATTCTTAGCTTGACTGGTACTGATGGCTCATAGTAGAGCGAGGGAATACAAAGCAGATCTGGGTGGAGCGAAATTTACTAGTAAGCATGATATGATTGCAGGTCTGAAGAAACTTGCTCAAATCTCAGAAAATCCTGTCCCACAAGATGGATTTTCAACCATGAAGTTCTCTGGTGGAAGTAGATTTGCAGAACGATTTTCAACTCATCCACCATTAGCAAAGAGAATTGCTGCTTTGGAGAATAATCATAGTTTGTAATTACAGAATTGATAATAAAAAAAGAGACCCGCATTTGCGGGTTTTTCTATGATTTATTTTCTCGTGTAGAATATGGATGAAGTGATAATTGAGAGTTAAAATATTTACGATCATGGGTTACATTTTCAGTTACTCGATTGGGTAATGAATAACTCTGATCTTCATTTTCTAATTCTATCTCTGCAACGATGAGTCATTTATTAAGACCAGTAAACTCATCGACTTCTCGCATCATACCATCATGATAGATGATATGTCTTATTTTCTCTACAACTTGTGTTCATAGCTTTTGAATAATTTCTTGTGCATCGTTGAGAGGTATTTCATATTCATATTCTAATTTACTGATTCAGTTTATTCTTCATTTGACGGTAATATATCCTTTCTCTCCTTTGATTCTTGTACGAATTCGTTTTTCTTCGCTATTATAAAGATATGCTTGTTTAATGACAAAACTTTCATCAGGTATAATATCTCTCCACAGTTCTTTATTGATCAGATACTTATGTTCTATTTCTATAGCCATTATGGTGTACTTATTAAAATTATCCCTTATATAGCTCTTCTACTTTTTCCCAATTAACCACTGACCATCGCGCTTCGATATAGGCAGGTCTTTTGTTTTGATAGTTGAGATAGTAAGCGTGTTCCCAGACATCGAGTCCAAGAAGTGGAGTTTTTCCATCCATGAGTGGGCTGTCTTGATTCGCGGTAGCGATAACTTCGAGACTCTCTCCTGATTTCACTAACCAAGCCCATCCACTTCCAAACTGGTTCGTAGCTGCAGTAGAGAATTTATCTTTGAATCCTTCAAATGATCCGAAGTTGTCATTGATGGCTTGTGCAAGAGTTCCTGTTGGGAGATTGTTGTCTGCTGGTGCTTTCATGATCGTCCAGAAGAGACTATGATTGTGATGACCTCCTGCATGATTTTTGACCACTTTTTGGAGATCTTCTGGAAGCTCTTTGATCTTTGTTAATAAGTCTTTGAGTGACCAATCACTATAGTCTGGGTATGATTCGAGACCTGCATTGAGTTTGTCGATATAGGTTTGGTGATGTTTGGTATGATGAACTTGCATAGTCTCTCTATCAATGACAGGTTCGAGAGCATCATAAGCGTATGGTAATGGTGGAAGTGTAAATGACATAAGAGTGAAGAAATAAATAATAAATATATCTGTAGATTATAAAGGAGTTGGTGTGAAAATCAAGAGTGAATAGTTTTTATTTTTCTTTAATAGTAATAACACAACTATTGTCTCAATCTCCGAAAGCGCTTGCATAGATTCAGTATAAGAAATCATTTATTTGATATGATTGTATTCTTCATCAGATACTATCATCAGGATCGTTGACATAAATAATGTTGTTTTCTACTCATGTTATAGTATTAAAATGAAAATTAAATTTAAATTCATCTGTTGAGAGAAAATTAGAAGTTAGTAAGGCAATTAAAGGTCTTCCTTGTGATATCTCTTGAATAATATCTTCTTTTGTTGGGATATTTGGTATGACTAGTCATCATCTTTCCATGAATTTTTTGAAGTACTTGAGGCTCTCACGTATTTTTTCTTTTTTCTGATCTGTATGTAGAGTGGTTATATGTTTATAAATAGTAGCTTGATCATCATTCCTGTGATGAATTGAAAAAATATGAGGATTCAGTGTAATGATATTAACTTCAAAATCCTGCTCTAATAGATATATTCATAACTGAGGAGCATAAGTTCAGACTCCTTCATAAACAGAAATATCTTTAGTTATATCTTCTATAGATTTGGGTTTTCCATAATAATTCATAATCATACTGATACAAGCTGGTCAACAGTCAATACTATCTTTTTCTTGTAATATAAGAGGTATATCAAGTTTCATAAATCATCGTAAAGAATAAAACTTACACCTTAATATCTAAGTCACTCAACAGGGTCAGGTAGTCATCTTTTTTATCTCCATATTTGGTCTCAAGATAATCGTGGAGGAGTTGCTTCCAGTTTGCCCATGAGGACCCAAAATCAGAGGAGCTATCGACCAAATCTTGGACCGCTTGATCCATATTCAGTGGCGTCTGCTTGAGTTGTACATCACGGACCTGTTGGCGAAGACCTGAATCAATATGGTCATTAATAGATTCATACGATCAATCAGAAGAATAGAGTGTGACTGTTGTGCGAGAAAGTGGTAATTCAGAATATTTGAAAGCAATATCATATTGACCTGATTGAAGTGCTTGTGCTGATTGTTCTTTAAGCGTATCTCGATGGTCTAGTAGAGTTTGTTCTGTGATTTGTTCTGTATTTTCATGAAGAGTAATATAAGGATTGATTGCTATCTGAGTGAGTTTCCAATTATTATTTATTGGATTATACTGACTAAGATATTGATAGATATTGGTTTCCAAGGGACTGGTGGACCATACTGCTCAGAGACAGAGATAATTTTTATAAGAGAAGGCGTGATGGATATGTCAGGAAATAAGTTTTACATTTTCGTATTCTAAGAAATGAGGACTAATAGCTTTATCTTTGTAAAAGAACTGACTTTTGATACCTGGAAACTTTGTGTTAGCAGTATAATAGTGATGAACGATAGTGAGATTGTTGTGTTCTTGAATCTGATCTTCTAGATAAGAGTTCAGAAGATAACTCTCGATTTCATTTGTATTCGTACTTTCACTGAGGATACGTAAGCTTGGATCTCGGTCAGGGTAGTTTTCTTTTTTTGGTGTATATCGAGATCGAGAAAGCAGATAGGGAACAAAAAGAAAGTTCTGACCCTGAATAGTAGTAAGCTCTGGCTTGGTGATGATGTGGAGATACTCATGAGTGTTTTGTTGTAAAATCTTCTCCGTCTCTGAGTAGACAAAATGCTGTCCTAGTCGATCATGATTTCCAGCAAGTATATAGACATGTCTTTGTTTATTTGTTAATTCAATGAAGAAATCGAGGAGTGCAAAAAGAGAAGGTCTATCGTAGGAGAAGCGATAGACATAATCTCCCAAAAATACGATATGATCATCATCATGTTGTGATATATAATCACGAAGAGTATCAATTGTTAGGGTTCAGTAACGAGGATGGATATGGATATCTCCGATGAAAAGCATGAATAAGAGTTGAAAGTGGAAAGTTAAAAGTGGAAGGTTAATATTGTTATTATAGTGAAGTATCTTGTTGATACAACAAAAAATCGTCCTATAAAAGACGACTTTTGTATATATTTAGTTTGTACGTTCAAAGGTAATAAGTTGGCTACCTCCAGCGATACTACTCTGAAGAAGTTGACTAATAATTTCTTGTGCTCACTGTAGATCATTGTTTTGTAATTTGGATTGAATAGTGATATAATATCATAATACAGCTCTTTCATCATTTGTTAATTCTTTATTGAGTTGTATAAGATTGATTTTCCCTTGAGATTCATTAATGAGAGAGAGAGATTTTGCAATATTAATGGTATTAACATCTTTACCTAAAATATCTGATACATCACTGATCCCTTCACTATGAGCTAATCTTGTCTGGAAGATAGTACCGATAAGAGCAAAATAATAATTTGCTTCTTCTTCAAAGAATCTTGGAACGGTAAGTTTTGCTCTAAAAAGTATTGGATCTGATTGAAATGCTTGTTGAAGATAAGTTTTAAGAGTCTCATCTGGTAGTAAATTTATACCTCATACAATATCTTCATCAGAAAGCGTATAGGCATATTTTGCTCCTACATTATTGGTGCTAATAAGTTTGAGATATCCATCTTCTACCATTTTTACTAACATAGTCATTGTCCCATCTTCAAGAATAGTGTTGGAGACAGTATCAACTTTCGCAAAGAATCTATCAAATAATGATGCATTACCATCTCCCATTACTACTGATCAGATATTAGGGTCAATAACAAGATATTTTATCTTTTTATCGTGTAACCTAAGATTAAGATTACAGGTATTACTATCAGATCATCGTTGCCATAGAGATGTAAGAAGACCATCACTTATGATATTGTTTTGATTATCTAAGAAATATTGAAGATATGTACCAGCTACTAAAATACCATCTTCGTTATTGCGATCTTTAACGTGATTCATAAAGGTATTGTAATGTGCAAACTGAAGATTAAAGACATCTTGAGCAGTATAATTATATTTGATAACCTCTTGTTGTCAGAATCCTCCTTGAGCAGTAAATAAGAATTCTGTATCTTTTCAAGTGTATCACTTGTACCAAGTAAATGGCCCTGATGAACCTTGTGAAGCCATTCTTGTTATATTAAATACTGTTTGAATAACAGCTGTAATAATAATAATACCTATAAGTATTTTCACAGACCGATTGTATATTGGAGTTCATTTTTTTGTAGATATGCTACTGAGAAAGAGAGCGTTACAGAATGTTGTCCATGCAATGATACCTACCGCATACCAAATAATACCACTAGCTAAGAATCGCCATAATATCCATCCACAAAGAGTAACAAGATGAAGGATAATGAGTTCTTTTTTCTGATTATATATACTATAAATAGTACCACTGATCAGTAAGATGAGTGATAAAATCCAAACAAATCCAATATCAGTATAATAAGAACTTAAGTTTTGTAATGACCAGTTGAAGATGACATTGAGTGGTGTGAGGAAAGCATAGGGAACTGCTACTACAGTTTTACCAACTTTATCTTTACTCACTTGAACAACATTACTTTCAACATAAATTTTAATTGATTGCTTGATTTCTTGTAAAAGAGAGGACTTTCTGATAGTATCAGCTTCTTGACTGAGATCTTCATATTTATCTAGAATTCATTGTAAGAATTTATATTGGTTGGATCCTCTATCGATGTTCTTCATAAGATTTTGAATCCCTTCAGGAGATTGTCCTGCTATAGGATCTTCACAGAGTTGATCGGCTGTGGTATTGAGACTATAACAACCTGGAGTATGGAATATCACTGTAAGTAAATGATATCCTATTCTCACAGGACCATATTGTTGGTCTTCAGTAGGAGATCGAGTACTTGGATGACTAAAAATTCTTTGACCATATCAGATATATCTTCCAAGATCTTCAGTTAATCATCCTCATTCAATTTCTCCAAGATTATCATAAAGATTGTCTTGTGTCAGTCCTGCTACAGTGAGATTACATTGTTGGGGTGAGATGGAGAGTGAGCGAGTTGGCGAATTGGTTGTTGAGTCTTGAGTAAGGAGTTCAGTTGATTCACCCGTATCAGCCACTAGGATTGGAGAGTGAGCGAGTTGGCGAATTGGTTGTTGGTTGTTGGTTTGTTGAGTTGTCTCTTGAGAGAGCAATATACCTTTGACGAGATTTGTGACAGAAAATGAATTATTGATAATCTGGTAGGTTACTAAATACGTTCCTTTGAATAAAAATAATAATACAGCAATACTTATTCATCGATAGAGAATTGGTTTGAAGATTTGTCGTAGTCTATTTTTTCGTGAAATTGCTATCTGAGTTACGCTGGATACGAGTCAGGCTATACTTAATTTGGTTGCAAAGTTTTTGCTAATATAGAAGACCATCGACATTGCTTCAGCTTTTCATAGTACAGCGAGTACTAATAAGAAAATTCCTATGATTCAAAATACTCCGACGAAACTTCCAATAAGAAAAAGAAGGAAAATAATAACATCTTGAAATGCAGTAGGTTTAGAGAGTATAGCAAGAGCAAAGAAAAATCCTGAGAGTAGTGCTGATATATTGTCTTGTATTTTTCGTGAAAAGTATTCTAGATTTTTATTTGTAATAGATTTAATAAAGAGGAATCCTGACATAATTGCAAGCATAGTGAGACTCATTACTCATAGATCGGTCTTGTTGTCTACAAATACAAGAAATGCTCACATACCACTCATGAGCCAAACAAGGAAATACATCCATCCAATCCCCAATCCATATAATGATTGTTTGTCAGAAGTAATAATTTTTTTATCTCTACAATATTGTATAATAGTCGATAAAGCACCTAATCCAAAGAAGAGTGATAACCAACCACTGATATTGTTCATTACAACAGCTATCGTATCAGGAGCAAGAGTAAATGATGTTCCTAATGGCTTGAAGAGGCTAAACCAGTATGAAATATATACCATCCAAAGATAAGGAGATGTAACTGGACCTTCTGAAAAGAATAATCCATTGTTCAATGACCAGACTTTAGGATAGTACATATACGCATGATTAGCGTCCCAAGCAGTAGAGTAAGGAATAAATGAAAGATTAAACCCGAAGAGAATATAAAGAAGTGTTCATCATATAAGTAGAGCAAAAATTATTTGTTGATTGATACCTTCATCTCTTAGTGATGAAATACTTTTATGTATAATGAGACTTGTTTCTTTCCATATCTGTGGCTGTGACCAGATGAGATATCATAATCCTATCAGTTGAATCCAAGCGAAAATAGGAAAAAATAATTGAGTGAAAAGTAGAATATAATTACATAATAGAAAAACTCATAAACCTAATCAAAGTGAAAGCATACTATCTGACCACGAAGAGAGTTCTGATTTGATATATTTTTTGTAGAGCAATGCTCCTCACGCATAAAGCCCTCCAAAAAAGACAATAATAAGTCCTAGAAGAATGAGTATATTGAAGAAATAAAGGACACTACCAGTAGATCCTACTAATCCTCATTTATTGATAACATGTATAAATCATCAGATAATCATCATGATAACGATACTTCATCATAGATGAGAGAGTTTGAATGTTTTTTGCTTAAAGATAACCCAGAGAAGAAGTAGTGATACGATTGTAAATCCTATGATCAGTTTCCAATTTGTAATATTACTGATCATATCATAGTAGTAGGTATGATTTATCATATAAGCATTATAGGATTCAATACCTACTAGTGCTATAAAAAGAGTGAGTAGGATAATTCCTATACTACTTCAAAGTGTTTTGAGAGAGTACATCTCGTGTGGAGGAAAATAAAAAAATAATACCACCATCATAGTGATATCATCTTTCGTTTTCAAGGAGTTCTCTCTTTTAATAGTAGCTTCTTATTTTTTGAAGAGTTTGAGGAGGATTTTGGTAAGAGGTACATTGATGACAAGGATAAGAATTCCAGTGATGAGACCAGCAAATCAGAATCCTTTGAAGATACTCATACCCATACCGAATAGTACTACATAGACGATAATATTTGTCATGTTACCATCTCTAATAGCGAGCCAACTTCTATCATAAGCAACATCGACAGCAGTTAACCAACTTTTACCTGTTTCTAGTTCTTCTTTAAGTCTTTCATAGATAATAATATTGGCATCTATACCCATAGCTAATGAAAGGATAATCGCTGCGATACCACTGAGAGAAAATGCATAATCAATAATCTTAAATATAGCAAGAGAATAGACTAAGAATGCAATCATAACGACTAATCCAATAATAGAAGTTCTTAATCCATACATTGCTAACAAAAAGATAAACATCAGTAATAGACCAACACCTCACGCTAAGAATGCTCCATTGACAGCTCCTTCTCCTAATACTGGAGAGATTTTTTCTTCAGAAGAGAGGATAAGTGGAGCAGGAAGTGCTCCTTCATTGAGACTATCAGAAAGGGCTTTTGCACTTTCAGTAGTAAATTCACCATCAATTTGAGCACTTCCTCAACAGATAGGTTCATTGATTACTGGCGCCGTTTGGAGTACTCAACCTACGAAGATAGCCATTTGTTGATTTGTAAATTCTTTGGTAAGGTTACAGAAAATTTCTCTACCTTTATCATTAAAATTGATAGTAATAACGGATTTTCCAAATTGGTTTACTCATGGAGCAGCGTAAGAGAAGAATGCGCCGTTGAGAATTTCGTTCGTTTTTGGATTGACTGCTACTACCCATTGTGGTGTTTTGTTGATGAACACTTCAGTACCATTGATGATGAGATTATGTTTCAATGCAGTAATAATGCTAGCTTGTTCTGTAGGTGATATATTATGCATAGCAAGAACTTGTAATCCTTCACCTCCGCCGAATGAACTTGCATTCATATCGCTATTGAGACGAAGTTCTGAAGATGTTTCATCATAATATACTTCACCAGTTGTTCCATTGTGAGTATTTCCCGTAGAGATACCAAAATTTTTACCAAATTGAGTGGCTACAGAAGTGAATTTATCAGTAGTTATACTATCACTTTGTGTATTTTGTACCGAATTAATTTTTATAAGTCCATATCCTTCGATAGGTTCTCCTCCAGTAGAAGTACTATCAATATAGATACCTTCACTTTGGATCACATCACCTGATTTTGCAGTCAGGAAAGAATCTTTTTTATCACTATAGAGAGTAGAGAGAGTATCAAAATCTCTATTGTCTAATTCTGTGAGATACACTTCATTTCCTTCTTTGCTACCAGCAATATTTTCAATATTTGAAGGATCTGCCTTGATTTGAGTGAAGAGATCATTAGCCATTGTTTTTCTTTCTGCAATGAGAGTATTTTTTTCAGATTCTTTAGCTGGTACTTTGAATTCGAGTTCGACTGTCTTACCAATGATTTCTTTCGCTGTCTCAATAGAATGTACACCTCCGATTTCTATCACGAGGAATGTCTCATTACCTATATTTTGTTGTCTAGCAGAATAATCACTTACTCCTAAAGCAGATATTCTATTATCAATATTTTTTAGAATCACTGAAATTGCTTGTCTCTTTGCAAGATCTCTTTCTGACTGGATAGCATAAATCTGCTCATATTTAGAGAAATCTACTTTATAGGTAAGTCTTACTCCACCTGCGATATCCATACCTTTACGGAATTGAGTGATTCCATTCGTAGTAAAGGTAGTTGTTGTTTCTTTTGTTTCCTCATTAAATGATTTTCCAAGTCAGAAAATAATTCCTAATGATACGATAAATCCAATTCCGTACCATAATCCAAGAGATTTATACCACTGCTTCTTCATTCGTTGTGCTGATTGATAAATATAAAAAAGTATTACTTCAGACTATACGCAAGCGTACTCTTGATTACAAGTCAAAGTAAGAAAAAAACCTGCCACGTAGGACAGATTTGATAGTAGAATTATAATTTAAGGGAGCTAATTATCTTTTTTATATCTTTTGACCTATTATTTGCTAAAGGAGTATAAGAATAAATAAATATTTTTTTTACCATCAATATTTACTGGAGTGTCTGTATAAGATTCAATTTGTCATTAACTCTCAAGAATCATAATTGAGACGATTCAACTCTTTGTATTCCATGTTTCTATCTTGGTTATTCAAGTTCATCATTCTCCAGTGCGACTACAACCATGATAAAGAATCATCGATCATCGCTCCTTGTCCAAAAATTGACAGTCATAATACAGCAATGACAAATCAGGTGAGAAGTTTTTTCATAATCATACATATAGAAAATCAAGTAAATCGTATAATTTAAAATCAAGGCGTGCTTTACTCCCTGAATATCTGAAAGATCAAGGAGCTTCGGGAGGATTTCGAACTGTTGAGTTCTTTGGTGAGTAACCTTGATTTCAAAATATTAACCTCTATTATACAGTTTTCGTACTTTCAAAACAAGAGATTTTTTGACACGTACTATAAGCTGACCAAACATCAGGAGGTACTATATGGTTTAGATACTGAGTTGTAAAAAGTAGTATAAAATTTAAACCAAAGATTTTTTGGTGAAAAAACGAAAATAACGAACAATAAATACAATCTAAATATAAATGTTAGCAATAATATTTATTTAAATAGTGAGCTCCCTGACCAAATCTTCAACTGAAATTTCAAGGGCAAGACAAAGCAGGGCAATTGTTGAAATAGTAGGATTCACGATTCCTTTTTCCATTTTATAAATGTATTGTCTGTCTTTTCCCATCAACAAAGCAAGATCATTTTGGGAAAAGTTTTTCTTTTCCCGAAACACCTTTATCTGCCGTCCTAACTTTACGGGAATTTCTTTTTTAATGCTGATTATTTTCGATTCTTCTATATTTTGCACTCTGCAAAATGAAAAAGAATTGCTTACTTTTTCGCAACCTTATATTGCTACAATCAAAATATTTTATATTTTTGCAGGAGTTAACAAAAAAATAATACGCTGTTTCTTTTTCTTTTCAAAAAAACATTGTTGATTTATTAAAAAATAATATATTTGATTAATCAAAAAAATACAAATGACTATGAAAAAACTTTCTATCATTTTGTCTGTTTTGTCAGGGATTATCTATATACAGTCACAGAAAGTAACTTGGCAAAAAGATTTTGATTCCTCCTCACAGGATTTTCTTTCCGCGATGACTTCTACGATTGACCGTCAAATCCTTTTATCGGGGAGTTCCATTAAAAGCAATAAGCCGGAAGCTATAGGCAATAAGCCAAACAGCGGATACGATTACCACGTCCTGAAATTAGACCAGCAGGGGAATAAAGTCTGGGGAAAATATTTCGGAGGAACCAGACACGATTATTTGATGTCTTCGGTAGCGACAAGAGAAGGTGGATTTTTGTTAGCAGGAACCTCTTACTCGAATCAGTCAGGAGATAAGAAAGAGAATAATCTCGGAGGGAGTGATGTTTGGATTATCAGATTGAATGAAAACGGAGACGAGCTTTGGCAGAAAACATTAGGAACCAAAAGCAATGACGAAGCATCATCTGTGGTGCAGTCTATGGATGAAGGATTTTTTGTGACGGGAAACATCAATTCCCATAAAGAGCTGTTCGGTTCAAAAGATGTATTTGTTTCCAAATTGGACAAAAACGGAAAACTCATCAATACGACGATTCTTGGTGGAAAAGGACTGGATGAAGTACAGGAAATGATTGCGACAAAAGACGGAGGAAGTTTGATTGCGATTTATTCCACCTCTGGAAAGACTGAAAACAACGTTTCCGGAAAACAGAAAGAGCAAAATAAAAATCTCATCGAAAGTAAATCCGGAGAATCAAAATCTTCCAATTCATCCAACTCATCAAAACGACTTAATTCATCCCAAAATACGGCAACGAATATTTTAGACCTTTCAATATCATCAAGCAATAAGAACGGAGAACCGACAACGCTCAACGAGCAACAAGGTTTCGGAGCAGGAGATTTCTGGGTGGTAAAATTGGATAAAAACGCCAATGTAGAATGGCAGAAAACTTTTGGCGGAACAGAAGACGACCGTCCTAAAACCATTGCCAATACCCAAAACGGATATATTATCGCAGGAGAAAGCAGAAGTCAATCATCGGGCAACAAAAGAGAAAACTTGAAGGAGGGAACGGATATCTGGGTAATTAATCTTGATAATGACGGGAATGAAATCTGGCAGAAAAACTACAGCTTCGGAAACAGAGATGTTGCAATGAGTCTGGATGTTATCAGAAAAACCAACAAAGACCATTACAGTGAAGACAAAGGTTTTTTAATTGGCGGTTATACACAGGCAGAGGAAAGAATAAGGAGGGATGATGAAAAATTCTGGATGCTTTATCTCGACACCGACGGAAAAGAGCAATGGAGAAAGCATATCACAGGAAAAGACAAGAAAAAAACGGAAAGACTGGTATCGGCTAAATTCCAGAATGACGGTACATATCTTTTGGCGGGAACAAGTGCGGAAGAACTGGGACAGGAGAACTGGAAGATTCTGAAACTGGGCGATAAGGACTTTGATGATTTAGTTGACAATCAAAACCTCAAAATTTACCCGAATCCTGTGGAAGATTACTGCTATGTGGAAATTGACTTTGAGTTTGGTGAAGCGGATATCTATCTTCACGATATGAGCGGAAGACAGCTCCAAACCATAAAAACCAGGAATGCAGTAACAAAGATTAACACCCAAAATTTACCACAGGGAGTGTACATTGTTACTGCTAAAACCGAAAAGAAATCCGTGAATGCGAAAATTATTAAAAAGTAAAAATATGATGAGAAAAGTAATTATTTCAATTTTTGCCTTATTAATGGTAAATAAATTTTTAAGCCAAAATAAATCATATGAACGTACAATAGACATGTTTCCTAAAACACCTGATGCAGCAGCATTATCTAAGTTTATAGATATACCTCCCGGAAATTATACAGGCGTTGCAAACTTTAGTATTCCATTGTATACAATTGACCTAGATGGCATAAGTATTCCAATAGAGTTAAATTATGTTACAAACGGGATAAAAGTTGGGGAATTGGCAAGCCGAGTAGGATTAGGATGGTCATTAAATACCGGAGCATCACTTTCTCAACAAGTTATAGGAGCAAGAGATGTTACTTCTAGATCTCATATTCTTATTGATTGGAATTTTAATCCAATAATATCATATCCGGCATGCACAATATCCGGCGATTATTATAAAGCATTAGCAGTTACGTCTTATTTGGAAGCTGAACCTCAAATCGACCTTAAACCTGATATTTTTGCTTACAGTCTATTAAATGGTAAAAGTGGAAAATTTATATTGGATGCTCAAAATGAAACAGGAGTACCCATGCCATATAACTCTATCAAGATCAAAAAAGGCAATGTAATGGATATGATGATCACTGACGAAACAGGTATTAGGTATGATTTTTCTCATATTGATGGGAGTATAAAGACAAGGAATACATGCTATCGGGAAGATAATAATTTAATATTTCCTTTTGATCCCAATTATCACCTTACAAAAATTTCAACTCAAAAAAACAACTTTATTAATTACCACTATGGCATGCCAGGTGGTGTCGAAATATTTTATGTTTCATCTGTTTCAACACAAAAAAGAATAGCCGTTTATAAGCCTCATAATGTTATAGCTCCTCCACCTTCTATTATTAGGGAAAAATGTGTAAATTATACTAGATCAACAGATAAACCTATAAGTGAAATTATATTTCCGGGAGGAAAAATTTTATTTACATACAATAATAAAAATGAAGAACCGCGATTAGATATTAAAGGTGATGTATTTCTAAAAGGGATGACGGTTCAAGATAATGCAAACAACATTATTAAAGATTATACATTCAACTATGATTACTTTGAATCTCCTGGAGAAATACCTACAATTCTTGAAGAAGATTATTCCTATCCAGATTATTTTTATAACTCATCTTATTTATTTGGAGTTGACAAAAGACTAAAATTAGTCAGTGTAAGAGACAATTTAAACAACAATGAATATAAACTAGAATATTATGAAACATATTATGACCAAGCAACACAAATTGAAAAGACCTTGCCAAACCGCATTTCCAATGACGTAGATTTTTGGGGGGTATACAATGGTAAGGAAAATGGAGTAAAAAGTATTTCTAATTCTATATATGCTCCTCCTACAAATATTTCATCTTCATATTTTGGAGCAGATAAAAACCCGGATATTAATTATGGAAGATTAGGAAATTTAAGGAAGATTACCTATCCCACAGGAGGGTATACGGAAATTAAATATGAAGCGGACGAATTTGACCTTTCTGAGCCGGAAATTGTTTATGATTACGCAGAAGAATTTATTCCGGTCGAGGCCGACAATTTAGCAAATCCTCTAATTGAAATGCCTTTTACAATTACTGATAATTCATCCAATCAGCAGATTCTATTTACAACGACTTATTCTTCGCCCTATAATACCAACGGACATTGTGTATGGAAACTAAAAAAACCGGATAATACAACTGAGGAAGGTGATACAGTAGGATCAACTGAAAGAAATGATTCGCCTGGAAATTATGTCCTCTCGGTCACAAAAGATATGGATAATCCTAATGTTACATGCAAGGCAAAATATTCCTGGACAGACGTTACTAAAACGCCAATAGACACCTTATACACAAGAAAAGCAGGAACACTTCGTATTAAGCAAATAGAATATGTGGATAATAACGGAGGGAAGATTGAGAGACAATATACTTATAAAGAGCCCACAGCAAACCATATTCTTCCTTACACGAAAAATAGTGGAAAGAATTTGGGAGAAGAACTATTCGTTTCACGATTTACTAAGAGAATGCCTAATAATGTTCTTCCACATAGTATGGGAGAGTCTACAATTACAGAATTTTGGGCATCAAATAACCCGGGATGGCAAACTACTACAGTCAGGGGGAAATCTGTGGGATATGACTATGTACAGGAATATTATGTTGATAGTAAAAATCCACAAAATTCATATCGAAAAGAATTTAAATTTCAAAATGACAATTATGGGACAAGCTATGAAGCGTCTAGTGCTATTAATGTAACTTGGCCAGGAGGAGGGTATGATAGGGGACTTGTTTTGGAGGAACAACTGTTTAATTCTACAAATGAATTAATAAAAAGAACAGAAAATCTTTATGATAAGGATTATAGTTTCAATAATAAATATTCACCTACTAATTCAGTATCAGAAAATATTATGGGAGTAGGTCTTGAGATAATTCCTATTACTTCAGAGACGACAGATTGTAGTGTTTTAGGACCAATGTCCATAGTTAAGTTTGAATATAATCCATTTGGATTAGAAAATTATTGGATCAAAAGCGTCAAAACGACAACGACAGATTATGTCAACAGCCAACCTACGGTAGTAACCGAACAGACAACCGCATACACAAATCCTCCTCAGCATATATTTCCGGAGAGTCAGACCACCTCTGTTGTAGGAAGCGGTGTAAATACTTCACAGCATTATAAATATGCTCATGATTTAAACAATTATTTAAAAGAAAAGAACATCATCGGTATTCCTTTGGAAACCGAAGTAAAAAAGGAAGGGGTTACTATTTCGAAAACATTGACAAATTATCCAGCAACAGAAGCAGAAGCAAAGCAAAGAATTGTGAATAATATTGAAAATAAAGATTTTCCACTGCCTTTCAGTGTGCTTAGCAAAGATATTGAGCCAACAGGAGGAATGAACAAAGAGGTGGAATATAACTATTACGATTCCAAAGGCAATATACTTCAATATACTCTAAAACCTGCTGCAAATGGAAATGGCATTCCTGTTGCGATTATCTGGGGTTATAATCAGTCTCAACCTATTGCCAAGATTGAGGGGGTATTATATGATAATATCAAAACCCATTCTTTGGTAACGGCAATTATTTCCGCATCCGATACCGATGCAGTACAGCTTCCGAACAATGATGAAACTAATCTATTAACAGCATTAGATAACTTAAGAAAAAGTAACGATTTTAAGGATTACCAGATTACGACCTACACTTATGATCCGTTAATTGGAGTGAGGAGTATTACCCCACCGAGCGGCATCCGGGAATATTACATATACGATACCGCAAACCGCCTTGAAAAAGTAACGGACATTAACGGCAATATTTTAAAAGAATACAAATACAACTATAAACACTAATTATAACACAAAAATTAAGGTAATGAAAACAAGAATTATAAAAATAGGATTACTGTTCTGCAGTGCTTTTTTCTTTTCTCAGGAAATCACCATCGGAACCAGGAATGATGCCAGTATAACTTCGGGCGGTACAAACAGCGGTTTTTTCCAAACTCCTACTCCTGTAAATTATCCTTCAGGAGCAACTGGTTGGTGGTATTTGCTGGATACGCGTCATAATAATCCTCAATATGCAATGCAGTTTTCAGGAAGCTTTTTTGACCAGAATTTATGGTTTCGGAAGATAGATGAGAACAATCTCTTTCAAGGGTGGAGCAAAATTCTGATGGAAGATGCAGACGGAAGAGTTGGAATAGGAGGAGCTTCTGCTGTCGAAAGGATGACCATTACCGGAGGGCACTCAAATTCGACTTTCCTGCTGCGTGCAGACAACGGAGGAAATCCGGAGGCAAATCTGACTTTGTGGGCTTCTGAACCAGGTTCCACGTATAGCGGCACGGGAATCGGGAATAATGTAAGAAATTATTTTAACGGAGCTGCTTTCCAGCGGATTAATGCTTCCATAGGCGGCTCTTATATGAGATTATTAGAAAATACAATAAACTTCAATGTTATTTCAAACACAGGAGACAATAAGAATGTTTTTAACATCAATGCAGACGGTGCAAACGTTAACGGAAATTTTATATCACAAAACGGCAATCTGGTCTCTGTTAAAGGGAGTAATGAGGGGGGAGCAATTTCGATTATGAATAGTTTAAAAACAGGAGGACAGTTTAACAACTGGGTGATGTATAATATGACCGGAGTCTACGGTAATTCTTTACAATTCTGGAATTATTCTGCGGACGGAACGCAAAGCGTTTCCCGTTTGAAATTATCGGATGATGGGAAAATGGCACTCTTCGGTAAGTTTGAAGCGACAGAAGTAAAAGTAACGACTGCTCCGACAGCGGATTTTGTATTTGAAGATGATTATAACTTGCCAAAGCTTGAAGAAGTTGAAAAGCATATCAAAGAGAAAAAACACCTTCCTGAGATTGCTTCTGCAAAGGAAATGGAAAAAGAGGGAGTAAATATCGGAGAATTCCAGATTAAACTTTTACAAAAGATAGAAGAGCTTACTTTATATTCTATTGAGCAGAATAAACAGATTAAAGAACTGAAAGAAGAAAATGAAACTCTGAAAAGAGAATCAGCAGGAATTAAAACTTTGATAGAAAGAGTTGAAAAGCTTGAAACCGCCTCAAAACAGGG
>CAYWIJ010000017.1:0-20185 GCA_964458335.1 uncultured Candidatus Peribacteria bacterium | reverse complement strand
AAATTATTACACTACTAAAAAAGCATAGGTTTTAAAAATTTCCTATGCAAGAGCCTAGTTTTTTCATGGAATTGTGAAAATAGAAACTAAAATTACAGTCATCATCTCCTTTTCTTATCTCATTTCAAGCTCTTCTTATCTATAACTCCATATTCTCCTATACATTTTTCAAAAAATAGTATTTTTATATAAAAAAAGAGAAGTTTTTCTTCCCATACCTTCAAAGAATCTAGTATCTAAGAGTTTTCAATCTGTAAGTTTTCTATCTCATCATCATCAGCGATTTTATTTCGATGCTGTTTACCACACTTTTCACATTGAAAAAGAATTTTTGATCCACCAGACATTTTGAAATCAAATTGAAATGGTTTCATCATCCCATGACAGTCTGTATTTCTATCTCATGGAATATCTCCATCGACATGAAGAGAGGTAAAACAAAAGGGACAATGATTACGACATGTCTTAATAGCTGGTGCTATTTGCTTACCACATCACACACATACAAATCATTCATTGATGGTAATCATTGATGAAATTTTAGATTGTAAATGATAGATTATATTGTTATGGGAGAGTCATTGCAAAGGATCTCATAAATTATTTTTTTCCTTTTCTCGTTACAAGAGATAGCTAACTCTACACTCTTAACTTTTTTTAGCTTTCTCCACTAATTTCTTTAATGTGGTCTCTCAATACCACTGCTGACTCAAAATCCCAAGTCTGTATCGCTTGATCAAGTTGTCTCTTGAGATCAGTCAGGATCATCTCTCTTTCTTTCTTCGTCATACGTTTTAGTCTCTTCTGATTATCGTAATTTTTTAGACTTTCAAAAGATTGTTTCAGATCTTCATCAGTCTTCACTGTCTCGAGATTTTTAATATTTGATGTTGCTCCCGTCGGTACAATACCATGTTTTTTATTGAAATTATCTTGAATCTGACGGCGACGATGAGTTTCCCAAAGTGATTTTACCATCGACTCAGTCATCATATCAGCATAAAGAATCACCTCACCATGAGGATTACGAGCGGCACGACCGATAATCTGGATCAATGATGTCGTACTACGAAGAAATCACTCCTTATCAGCATCGAGAATAGCAACCAACGAAACTTCTGGAAGATCAATACCTTCTCTCAGAAGATTAATTCCCACCAGAATATCTATCTCTCCACTCCTCAATTTTTTGATAATATCTCGGCGATCCATAGTCGCTATCTCTGAATGTAAGTAATATGCTTTATAACCACGAGCTACAAGAAAATTTGTAATCTCTTCGGAAGACTTTTTCGTCAAGGTCAATAATAAAATTCTTCATCACGAAGAAATATGAGCATCAATCTTTGTAAAAAGATGTTCCAAAAAAGGAATATTCTGACTTGCATCAGGGTGAATAAATTGTTGTAAGTTTGGATAATGTGTCATCATCTCAGTATAGGAAAAAAATATCCGTTTTCAAATAGAATATATTATTTTCACTGCTGTCCAACTAAAAACAAAAAAAAGAGAGAGAATATAACATAGACGAGCAAACTCATCAACCTGCTTGAAGCGACAGAGCTACCATGAACTACAATCAAAACATAAATTACTATCAAGCGAAAAAATATCTCATTTTACTTTTACTTGTTTATCCTCCTTATTTCACTATCTTATAAAAACTCACATTCCACACTTTTAATTTTCAACTCTTAACTCATCTCTATGCATTCACTTAAACCATATAGTACCTTTCGTATTGATGTACAAGCAAGCAAACTTATGATCATCAAATCTGAACAACAACTTCAAGAAATCATACCACTACTCAAGGAATACGAAAATAAACTTATCATGTGATGAGGATCTAACATATTATTTACAGAAGATTTTCATGGTCTTGTGCTCATCAACGATATACAATGAAAAGAAATCATCAAAGAAACTGATACCCATATCATCGCAAGTTTTTGATCTGGAGAATTGTGTAATGATATCGTAGAACGAAGTATAGATAATAATTATGCAGGGATTGAAAATCTCATCTCGATACCTGGTACAATCGGTGCAGCTCCTATACAAAATATCGGTGCATATGGAGTAGAAATCAGAGATGTTATGGTGCAAGTTAGTGGAATCGATCTCACTACAGGAGAAGAACAAACTTATATCAATGAACAATGTGAATTCTGATATCGTGATAGCTGTTTTAAACATCATCTCAAAAACAATTTTTTCATCACAAATGTGACACTGCAGTTATCAAAAGTAGATAAACATTATAATCCAAAAATTCATTATGGAGATATTGAGACTGTGCTACTTGTACAATGACGAGATGGTATTACACCACTGACACCAAAACAAGTTGCTCAAGCTATTGCTACGATCAGAGCATCGAAACTTCCTGATCGAACAAAAATCTGAACAGCTGGAAGTTTTTTCCAAAATCCTATCATCGATAAAGAGTGATATAATAGCTTAAAGAAGAAAAATTCTGACATAATTGGACATATCGTCTCCCAAGATAAAGTAAAACTCTCAGCAGGTAATCTGATTGAGCTTGTAGGACTAAAGTGATACAGAGATGGAGATGCAGGAATATATGACAAACATGCTCTTGTCCTAGTAAATTATGGTGATGCTACAGGACAGCAGATGAAAGATCTCATCAATCTCATTCAAACAAAAGTATATGATATGTTTTGAATCCAACTTCAACCAGAAGTAAATATTTATTAGTGAAAAAATACTTAATGAAAATAAATAACAAAAAATACTGTCATTGTGAAGTCTCGCATTATAGTACATACAATGATTACTAAACTGTGACAATCCATAGCAAATAAATCATAGTAATGTACTATTAAATAATAGATTGCCACGCCCCTTCATCTTACTACTAAAATGAGGCTCGCAATGACACCTCCATTATTACTCGTCACTTACTACTTCTTTTACTCTGCCACTACGGATACCTCTTCACTTATCACTCTCCCCCCTATCCGTAATTCGCAATCCGAAATTTCCCAATCCTCCTCATAACTAATAACTAGTGCCTAACAATCAATAACTAATTCGCTAATTTACTATCTCACCATTATAAACTATGTTAATCGCTATCGCTGCTATGACATCAGATAGAGTTATAGGGAAGAATAATACTCTTCCACGATATCTACCTGACGATCTCAAAAGATTTAAAGAACATACTACAGGACATACAGTAGTAATGGGTCGTAAAACCTATGAATCACTACCAGAACGCTTTCGTCCTCTACCAAACAGAAATAATATTGTTATCACGAGAAATAAGGATACAACATTATATCAAGACAAAGATGTGACCATTTTTCATAGTACGGAAGAGTTTCTCACACGATACGAAGACAATACAGAGAAAACTATTTATATCATCGGTTGAAGTCAGATTTATACTTCTTTTTTAGATCTCTGTGATGAATTATATATAAGTGAATTACATCACCAATATGAATGAGATACCTACTTTCCTGATTTTCAAAAACAGTTTGTAAAATCATCAAGAATATCTTATAAAGATTTTGATTTTGTTATTTATAAAAAAAGAGAACTTTAATCAACAAGTTCTCTAATTTCATCTTCAGTCATACTACCTTGTCTCACAATTTGAAAATCATCTTCATCCGTTACACGCACAATAGTTGAAGGTATTTGAATATCACACACTCCTCCATTCACGATCATAATACCTTGTTCAACAAAATAGTCATCAATCTCATCTACACTTGTCGGCGGGATAAGTCCAGAAATATTCGCACTCTTCGTCGCAAGAGGGGATCAAAATGATGTAATAAGATCAAGAGCAATATCATGATCAGGTATTCTCATACCAATCGTACCATTTGCTTGTTCAAGTATTGGTGAAAGTTCGTGTTTACTATCCAAAATAATTGTCAATGGACCAGGCATACAATTTTCTATCATCCTCTTTTCCAAATCAAAACGGATTTCTGCATATTGTTCTATCATACGAAGAGAATCACACAATACGATCATTCCTTTATGTACGGGACGTTCAGTCAATTCAAAAAGATCTTGTACTGCTTGCTCATTAGAGGCATCACATCCTATTCCATAGACAGTATCTGTGGGGAAAATCAAACATTTCCCTTCTTTTAATACATGAAGTGCTCATAAAATATCTTGCATAATACTATAGTGATAAATAAAATCACAGAATATATATACGATATATCTTAAAATACAAGAGATTTTTAAAAAAGAACTATACTGACTGATGTTATCATATAAGATCAAATATTCTTCACGCAAAACTATCAGTATTCGTGTCCTTCCAAGTCAAGAGATTCTCGTCTCTGCTCCTCTTTTTACATCTCATACCTATATTGATACTTTCGTACAATCTAAATCACAATGGATACAAAAAGCTTTAGAAAAAGTAAAATACCATACATCATTACCCAAAGCAGATATTAGCAAAGATATGAAAGAACAAGCACTCATACAGATATTACCTAGAGTAGAATATTATGCAAAGCTGATGAATCTCAATCATACCTATACAACAGTAAAAATTACAACCGCTAGTACGAAACGATGATCATGTAGTAGTACAGGAAACCTCATGTTTCATCGAAGATTATCAGAATTACCAGTTTTTGTATTAGATTATGTTATAGTACATGAATTGGCACATTTAGTACATTTTAATCATAGTAAAGAATTCTGGAATCTTGTAGAACAGTACTGTCCTGATTACAAACATACTAAAAAACGATTAAAAGAAAACGGACATCATTGGTCCATTTCTTAGAAATATTTTAATTTAGAAATTTGGTATTCAATATCACTAATTTCTTTCTCCAGTACTTCAATTTGTTGTTGAAACTGAATAATTTTATCATTAAGTCATGATGTACGCATACGGATAAGGGTATTTTTTATCGTCTGTAAGAGTTGTTGTTTATATGACAATTGTTTTTTTAATATTCCAAGAGAATCTTGAAGTTGAATTTGAGGAGTAGTAATCACCATAGATTCTTGTCATACTGTTTTTATTATTCACCATTGCATGGCAAATACTCTATTCATTTCTATTTCAGTTGGCCAATCTTGATGTTCATCTAACAGTTCTATAGTATATTCTTTGCCTAAAAATTCATGAAAATCTGGCAATACATCTCTCGCATAATCCAAAAAATCTTTATTTGCTTTAAGGATAAATCCTTGGATATTATCTTCATTTTTGCTAGCAGTATACCAATGATTTACGAACTGCATCAAAAAATTGCATTTAACATTTTTATTCACTAAGAACGTAGGATCTTGCTCAAAGAAAGTTGTCAATCTTTTTAATTTTACATTTTCAAATAATCCAACGATCGTAGTTGGTATCAACGGATAGAGAAGATGATTTGCAAAATTCAGTACATAGAAAGCAACTTTTTCTGACACAGGTGAAGGTTTCATCTTTACAATATATAATAGACTATCTGCTATTTTTTCTCGTAAGGTAGAAACTACTATTGTTACAATCTGATCAGTATAATGTTTTTGCAAAAGAAAAGTCACTTCATCATACAATTCATGTATAGTGGAGATAAGATATCTATCATAATCATGCATTTGTGATGAAAGTTGCAATAGATCTTTTCATAATTCTTCAATACTTGCAGTCTCCACAGTAGGAATTATTCTCGCTAAATTCCATCGTTTATTAATAAAACGATCAAAATCTTCACCCGTATATATCTTCTTTATATTTTCATGTTCTGTATGGTGACAAGATTGTAATAACATCAATCTAACCACATCTGATGACAATTTTTGAGCTGTACTCCATTGTTGTCAGAATACGATTTTTTCATCTAAAGCATACATATCAAGTTGTACCGACTTTCTATAATAAAAGTAATACAAATAAAGAAAATATTTAATAAAAGTAGTAGAATCCTTCAAAAACACAACATCAATCTGATCTTGAGATAATAATGATACCATCAAAGCTAAAGCAACATAATCATTATCATAGTGATAAGTGTTTATAGTTTGAGCAACATATCATTGTTTAGTATGAAGAAAATATCACCCCAAATCAATGGCGTCGAGAATAAAGTCGATATCTTCATCACTAGGAATTCCCTCTATAAGTTTTTTGAGTAGAATAAAAATTTCTTGTGCATTTGCATACTGTTGTTGTTGAGTACGAAGAGTATAAAACACCTCCCATATATATGTTCCATTATATTGTATTGAAAATATATCTACAATATCATCACCTTTTGCTGGAAGATGCAATAATCACATCTTATAAAAATCTATAACTATATCTTGAATAAGATTACTATCTTTTATGATCATAGCAGAAAATTCTTCTTTCTGACTATACATATCCATCGCTGGTTGATAAGGGTCTTGATTACTAATACAAAAATTTTCTTCCTTACCAATATCGTATTGGAAAAAACTAGTATCTCCTACGTATTGACTCATCGAAGAAATAAAATTAGTATCTTCTCCTGATTGATATCATAGACCGATATAGATATTTTTTTCAAGTAATGGATACAGTCTTATGTGAGTGTATTTATCTTTATATTCTACAGATTTTATAGAATGTGTAGCTTCTAGATTTGAAATATCATCTAAAAATTTAATAACATTTTCACTAAAATCTACTAAAGGTTTATGAGCAAATTCTTTAGCATATGAGGTAAACATACCAAATTTATCGAATGCATAGACATCTAATGGAAGACCTAATTCAAGAGCGATATTAAAATCATCACGATTATGTGCTGGTACTAAGATACGTGTACCCAATCCCTCTACACTTATTCATTCATAAGTAACAACTGGGACTGATCTATTAGTAATAGGAAGAATAATATCTTTTCCACGAGCTTTTTTATATCTCTTATCATGCGGATTCACAAGAATAGCAACACATCAGAATATATCATAAGCATTTTTAATCATACCTGATAATGTTTCTTTATTTCAATTCAAGAAAAATCTTACTTTATATTCTTTACTCTCTACTGATGATGTCATTATACGATGATCTGGAACTACCCTACCGCTCGTAATATCATAATATACTACATCTGAGCGTACTCCAACACGATGATCTTCAACCATCTTTTTATCTAAAGTAGATAATGATTCTATCACTTTAGGATGATAAAGATGATAAGGAGTATGAAGTATACCATAGTTATCAAGAAGATTCGTAATAGATTGATAATCATCATTATACTGCTGTATGAGCGAATCTACGAAAGTATGTTGTAGTTGTAATGAATGAATACGAGGTCATATATAAACAGGGAGTGGAGAGAATTTTTTTTTAATTCTCTGATAAAAATCGCTATAGACCATATGTTTAGTAGCGGTTTCATCAAGCGTTCATGATAATGGTAGAACAAGAGTATGGGTATTATCAGATACACTATAGAGATGATCATCATTCAAACGTTTCATCTGAAGTGATGGTCCATGAATTCTCTTAGAAAATGACGGTGTGTGAGTCATATATCTTATGAAAAACAAAAGAATTAGTAATTATATTTATAGATTCTAAACAACATATATCCCATGAGAGACACAAAGAAAAGAATGAGTATATCCGATACTGGTCAAGTATGTACTTTTTTCACATTATCGATTTGAAGATTTTTTCCATCAGAACAGGTTGCTACAACAGAATAATACGTATACTCATCTTGCTGTGCTTGTGTATTAAATGGATAAGAGAATTGTGGTATCGTTGTAGTTGCAATTTTTTGCATATTTGCGATACTACTCACTTCATAGTCAGATTTATAAATATGATATTCTACAGCTCATGGTATAGCATCCCATACAAGGAAATATTGATCTCCAATTTTTTCAGTACGCAATGTAATACCTACTACAGTACAAGATGGAGAAATTACATTTTCTTCACCCGCAGCTGATTGTCCTTGCGTCATAATCATAGCAATATCTGATGGTTTTCCGACTACAATTCCTCCCGCATCGACAGCAAATACTTGAAAGAAATACTGTTGTCCAATATCTAATCCAGATACTTCTACTTGAGCAGTGGTTACCTTAACTTCATTAGTCAGAGCATCTTGCTTCAATCCATAACGGACAATATAAGAAGCAGGTGTACCAATTGGTGTCCATGAAAGTGTCGCTTTTGAAGGATCAGCAGCATTATTGACTACCTTAAATTGACCCACACCAATATCTGGCATTTTCACATCAAGTGTTGCCCTATCCAAATATGGTGTTTTCTGTCCACCATCGAAGATGAGAGTAGCATCAACTTTATGGACACCTTCTTTGTCAACAACAATCGATTTAGAAAAAGTACCATCTGCTGTTCTATCCATCACAAATGTTCCAGCCGATCCTATCTTAAGTTCAATACTTCTTACAGTACTATCCGTTGTGGCTGAAAATTGTACTGTCTGTCCCGCTTGAATTTCTCCACTTGGAGTAGTTGTAAATGATTTTAGAAAATTATCTAATACTGGAGCAGTATAAGCAAACGCAACTTCTTGTGATTCTCCTATAAGTTTATCTTGATAATCTACCATTTTCACTTGTAAGGTATGGGCTCATCCTGTCACTCCTGTCAAATAGACAGAGAAAGATCCGCTATCATCCGTCTCAGCAACAAAATCCATCTTTTCTCCATCAATAAAGAATTGTAATGGAGTTTTTCTACTCTCAGTCAATCCAATAACATTGATAGATGATGACTGTAGAGTTGCTCCACTAAGAGGTTCTTGCAGTTGTATCATCTTTTCTGAACCAGAAGTTTGATCAGAATCTCCTCCCACCGTAATAGGCAACGTACCAGCAATAGTATCTGATACTGCATCATATACTTTCAAGACATACTGCCCTGATTTTTTAATAACAAATCCTTTACTAAATGTTTTTACTCCCTGATCGGCTGAAGTAAATCCATAGAATCCATTATTAGGCATATCATACACATTAGTATCTTGATATCCTTCAAAATCAATAATAATAGTACCATTATAATCTGTCACTACAGATCCTTGAGAATCTACTGCTTTGATTGTCATATCTGCTGCTTCTCCTGGTTTCATAGGAGTGGGTGTCACTTGGATCACAAACCCACTAATATCAGCAGCACCTACAGCTTGGGCTATAAAAAGAACCATTATAACAAATACAGCGATACTTTTACGAATAACTTGAATCATTACCCTAACTAAACAAATAAATATAATTATCTTATCAATGACTATCACCAATCACTTTCTGTTCTAGACGAATATCATCCATCTCTTCACCTTGAAATAACACAATAGTATCTACAATACTATCACTTCATCCATGGATAGTCAGAAGTTCTGTGTTTTCATCTATTCTTTCAGGAAGATATAGTGTCACTATAGATGTATTATGATGATTTGTTACAAAAAATCAATAAGAAGATTGTATTGATTCCTCAAATGCTTGTTCTTGTCATGCTGGCACAAAAAAACTCATACGCAAGGTAGCACCATGAAGATTTTCATAGTTCTTTACTGTAGAAAGAATTTGTGTACCATTCTGAGTTTGTTGCAATACCATATCAGCACCAGAAGGTTGCTCTTGATCAATGACATCTGTAAGACTTGCTGTTTGGTTGTTAAACCACGCAAGAACAGAGACCATCACAATCACTATCCCTATTCATGCCATACGAATATTATGTCAAATACGACTTTTTATTGTCATCATGATAAGAAATTCACATTATAAATATTGCTTATTTGCAGTATGTTCTTGTAAGGTAGCGCCATAATGGATTTTACCATCAGAGCCATGAAGATAATAGATATAATCAGTTTTCGTAAACTCTAACAATGCTTTAAAAGTAGATACTGATGGATTTGCAATGGGTGTAGGTGTAAGTCCATTATGAACTCTCGTATTATAGATATTGGCTGTATCATCCAGAGAATGAGCGATAAGGGTAGGAGTACATACTTCATATCCTTTTTTCAACCCATAACACAAAGTAATATCAGCATCTATTCTCATACTTGATTGTATTCTATTTAAGAAGATTCCCGCAATTGTAGATTGATTAGCAGTATTTCTTTCCTCTTTCTCTATAATACTTGCAAGCACCACAATATTATACCATCCAAGAGAAAAACTATATCCTTGTTGTTGTAATGTCGTAGAAAAGTTATCAATCTGACTTTGATATGGTCAGTATACCTTTGTTTGAAATGCCTTCAGTTGTAGTGAAACAAGTTGATCTAAGAACGGTTGATTTGCATTGATATGATAGGTATCTGGATACAGAATTCATTCTAATGAAACCTGTGATGAAGCTGTAGTTGGTTTTGTATCTAAAAATTTTTGGACAAATGGATACTTAGCTGAGATAGAAGCAATATGTGTTGGATCACTCACATAAGTAATATAATCTCCTTCACTAATATATCATTGTTTCACTAAATAAGCATCAATATCATAGATAGACCAACCCTCTAAAATAGTAACAATTTCATAAGAACGAGTAGGTCATTTGTTTAATTGTTCTATCAAGGTCTGTGGAGTATACGTTCACGAAAAGACATAATTTCATTGTTGGATGGGTTCAAGTGTCTCTTCATGACGATAAAGATACCAACGCATACTATTTTTTTGTGCAGTCGTCATCTTTTCATAAACAATATTCATACTATCTCCAGATCCAAAAGTCAGAGAATTATCATAAGAAAATGATCCGTCAAACATCATTCACTTTACAACAAAAAAGAGAATGACCAAGAAGATAATAATCCATCCTGGTTTAAAAATTCTTTTTTTCTTAGTATATACCATCATCTCTTGTCAATAAAAATACTGTAAACAATAAAGATATAGCAATATTGTATCATAAAGCAAATAAAAATAAAAAAAACTCATATGAAAGGTTGCAGAAAAAAGGACGAATAATCCGTCCCTACAAAAATATATTATCAAAGATGTGTCACGAACACATCCCTACCAATTAACCAATTCACTAACCCTCTCCTCCTTGTTCTTCTATCGTAGATCCAATCATTGCATCTTCTGTGGAGATATCTTCTCTCAGAGCATCTCTAGAGATATACACATATCCAATGATCACCATAGGAGAACGACCAATAATTTTATTGATATAAATACTAAGGTCTTCTTTAATCAATTTAAGAATATCTGCTACAGGACGATTCTTCCCTTTATTATCATTATATTTTTTACGAGCAAATTCTACAATACTTGTATGGATATCTTTCACTTCTGATGAGTAGACAAACCCACGAGATTCAATCTGGATATTACCTACGAGATCCTTATTTTGATTATCTATCTTAAAAATCAATGATACCATACCTGCATCAGCCATGATTTGACGTGCTTTAATAACATATTCACCAGAGAGATGTCATTTTCCTTTACCATCGATCATCACAGTATTGAGTTTTAATACTTTATCAGATACAATAACTCCATCATCATAAATTTCAAGAATTGATCCATTTTTATTTGGCATCATAATACGATCACTTGGCATTCCCATATCCATAGCAAGCGCTCTATGCCTATATCTCAATGTCGCTTCTGTATAATACGGCAAGAAATATTGTGGTTTCAACAATCCAAGCATAATTTTATGGTCTTCAGCACATCCATGTCCAGATGCATGGATATCCATATCATCTAAAGTAATCATATTTACATCTTGTGTTACTAATGCATTGATCATTTTGGACATTTGTTTTTCATTTCCTGGAATTGCAGAAGATGAAGTTAATACTGTATCTCCAGGTTTAAGTTGGAAATATTGAAATTCACCTCTCGACATACGAGCAAGTGCTGAAAATTCTTCTCCTTGTGCTCCTGTAGAGAGAACAATTACTTTTTCATCTGGCATAGTATTGATCTCACCACTTTCTATCTTGCGAATCACTCCATCTGGCACTCTAATATAACCTAATTCTGTTGCTACTTCTGTATATCAGATCATAGATCTTCCTGATAAAAATACTACTTTCCCATGTCTAGCAGCTGATTCAATAATTTGGATAACACGTCCTACATTTGATGCAAATGTAGAAATAACTAATCTTCCTTTCACACTCTTAATTACTTGATCCAAGTTTGTTCCAATCACTTTTTCTGAAATAGCAAATCCTGGTTTTTGAGATCCTAACGAGTCTCCAATATACAATTTCACTCCTTCAGTACCGATACGAGCAATTTTTGAAAGATCAGCAGGAAGATCAATAGCTGGAGTATGATCAATCTTAAAGTCAGCTGATGTAAATATTACTCCCTTCGGAGTGGTGATAGAAAGTGCAAAAGTCTCTGGAATATTATGATTCACTCTTACAAACTCTACCATAAATGATCCTACTTTTATAATATCTATGTCAGGATCTACTATTTTGTATTTAATTTTTTGAGATTCTTTGATATCATCAAAACTTTTCTTCACCAGTCCAAGTGTCAGTGGAGTAGTATATACCATAGGATAATCAAGTTCTGGAAGGATATCTCTGAGCGCTCCAATATGATCCAAGTGTCCATGAGTCAAGAACACTCATTTAAATTTTTTAATATTTTTTTTCAAATAAGCAATATCTGGGATAATATAATCAGCTCCCATCGTATCATTAGCAGCAAATTCCATACCTGCATCCACAAGAATAATATCATCTTTATATTCGATGAAAATACATTGTCCTACCTGCTCTAATCCAAGAAGTGATCCAATTTTCACTGGTTCTTCTCCTGCTTTAATTTTCACACTATGTGCTTTCTGTTCTTGATATCTATGTGCCACATATTTGTCTGAATTCATTTTTGGATCATAATGAGATTTATCTGCTCTTGTTGATCATCCTTTCGGACGATACGAGTTTTCTGTTGGTTTTTTATCACCCTTATACATTTTTGGTTTAAAATTGATGTTTACATTTGAATTCATAGATTGGTCTTCTGGTGTTGTAGTCATTGTTGAAAATGGAAAGAAAATAAATAATATATATAATAGGAATTCTATTTATCTATAGATTTGAAAAATGAATAATCATTTCTCTCAGTTAAGAAGATATGCCAAAGAGCATCACATACCTATCATTAGTCAGAATACAGAATCTTTTTTAAAGAAGTATATTACTGACCATAATATCCAGCATGTGATTGAAATTGGGAGTGCAATCTGATACAGTACATCTGTTCTCAAAAGCGCTATCAATACCCATCATCATAAAGGAAGTATCATTTCACGAGAAATCTCATATCCTCATTATTATCAAGCGATACAAAACACAAGCAATTATAAGGAGATCACACTTCTTTTAGGCAATTTTTGCTCTTATCCTATTGAAAAATATCTCAATAATGGAAATTATGATATGGTATTTATAGATGGAAGAAAGTCAGAAACCTTACAATATCTGAAACTTCTTGCACCCTATCTTCAAACAACGACCCATATTATAATTGATGATGTTATCAAATTCAAGTCAAAAATGGAGGATTGTTATAATTTTCTTGACAAGAACAATATCCACTATACAGTAAACCAATTAGATGAGGATGATGGAGTCTTACTTATTCCACAATCTGAACATCTCATCACAGTTCTCTCCTCTCAATAATATCTTTCAATTCAGCGTTTATCACATACCAGATATCCATATCTGCAATTTCATCATGTTCTAAGGATTTTGGATCTTGTATATAAGCTACTCTCTTATTTGCAAAACGGATCATATAATTGAGTTGAGTACTTTTCGATGCAGTAAATGCAATAACGTTATAGCCAGCAAGTTCATATTCTCCTGGATATTCAATAGTGAGACTATCCTTCTTGTGATATATGACCGATTCACCTTGTGACAATTTTAGTGTAAGTAATGTTCCTGCTGGAGTTTCACCATCACCAATATAAATCGTATCAAAAAGAATAACTCCTGAATCAATTTTTTTCATAATTATAAAGAATATAATAATATAAAATGGGAATAGATATGTAATATTTGGTATAAGTTATTAGATATTAGGTTAGGGAAATAGGCAATACATTATAAGTGAAAAGTTATAAGTGATTGAGAAGAAGGTATAACATTATTTAATTTTTAATTTCAGATTATAAAAGTCTGTATTTTTTATTCTTTTGTACTATTGTTACTTCTTCTACTTTTTTTACTCCTTCTACCTATCTGAAGAAATTTGGATTGATAAGATATAAAATAAGTCATAATGATCATAGTGCCGCTATTGTCCATACTACTTTTCGTACTAATCCTTTTCCCTTTTCATATTGTTCTGGTACAGTCATCATAAATCCTCCTACGATCAGTGTTCATAAACATACGATCAAAATCACTCCAACTAATAGTCTCATCATAGCTCCCATAAGAATAGGAAAGGCATTAATAGAATTTACTGTCGTTGTACCATCACCACCTTGATTTACATTATTAGTATTTCCATACATGAGACAACGCCCAATAAACGGAACATTGGTATTTAATTTTACTCAACAGTTACATTTTTTGATATCACAGATTTCACATACTGGAAGAGTATCGATCTTTCATTGTGCTTCACCAGTACCTACAATAGTTTTTATAACTTTTCTATAATTATCTTTACAAGCACATTCATTGGCCTTTATTCAATCTTGTGGATAATTCGCTCCATTGAGGAATCCATATCAACTCGGCATATCAAAACATGATGAGGAGGTTGGAGTTTGAGGTGGAGTGTTTGGGGTAGTTCATCCTGTAGATCATGTCACAGGAGGCGTTCAAGTTGATGGAGAAGTTTCAGTATTTGTTCAACCTCAATTATTAGTATTTGTTGGATCTGGTTGTGTTTTTAATGTATTACAAATCATAGCTGCATTCAAGGTTTTTATACCAATCTTACCATCTGCAGTCAGTCATAATGAACAAGCTGTATTGATATAAAGTTGTAATTTTACTACATCACTCTGTTTTACATTACTATTATAAGAAGTTCAAGCAATCCATGAAGAAACTTTAGTAATATTTTTTCCCCAAAAAGCACTCCATTCTCCTTGTTCTGAAATAGGTCCATTATTACAATTTGCAAAGTTATCATATCGAGTTATTGATCCTTGTATCTGTTGATTTCGATTAGAAAAATCAAATTTTGTCTTATCTACTCATGGAAATAAAGATTGAAGTGACATCATACTATTTCATCTTTGGGTAGAAGAACATAATGCCGTATCAGCCCATGTAGTTGATGAAAAAAATCCTATTCATATAACAAGAAACAATCCTATAAGAGTCTTTTTTATCATCATAATACTATACTATTCAAATAAAAATTACATCAAAATCTCTCTCGCTTTCGCTCACTCTTGTGGTCAGACAACTCCCCTATTTTCCAACTCATCCATAATACGTGCTGCACGAGCAAATCCTAATCCCAATCTCCTTTGTAAAAGAGTTGCTGATGCCTTACGAGTTTCTAATATCACTTCTATTGCTTGTTGGACGAGATCTTCATCATCTCCATTACCACCACCTGCATACTGACCAGCAGCAGTTTCTGGTTTCGCTTCTAAGATACGAATAATCTCTGGATGATAGATATCTTCTTCTTGGAGTCATTGCATATATCTACGCTTGAGAGAAGTAATCACTGCATCAATCTCATCAGTATCCACAAAAGGAGCTTGTACTCTGACAGGATGTTTGGTTGTAGGATCCATATAGAGTAAGTCTCACTTTCAAAGTAAGTCCTCAGCACCCTTGATACCCAATATCGTACGAGAATCTATTTGTGAAACTACTCCAAATGCTATACGTGTCGGAATATTTGCCTTTATAAGTCCTGTAATCACATTTACTGACGGTCTCTGTGTAGCCACGATCAGGTGAATACCTACGGCACGAGCTTTCTGAGCAATACGAGTAATACATGCTTCTACTTCCTTTTTATTACCAGACATCATGAGTTCAGCCAATTCATCGATCACAAATACGATACGATAGAGTTGTTCTTCTGGGAATTTTGCATTATATTCAGTCAATTTTTTTACTCTCGCTTTGGCTAATTTTGTATATCTTATTTCCATTTCTTCTACTGCCCATTGGAGAAGTTTCAAAGCCTTTTCTGACTGAGTCACGATAGGTGCTAGTAAATACGGAAGTCAGGCATACATCTCAAGTTCTACTTGCTTTGGATCGACCATGAGGAATTTAAGTTCATTAGGATTATTTTGATACATCAGAGACAGAATAAAGTCATTTACACCTACTGATTTACCCGATCCTGTAGCTCAAGCTATCAAAAGATGAGGCATATCTTCAAGCGATTTGATCATATTCACACCATCAATGGCTTTCCCAAGAGTCATATTCATGAGTGATTTTTGCATAGATTGCGTAAAATCTGATGCTCATAATACATCACCTAAATGTACCATCATTGGTTGTGGGTTAGGAATTTGGATACCTACACAATCAGTACCAGGAATAGGTGCGACAATACGAAGAGCTTTAGACTTCGTTGCTAAAGCAAGATCTTGTTTGAGGTTTTCAATAGTAGATATTTTTATACCTGGTTCAGGTTTGACACGAATCTGGATAATAGATGGTCAGATATCGAACCCATCAATCGAAACTGGTACTCCAAACTCAATAAGTTTAGATTGTACAAGTTGTGCTTTTTTTGCTAATGCTTCATGATCTACCTGTACAGCTCATTGTTGTCTACGGAGGAGATCAAGTCAAAAAGTAGGTTTATCTTTAGGGAAAGAAATATGGGTCATAGTTTTTTGATGAATTTTATCATCTACAGCTTTTACCATCGTTGATTTTATGGCTGTCTTCAAAAGAGAATCATCAGAGCTTTTCTCTCACTTGGAAAATATATTTTTCAATAAACTACCCTTCTGTTCACCCGTGTCAGATGCTTGCTCTTTTTCAATTTTTGCTTTATATGCTTCGTAGGTTAACTCTTTTTTAGAAACTGGTTTTTCTGACTTAGTTGTAGGTGATGATCTACGCTCGAGAGTTTTTTGCTCTGGAAGACGAATATTTACACGAGGAATAGGGAGTGGAATATTAAATTTGTAAAAAATCCATCCCAAAAGCACTACCAAAAGTGTAATAATGATACCTTTGATCGCCATAGGATTATCTGATCCAAATCCTTTCTCTAACAGATAAAAAATAGGCCAGGAAATATAACCACCCTCTTCAGTATAAGCATTTCCTTTTGGATCATCAAGAACAGGAAAATTCAGTATTGCTGATATCAACAACATCAAGATCAAAAACTGTTTGGTCAAAACACTAATAAGATGTCACTTTAACAACACCATTACTCCAAAAATAATACTCACTGCAAAAAAAGGAGGTGTCCCCATTTTCCCAAAGATAAAGTACGATGCTTGATGAAACCATTGTAAAATAGGGCTTGTTGGAGCCATGAAAAATGCAAAAAAGTATAATACTCATAAGACAATAAATCACCATCCTATCGTATATTTATCCAGAGTAATTCCACTTTTCCTCGATCTATAAGTGCGTCTTCTCGCCATACAATACAAAAAAATAGTACAAAACAAAATGAGTGTAATGAATTATAGTGATAGGTCAAGTCCAATGAACAAAAAAGTTGGTAGAATATGAGGGATTAAATAATTGAGGATTACGGATTAGTAGTAAGCTACGCTAATAAGTCATCATCAATTTTTAATACTTAATTTTTAATAACATATCCCACATCATTCAAGACATACTCATTATTTCTATACAGATCATACATCACTTCTGCTACATTTCCTCTTCATGAATTCTTTAATGAACTATGATTCGTATACTGTTGTAATAATGTTCTATAATTTATAGCTCGATCTTCTTGTGGTTCTTCTACCACCGTATTCATCATCAGTCTCATCATAATAGCTGTAAGTTCATCCTTGGTAATTCTTTCTGTTGGTCTAAATGTACCATCAGTATGTCCATTGAATATTCCATAACTATATGATTCTCTGATAAATTTTGTTAAGGTTGGATTAGAAGTATCAAGATCTGAAAAGTTATTCGCATATCTTCTTGTCTCTTTTCTACATAACACATTCTGTGCAAATTCTACCATAAATTTTGTCGCTTCTTCTCTGGTCAGATAGTTGTATGGTCTATAGTCTGCGGTCCCTTCTCGTTTAGTCAATCTATAACTATAGAACATCTGATGAGCAGTTTTGAATGCTTCACTTACCTTCACTCACTGGTCGATAGTTGTTTGGTTAAGTGGACTAAAACAGGTAGATGATGATATACTAGGATTGAAGATAGTTGGATCTACTCTTGTTACTTCTTCTACCTCTACTTCTGTTACTGGAATTGAATATCCTCATCCAGAAATTGTTCAAGTCATCATAGAACCTGTACTTGTAGATCATGTACCAGTCAATGTTGCTATCACAGTGATCGTTCTTGTTACACTATTACTCATATTTCCAGAAGAATCTTCATACCGATATTCGATAGTATAGATTCATGGTATGAGGACATCTACTACTCATGAAAGAGTAACACTTGTCGTACAGTCTCCATCTACAGTATCAGTACAAGTATATCATGGTTCTATCCATACAGTATCAGTATCAATCGTATATGTTGTCGCTCAGCTAAGAACGATAATTGGTGCTGTGGTATCTACTACTTGTACTGTTCTTGTCACCTCTATCGCATCATTTCATGAGCTATCCACTACATTATAGGTGATAATATAACTTCCTACACTATTTGTATCTACTGCTCCACTGATCACAATATTTGCCGTCACATCTCCATCTTCAGTATCACTTGCTTGAACTCACGGATCACTAAAAATATCTCCTACTTCTATCTCTATAACTCCACTTCATACTAATGTTATAACAGGAATATCTCCTCATACAACATTCACTACTCTTGTCACCTCTATCGCCTCATTTCCATTCGTATCTTGAGCTGTATAGTATATCGTATAACTTCCTATAGTATTCGTATCCACTGCTCCACTTATTATCACACTACACGTACTATCATAGTTATCCGTACAGGTCGCTCATGATTCACTATAACTCTGTCATTTTACTACTATCACTGGATTTACTCCACTCAGCACAATTACTGGTGCTGTGGTATCTACTACTTGTACTGTTCTTGTCACCTCTATCGCATCATTTCATGAGCTATCCACTACATTATAGGTGATAATATAACTTCCTACACTATTTGTATCTACTGCTCCACTGATCACAATATTTGCCGTCACATCTCCATCTTCAGTATCACTTGCTTGAACTCACGGATCACTAAAAATATCTCCTACTTCTATCTCTATAACTCCACTTCATACTAATGTTATAACAGGAATATCTCCTCATACAACATTCACTACTCTTGTCACCTCTATCGCCTCATTTCCATTCGTATCTTGAGCTGTATAGTATATCGTATAACTTCCTATAGTATTCGTATCCACTGCTCCACTTATTATCACACTACACGTACTATCATAGTTATCCGTACAGGTCGCTCATGATTCACTATAGCTCTGTCATTTTACTATTATCACTGGATTTACTCCACTCAGTACAATTACTGGTGCTGTGGTATCCACTACTTGTACTGTTCTTGTAACACTATTACTCTCATTTCACGAACTATCTGTATAACTATACTCTACTATATATGTTCATACTACACTTGTATTCACACTTCCACTTGTTGCTATCAGTATCACTCCAGTTCCATCCACATTATCACTCCAATTTGCTCACGGATCACTAAAAATATCTCCTACTTCAATCTCCATCACTCCACTTCCGTTCAAATTCACTATCGGTGCTGTGGTATCATCTATTCCATAATCCATGAATGATGTATTACTCGCCACTACTTCAGAGACAGAAGATGTTCCATCCCAATAGTGAAATGTTATTGATGAACTATGTCTATTGGATATAGGTATACCACTTCCTGCTATTACTTTTGTTAGTTTTCCAGAAGAACCATTAAAATTTGTAAAGAAATCAGTTCTCGATGTGACAGGTAATGAAGTAATTTGAAAACTTCAAGACGGTAATGATGTTAATGCCCCATTACTATTAAAATAATAAAAGAAATAATCTCATGCTATAGTAATATTGCTTGTGTCAAAACTTCAT
>CAYWIJ010000016.1:0-27801 GCA_964458335.1 uncultured Candidatus Peribacteria bacterium | reverse complement strand
GACTTCCTTCGGGGCGCGCAATGACAAGTAAATGAGTATGGATTGCTTCGTTCCTCCTGTCTGCTTCGCCTCCAGTAAAAGGCGCAATGACAGGGTAAAGGAGGAGATCCTTCATTTCGCTTCGCTTCATTCTGGATGACAAAGCAAATATGCTGTTATGGTATCTCTACATACAACTATAACACACTCATCTAATATGGCAATAAGAAAGTGGATGTGTGAAACATCGCTTTCTGACTGAACTTATGTCGTATTATGTCGAGAAAGGGTGTCAGAATCTGTCACATCTTTGTTTCTCATTCGTAAAGGTAATAGTTCACTTTAGATATGATAGAATATTGGCTTTGATTATGGTTTGCTTTGTGCGTCATCATGATCGATGAAAGTAGTATTATCTGTCTATGTGATTCATAAAGTAATGATTATCTTGTGTCAAAATCTCTTGCAATCGGTTATAGAGATAGATACACTTTAGCCATTACTGTGTGGAGACACAGTGAATACAATTTGCCTTTTTATTATTTTATAAGTACGTACGTATGAACTTAAAAAACAAACTATTCGCTGGGTTTACAGCGTTGTCGCTTGTTATTTCAGCTCTTTCACCTGTATCGTTTGTATCTAATGTTAAAGCTGACTCAGCTGAAGACATGATGGCATACGAATGGGCGTTTGACTCAGGATTAACAACAATGACATCATTCTCTGCGTTCATGTTCGAAAACGCAATCACAAGAGAACAAGCTGCAAGATTCCTTGTAAAAGGAGCAGAAGCACTTGGAATCGAACTATCATCAGATCAAGAATGTGATTACAAAGATCTAGGAACAGCAGATCAATCACTCGTTGAATTCATTAACGAAGGATGTGAACTAGGAATCTTCAAAGCACAAGACGACTTCAATCCAAAACAACTTCTTACTAGAGGACAAGCAGAGCTTACTGTAGCTAGAGTTGTATACGGATTCGACGAAGTAGCTGCTTACGCTGACGATGCTGACATCTCAGAATTCGCTGCTGCAAGAGAACTTCTTATGGCTGATGACATCGTTAAGATGGAAGTTCCTGCAGATTCAGCAGTAAGAAGAGGACACCTTCTTCTCATGCTTTACAGACTAGCAGATGCAGAAATCACTGATCCTGGAACTCCAACAGCTCCTGGTCATGCTGAAGTGTCTTTGGTAAGTAGTGCTGGGAATCAAGAAGTTCCTTACAACGCAGTAGGTGTTAAGGTAGGTACTATCAAACTTACTGCTGGAGAAAATGCTACTAAAGTTGCTTCAGTTGTTGTTTCAAGAGATGGTCTTGGACAATACAGTGATATTGATGGTGTATGGTTAGCAAATGCTAATACTGTAACTAAATCTTATAAAGTAACTTCAGCTAATACAGCAACAGTTAGATTCTCACCTGCACTTGAATTAGCAGCTGGAACATCACAAACTTTCGATGTATTAGTAGCACTTAAAAACACAGCTACTTCTAATAGTACTCACAACTTCAAAGTGTCTGATGTAAATGTATCTAACGGTACAGCATCAGGAGCACCTGTAAATCTTGGTACTGTTAAAACTACTTCTTATGCTGTAAAAACAGTTTCAGCTGTTATATCAGCAAATGATGTTGATTCTGGTAAAACAGGACAAGATGTTGCTACAGTAACACTTAATCCTGCTGATGACGCTACTGTTAAAGGATTTGTATTAAATCAAATCAAAGGTAGTGGTTACACAACTAAGAATCTTAACGAAGTATTTGCTAATGTAAAAGTTTATTACAATGACGCTGTTGTAGGTTCTGCTACAGTTACTAGCGACAAGATCGTTGTATCTGGACTTAATATTAGTGCTGATAATGGTGATTCTGTTGAACTTGAACTTAAAGCTGATGTAATTTACGTTGGATCTTCTGCGGATTATGGATTATCTTTTGATAATAAAGACTTCTCTGCTCTTACAGTTCTTGATAAAGCTTCAGGATACGGTATGAGATTAGATGCTCCTGCTTCTGATTCAGCACAATTATCTGACTTTGATATTACACTTACAAAAGTTGCAAATGCTACAACAATAGCTCCTGCTACTTCTAGTGCAGTATTGTATCAAGCTACTCTTAAGTCAGCTACTGACTTTACTATTACTAGCTTCCACTTAAAAGACGTATTTAGTGGTGATCTCAATGCATTTACAAATGGTAAAGTTACTCTTTACGTAGATGGTGTTGCTTACGAACTATTTGCTACTGATTATAATGGAACATTTGATTATAATGAATCAAATGAAGAGATCTATATCGATGCTGGTAGAACTGTAACTATCAAAGTAGTTGGAAGTACTAAAGCTGCTGCACAACTTGCTTCTGTGACAGATAAGACATTCCAATTTGAATTCTCTATCGACGGAATCAAGAACTCTGATAATGATGTAGTATCTATTTCTATCGCTAGAAAGGGTGATAAATTCAATATCAAAGCTGGAACTGCTACAGTTAAAACTGCTACAGTAGCTGCTCCTACATCTAAGACTCTTTACTCAAATGCTGATAATCAAGAAATCGGAAGATTTGCTGTGAAAGCTGAAGATGAAGATCTAAAACTTAAGACACTTACTCTTGATGCTACTAGTACCACTACTGATGACTTAGACGAACTTCTTTCTACAAGTGATGTTAAATTAATTGACCTCACTAACAATACTGAAGTATCTGCTACAGTTGAACTTAATGGTGATACTATTGTATTCAAATCTATGAATTACAATATTGCTAAAGGAGCTACTTCAAACTTCAAAGTAACTGCCGACTTCGGTGATATTACTGCTGAAAATGGAAATACTGTTAAATTAGCTATTGATTCTGCTGAATTTAAAAATTCTTCAGCTACAGTAACTGTGACTTCTCCAAGTGTTACCTTTGTAGAATATACATTTGGTGTACAACCTCCAGTAGTTACTCTTGCTAAGCTTGATGATGATAGATTCAAAGTAACTATCAGAAACAATGATGCTGAAAACAGTATTGATCTTCTTGGAATTAAAGCTCGTATCCAAATTCTATCTAATGATTCAGATTATACTGGAACTGCATTGCTTAATCTTGAAGGATCTAGTGTAACTGAAGGAGCTGGTGATGCATCATCTCAAACTCTTAATGTTCCTGGTGCTGCTAGTTATTTCAACTTGAGTGACGAACCAACATTATCTGAAGATGGTGGAGAAATTTCTTACGAAATTTATGTTAACTCTTCATACATCAATCCTGCGGTATTGAAAGCTTCTATCACAGAACTTACTTACCAAATCTCAGGAACTACTGGTTCAGTTATAGAGACTTATAATGTTTCTGCTCAATAATTTATTTATTGAATAGTACATCTCTATACTCAGGTAGAAAAAAGGAACCCACTTCGGTGGGTTTTTTTGTTGGGTGAAAAAATAGAGTAATGAATAGTGGTGTCATTGCGAAGTCCCGCTATAGTCTATTGCTCTATGCGGGACTGCGGCAATCCATAGAAAATCATGAAAATACGCTTGTAATCTATCTATATAATAATTATACTATAGTGTACTATACATTATGTAGTGTACACTTTATATGTTATCAATATTCTTCAATGACTACAAAACAAAAGATTGTACACTATCTTAAAAATAATTGACCCCAGACGGCTAAACAGATTATAGACCATTTTGGTCTCTATAAGACGATTATCCATCGTCATCTTAAAGATCTTATACAACAAGGTAGTATTATCAAGCTCGGTAAGACACCAAGAGTGATCTATAAATTTGTTCAAGAATCTCTATCATCACATGATGATATTATGTTGTTGTGATATCAAGATAGTGATCGATTAGATAAAAAATATTTCTCATTTGATAGTGATGGTACGGTATTACAATGAGCTCAGTGATTTGCTCTGTGGTGTCAAGAAAGAAGTTTAGATATAGTACAGCAGTATAAACAATATCGCCATATAGTAGAAACAATAGATAGCCAGAGAAATGAGTTGTGATTATTGAATACTTTAGCCACATTACAGAAAAAGGGATGAATAATCTATCTCGATCAACTCTTTGTAGCCGATACCTATATTTTAGGACAGTTTTGAAAATCTCCATTATGATCACTTGCTTTCTATGGTAAACAAACACAAAATCGTGATCTCTCGAAGAGAGTTATAGAGAATATCAAACAGAGAATTGAAAAACTGATTGTGCAAGAGGCTATTGATGCAGTATGTTTTGTGCCTGTCAGTATAAAAAGATATGTGCAACTGATGACTATTTTGCAGCAAAATATTGGACTAACGTTACCAAAAATTAAACTTGATAAATTTTTCCCATGAGAAGTTATTGCACAGAAACAACTTAAGGGAGATATCGCAAGGAATAAAAACGCAGAAAATACTATTTTTGCACTACAAGGTCAAAAAAAATATAAGAAAATTTTGTTGATTGATGATTTCATTGGATCCTGAGCTACACTCAATATCTCTGCAAAAAAATTGAAACAGGCATGATATGCTCAAGAAGTGATAGGGTTTGCTATTGTAGGAAATATGGATCTCAGTTACGAGGTAATCAATGAAGTGTAAGGAAGTTAAAAGTGTAGAATTAAAAATTTACAGTCATTGCGAAGGAGCGTCAGCGGATGAAGCAATCCATAGATATAGAGATTATAATAAATGCTTCTTTGGATTGTGGATTGCAATGCTATCACTCGTAATGACAGTTCTTTGTGTGAATACATATATCACGCTATATCGCCAGTAAGATACACAATAAAAAGCCAAGACTTCATAACAGAGTGAGCGCGTAACAGTAGCCAGAATCTTATCTTTGCTCTCTGTTGTTTTCTCTTGCAATTCCTACCCAAAATCCGTATATTTTTTAGGTTATCTTGTTTAGATAATAGACCACATCCTCGCTAGAGATAGCTAAGATACGTTGTATCGGGAAGGAGAGATGGCATATATTCAGAATAACTACGGTTATTTATTGAATAAAACATCAATCTAGGAGAGATGGCAGAGTGGTCGAATGCGGTCGCCTTGAAAGCGATTGAGGTGCAAGCCTCCGGGGGTTCGAATCCCTCTCTCTCCGCCATTTACATATCTCATGTATATGACTTATAAATCGTTTGTGCAATCGCACTTTCTCAAAACTATATCAACATTAGGAAGTATCGTATTTATATCGCTCTTATTGATTAATCCAGCGATGTATACAGGACTGCTTCAACCAAATTTCCAAGTAAATGCGAACTTTCTATCCAATGAATATCAACAGGATCTGTATATCATCAATAACGATGGTATGATACAAGATGATAGCATTGACACGGTGGACGATCCGACTCCATTACAATCATATATTGTACAGAGAGGTGATAGTATCGAACAGATTGCTCAAAAATATGCAGTTTCTGTTGAACAAATTAAAGCAGTCAATAACCTTATAGATAATGATCTTCTGGCTGGACAGAGATTGTATATTACCAATATGAAAGGCTTTGTGTATGAGGTGAAGGAAGATTCTATCTCTCTCATGGTATTTGCCAATATGTATGGTATTGATGAAGAAGAACTCCTCAAGGCCAATAACCAAAATAATATTATGGTACCCTATGAAAAAGGACAAGCTATCTTTGTTCCAGGTTTAAGTGTAGAAGACGCATATACGCTTTCTCTATTAGTGAAACCAGAACCTAAAGCACAACCCGAGAAGGTTATCGTTAATACAACCAAAAAAAGTACTAATTCTAGTGTATCAAGTACTGTGAAGAAAAAAACTACTCTTACAACAATAACTGATACCAATATTGTCGGTAGTGCATCAAGTATTGTCTCATCATGGAGATATGTCTTCAAAGAACAAAATGGTATGGCTGCGGGACAATGTACGTATTATGCAGCGCATAAAGCTACCTTTGCTTTCCCTGAAATTTCACCTGGTGTCCGCTTTAGAGGATTTGGTGGAAATGCAAATCAATGGTTAGGAAATGCAAAATCTGCTGGCTTTAAAACTTCGTCAACACCTTCTGTTGGAGCAATTGCTGTATTTAAACAAGGTGGACGTTATTGTTCAAGTTGTGGTCATGTAGCTATTGTAGAGGAAGTAGATCATGCAAATAAGAGAATGAAAGTATCAGATATGAACTATTCAGGTCTTTGGACGGTAACAGTTCGTTGGATTTCTCTTACTGATGCTATGACTCAGACAAAAGGAGGCCAGACATTATTAGGATTTATCCCTTCTCAAGAACTTCCTGCTAGTGTGAAAGCTCAATATGAAGCAGCAAAGAGATAATATGATCCCGTTTTATACGGGATTTTTTTGTAGAACAAACTTGAATATCTGGCTGACTTATGTATTATGTCAGAAACTATCTTTTGTTTTTATACTAATCTTATGTACAAAAAACTGAGCTATGATGAATTATTGAAACTCAAAAGTACTTTTTTTGAGACATTACATCAGATTTTGAAAAAAAATAATTATCCTACCCTAAAAGATTATCTCACTATTACTTCAAAACAGTGAAATAGTGTCTATCATCTTGCAAGACAAGACTATATATGGAGGACAGTATTTGTGAACGGTATTGATGAAGTAGTGTTTTTTGATGAAAAAGAAAAAATAGAACTTCATGCGAATAAAGAGATTATTGCAAAAGTAGGTTCATTGATAAAAGATAGCAAAAAAATTGCTGCTCAAAAAAAATCATCAGTATCCATAGAACAAACCTTAATGAAAGCTTTTGAAGATGGGAAACTCAATAATATCGCTGGGAAATCTTATCTTGTGTATGATATAGAGACTTCTTATGCAACTAATGATCTTAAAATGACAGAATTTTATATCTGATATGCCTATATTGTCCAAGATGGAAAAGCAACATATAAGTATATTGATCAATCTAATATTACGAAATTTTTAGACTATCTGATCTCATTTGAAGGGTATGTGATAGGATTCAATAGCCTGCTCTTTGATAACCCTGTAACGGTACATCAAGGATTGACTTTTGCTAATCGTTATAATGATGAAGAATATGATCATCTCTTATCTATTCTCAATACGAAGTCTTTAGATATTTTCCAGTTTATTTGGGGAGTAACTGGAAGGATGATAGGGCTGAATAGATTATCAAGATCGTTGGTAGGTTTAGGTAAAACCTTAGAGTCAGGAAAAGAGGCTGAACATCTTTGGAAAGCATATCAAGAGTGAGATGAACTTGCTCTCAAAACCTTAAAAAACTATTGCAAAAATGATGTCAAGATGACTTATCTTTGTTTACGATATATCCTCTACTATCATAAGCTTTCGCTAGAAAATGAAGATCACGAGTATACGATAGAGGATTTTATCATCTGAGCAAATAAAGAAAACAAAGAATCGACACTCTGAGAAGAAAAACCGAAGATGAATACTATCTTTTCTGACTAAGTGAAAGAAAGTGTACAAAAAAGTCTGTATTTTTTTGACAGATTTTTTTTATTCACTATAATGGATATGTCCAAGAAGGAATACTGATTGGATCGCTCGCGATAATTATTATTATCAGTTCATTTACATACATTTGAAGATACTGTTTATCATGTGATAATATACTATCATATAGCATTCTTTTCTTATCCTTCAGATAGATAATCATAATAAACAAAAACAAAAGAGTAAAGCGATGAGAATATGATGATGTTCAATACTCACCTATTTCACAGCTTATTTATAATCTATCTGAATTAAAATTGTTTTATAAAATCTGAAAAACAAAAACCTACACAAGAAAAGAATGCCACAGAAAAATTGTATCAACTCTTGTATAAGAACTATTATTACGTATCAGAAAGTCTACCAACAAGGCAATGAGGAGTATGATAAATATAAACGAGCGTATGTAAAGACGACTGCTGTTCTAGAAGGCAGTTGCTTTTTTTATTTGAAAAAATGTCATTCCGAAGTATGAGGAATTTCTGTATTCAAGACCCGTGTAGATATTTGTTGGATGTTCAATCTACAAAACAACCTCGATCCAGAGAGATTCACTCGGTTGTTTGTATTGAGAGAAGTGAGTGAGAGTATAGGTTAGTAATATGCTTGATGATACTGACTTCACTATTCAAAAGGATTTGTTTATACCATACATAAATCTAAAAAGGACCATTAAGGTCCTATTATATACTATTTACTTTCTTTCAACCACTTATTGTCTTGAAACCATTGAGCAAGATATTCTTTATCGACAGATTCTTCTTTCTGACTAGTCTTGTGTGAAAATTCTCTATCTATCACAAACTCATCTAGGTGCTTTTGTACCATACCAATATATGCTGATTGATCTAATACTCCTGCTTTTACATTTCCACGCAGTGCTTTGTAATTGAAATTATCAAAACTATCATTCTTTACGAATCCATCTTGATATGCTTTGTCATAACACTCTTGTGAACAAAATCCACCATGTCTTTTGTATTGCTTTTTCCTGGCGAGGATACGTGCATTACACGGACTATACCTACAATTTTCACAATTATTCGTGTCTAAGTCAGAATAAATACATTTTCCTATAGTCGTATGAGTTTCTTCATCTCCTACTTTTTTGCTAATAACTCCATCAAATGTGTAGAGATTACCAAGCCAGTTTCCGTCATTGTGTTTGTTGACATACTGTACAACTCATCCTTGGAGTGCATAGAAATTGTCAATTCCCTTTTCCTTGAGCATGACCGAGAGCTTATCACATCTGATACCTCAAGTACAGTACATGAGTACTTTCTTATTTTGGAATTGATTTTTATAATCTTCCATCAGATTCTCTACTTCACGAAAATTGATCGTCCCAGCTGGAATAGCATTCTTAAAATGCCCAAGCTTATATTCATAACTATTTCTCATATCAAGAATGACCCAGTCCTTATTATTCTCATCAATCACCTTTTTCAGTTCTTCATCGGTAAGTTCTTGAAGCGATCTCTTGTAAGCTTCTTGTGTTATTGTTGTTCACAAAGCGACAATTTCCTGACGATATTTTACGATCATCTTAGCAAACATGTGGTGGTCTACAGAAGAAGACTTTATCTCGATTTGTTCTTCTACATCATTGAAGTAAGGATTGTTCTTGAGAAATGCTTTATAGGCAGTCAGTTGCCCAGTATTACAAGTGGCGGTTGCACTAATTCCTTCATTTCCAATATAAATACGACCTTTCATACCGATATCGGTACAGAAATTCAGATGTGTTTTTACTTCCGCTAAGGGATTGGTAATATCTACAAATTTGTAAAAAGTAATAAGATGATAATGAGTACGGTGATGCATCGTAAAATTTAGTTGCAAGCTAATAAAAGAAAAAGGGTTGCTGCCCTATGTATATAGTATAAGAAAAAGGAGTCAGATTTTCAAGAGAGATAATTCTCTTGCAATTTGGTTCTAATTTCTGTATATTGGGACTTGACTGTAGTCAGAAATCGTTGTTGATTATGGGATATGAATACTACTATACTAAATTTCAGTATATGTAAGTTTATATCGACAATATTATGCCAGGATAGCTCAGTTGGTAGAGCAGAAGACTGAAAATCTTCGTGTCGGCGGTTCAATTCCGCCTCCTGGCACCACTTTTGTATGCAAAAAACTAAAAATCCTCTTGCTTTTCTATTTGGAATAATTATATTAGAGAGGTTACAGTGAAAAAGATTTGTCTGACAGAGGTCGTCGATTGTTATTTATTATAGGTGTATAGCTCAGTTGGTTAGAGCGCGTCTCTGATAAGGACGAGGTCGGTGGTTCGAGTCCACCTACACCTACCATTAAATTGTTGGCCACGGGAATTAGCTCCGTAGTCTTGCGAAGCAAAGCGATGACTAGAGCAAATGGTTAGCTCTCTAAATAATTACCATTGAAAAATAGCCCGGGAATTAGCTCAGATGGCTAGAGCGCTTGGTTTGGGACCAAGAGGTCGCGAGTTCGAGTCCCGCATTCCCGAGATTAGGTGATGAAGTGATATAAATTTGGAATATTTGACTATAACTCATTCGAGTGCTGTCGTTCCTCCAGATTATATCCCGCATTCCCGAGATTTGGATATATTATGTCATATATAATTATCTCATGATATTCCAAAATTAAACTCAGACAATTGTGTCTGAACGTAAAAATTGTTGATAATATTGTTATCTTTTATTCTCTATATATTTGACTTATGTCTGAAAAAACACACGTAAATGTTGGTACCATCGGTCACGTAGATCATGGTAAGACTACTCTTACTGCTGCTATCACTATGGTTTCTGGTGAAAGAGGTATGGGTAAAAAAATGAACTATGCTGATATTGATAATGCGCCTGAGGAAAAAGCAAGAGGTATTACTATTAGTGCAAGACACGTAGAGTACGAAACTGCTACAAGACACTACGCACATATTGATTGTCCTGGGCATGCTGATTATGTTAAAAACATGATTGTTGGAGCTGCTCAAATGGATGGTGCTATTCTTGTATGTGCTGCTACTGATGGACCTATGCCTCAAACAAGAGAACATATCCTACTTGCTAAACAAGTAAATGTTCCTTCTATGTTAATCTTCTTGAATAAGGTTGATATGGTAGATGATCAAGATATGATCGAGCTTGTAGAAGAAGAATTGAGAGATCTTCTTGCTGCTCAAGGATTTGATAAAGACTGTCCAATTATTAGAGGTTCTGCTCTTAAGGCAACTGAGAATCCATCTGATTTTGATGGTGCTGCGAAACCTATTATTGAACTTCTTGATGCTCTTGATAGCTTTATTCCAACTCCTGCGAGAGAAACTGATAAGACTTTCCTTATGCCAGTTGAAGATGTATTCTCTATTAAAGGTAGAGGTACTGTAGTAACAGGAAGAATTGAAACTGGAATCATTAAAGTAAATGATGAGGTTGAAATTATTGGTCTTGGTGCTGAACCTAGAACTACTGTTGTTACTGGAGTAGAAATGTTCCATAAAGCGTTCCCTCAAGCTGAAGCTGGTATGAATGTTGGACTTCTTTTGAGAGGTATCCAAAAAGAAGATGTAGAGAGAGGACAAGTTCTTGCTAAACCAGGTACTGCTAAGACAGGTGCTAAATTTGAAGCTGAGATCTATGTATTGAAGAAAGAAGAAGGAGGAAGACATACTCCATTCATGACAGGATATAGACCACAATTCTTTATTAGAACTGCGGATGTTACTGGAAATGTTTCTCTTAAAGCAGGTACAGAAATGATTATGCCTGGAGATAACTCTAAAATTGATGTAGAACTTATCTATCCAGTTGCTTTAGAGGCTGGAATGAGATTTGCTATTCGTGAAGGAGGTAGAACTGTAGGGGCTGGAGTAATTACAGCAGTACTATAGTATTGTTCTCATTTCCCTATCGTGATTATAAATGAAATATTAAAAAATAGTGAGTGGTACTCATTCTGGGTACTGCTCCATTTATTCTATGATTGTTATTGTTTCTATGGCTTGATCTACTACTCCAAAATTAAGAATAAAATTGAGAAGTTATGATGTAAAAATGTTAGAAGCTTCTATTGGGAAGGTTGTTTCGCTTCTTTCTAAGTCTGGTGCTACTATTGTTTGACCTGTTCCGATGCCAAAAAAGAGAAGATTGTATACAGTACAAAAAAACTCATTTGTAAACAAATCTTCAAGAGAACAGTTTGAAAGAATTACGTATTCTAGATTGATTGATGTAACTGAAGTTGGTCCAAAAACAATGGAGTATATGCAGAATATTATCATACCTGTAGGTGTTTTAGTGGATGTTAAAGTGTACTAATTTCGTTATTGTAATAAAAATTCTTTAGTATTTGTTGTAATCGTATATAATGTTTGTTCAGTGATGACTTATTGTTAAAAAAAAGGAAATGACAAATGTTCCTGTAGATGAAAAGCTTACAGCAGTAACAATTGTTGAGATTGTTCCTCAAAAAGTTATTAGACATAAAACACAAGAGAAGGATGGATATACAGCTCTCGTAGTAGGTGTGATGAGTAAAAACGACACTTATCTTAAACAAAAAGAGTTTAATATCTCTTCTGATTTACTTGAATCTTTCCCTGTGTGATATGTTTTTGATGAAACATTGTTTGAAGATGGATCTTCTATAGCAGTACAAGGTGTTTCAAAAGGTAAAGGATATGCTGGACCTATTAAGAGATATGGAATGGCTGGTATGCCCCATACACATGGACATAAATTTAGAAGATCAGGTTGATCAAAAGGTAATAGAAAACCAAGAAGAGGATTTAAAGGACATCCACATGCATGACATATGGGATCTGAAACAATTACCTTAAAAAATATTTCAATTCTTCAAAAATTATCATTTGAAGATAGGAAAATTATGGTTCTTAAAGGTTCTTTGCCAGGATCATTTAATTCATTTCTTTCACTATATAAATAATTAGTAGTTATCATTTACCTCACTTTCGTGTATTATAATGAGTTTTAAAATAGATATCTTCAATCAAAAAGGAGAAAAAACAAAGACTATTGATTTAGATGGATCTGTATTTGCTGCTGAAAATATTAATAATGATCTGATGTATCAATTTATAAGAATGCAACAAGCAAATTCTCGTGTTGTGACTGCATCTACTAAAAATAGAGGTGAGATCAATGGGTCTGGAAAGAAATTGTACAAGCAAAAAGGTAATGGTGCGGGTAGAGTAGGTGATAAAAAATCTCCATTAAGAAAAAAAGGAGGTGTCGCTCGAGGACCAAGATCAAATAGAAATTTCTCTCTTAGTATGCCTAAGAAAATGAGAAAAGCTTCGTTAAGATCAGCTCTTTCGTATCAAGCATCACAAGCTAGTATTCTTGGATTGGATACATTTGATTCGAAAATCATTTCTACAAAAACAGCACTTTCTGTACTTAAAAATATTAAATTAGAAAGATCAGTATTGGTGTTAGTTTATAATTCTATTGATACTATTAAATCATATAGAAATCTTCCATTTGTTGATGTTGTTGATGTAGCATATGTAAGTGTTTTCGATGTATTGAAGGCTAAAAAAATTCTCTTTATTGGAGAGGCTCTTGATAAAATCGTAGAATACAACCAAAAGAAAGGATAAACTCCATTTTATATATCATTACTTGTAGTATAGCATGTCATTCAAAGATATTCTAAGAAAAAGAGCAAAGAAGAATAATGCAGTAAAAATGCTTAACCAATTTGCTGTCTATGATGTTATTAAGTATCCAGTAAATTCTGAGAAAGCTATAAATGCTTCATCATTACAAAATGCATATCACTTTGTTGTAGATTCAAGAGCGTCAAAAAATGATGTAAAATCAGCTATTACTTCTATCTATGGTGTTACTGTATTAAAAGTTACTACTTCGAATCTTCCTCATAAAGGGAGAATGAATAGAAAAACTGTGAGAAAACCTTTAAAAAAAGCTGTCATTACTCTTAAGAAGGGTGACGCTATCGCATTTGGTGCATAATAAAGAAAGATTATATTTTATTGACTCAGTTGTTGTATTGTCATGGCAATTAAAACTTACAAACCATATACACCATCAAGACGTTCTATGACGGGATATTCGTTCTCAGAGTTGACGGTTTCTGAACCTTATAAACCCCTTACAAAAGGAGTGAAAAGTGCTTCAGGGAGAAATAATCAGGGTAGAAATACTTCAAGATATAGAGGAGGTGGACATAAAAAATTATTTAGGCTTGTTGATTGGTCTCAGAGAGATAAATTGAATATTCCTGCAACTGTGGCTACAGTAGAATATGATCCATTTAGAACGGCTTATATTGCTCTTGTGAACTATGTTGATGGAGAAAAAAGATATACACTGGCATGGAAAGGTATCCAAGTAGGGCAAAAAATTGTTTATTCTGACAAGGAAACGGGAGACTTTGACTATGGAAATAGAAGACCACTCAAGTATATTCCAGAATGAATGCCAGTACATAATGTAGAACTTACTCCTCATACAAAAGGTAAACTTATTAAATCTGCAGGATCTTCAGCAACAGTTGCTGGTAAAGATGTCGCATTAAAGATTGTATTCTTGAAACTTGCCTCTGGTGAATTGAGAAAATTTCATGAAGAGTGTCTAGCGACTATTGGTGTAGTAAGTAATGAAGAACATAAAAATATTGTTATTGGTAAAGCAGGAAGACAAAGACGACTTGGTAAAAAACCATTTAATCGTGGTAAATCAATGAATCCAGTTGACCACCCACATGGAGGTTGAGAAGGAAGAACATCTCTTGGATTGAAATATCCTAAAGCATTTAATGGAAGAGTTGTGGCTCCTGGTAAAAAAACAAGAGAAAAGAAGAAATGGTCTAATTCATTGATTGTGAAGAGAAGAAATAGCAAATAATTATTATTACTTTAATTTATATATACCTTGTACTTATGGCAAGATCGTTGAAAAAATGATTTTATATTCAAGAAAAGCTTCTAAAAAAGATCCAAAATATGATTGCTTCTGGAGATAAGAAAGTAATTAAAATTTGGGATAGAGCTACACATATTCTACCTGATATGGTTGGATTGACTGTTGCTGTTCATAATGGTAAACAATTCGTTACTGTCTATATTACTGAAGATATGCTTGGACATAGATTAGGAGAATTTGCGTTCACCAGAACATTTAAAGGACATCCATTCTAGTCAGAATATTACTTTGTTTATAAAAATTTATTAATTAATTCTTGAACATTCATGCGTGAATATAAAGCTTCATTATCATATGCTATTTCTTCTCCTATTAAGATGGAGTTGGTAGCAAAGATGGTAAGATGAAAACCTACATCTGACGCTCTTACGGTATTAAATTTCCTACCTAAAAAGGCTGGACGTACATTATCTAAAGTAATTGCTTCTGCTCATGCTAATGCAAAAGTTAGTGAAGGTGAAGATGTACAAACTGTCGTCTCAACTATTGATGTTGGAAAAGGTCCTAGTATTAAGAGAATGAGATTCACTTCAAGGGCAAGAGTCTATGGATATACGAAACATAGATCATTTGTAAGAGTTATTTTATCTGTTAAATAATCGTTTATGTGACAAAAGGCACATCCAATTGGACTAAGAGTTGGAATAGTAAAATCATGGTTTTCTGAACGACATTCTAAGGGAAGAAGACAAAATGCTGATTTTTTTGTGGAAGATATCCAATTAAGAGATTATATTGAGGCATTTTATCCAAGAGCTGGTATTTCTAGAGTTGTTATTAGAAAGACTAATAAAGAAGGAGAAGTTATTATTTTTGCTTCTAAAGTGGGAGTAATTATGGGTAAAGATGGTGCTAAAATTAAGGAACTTGAGGATAAGATTGAGAAAAAATTTGGAAGAGTCTTCAAAATCACTATTAAAGCTATTAAAGTGCCTGAATTGTCTGCTAAAATCATGGCTGAACATATTGCAACTCAACTTGAATGAAGAATGCCTTTCAGAAAAGTAGCTAAACAAGTAATTAATCAAGTTATGGAAAAAGGTGCTGTCTGAGTGAAAGTAAAAGTAGGATGAAGACTTGGAGGTGTAGATATTGCTCGTAAAGAGACGTTCAATCAAGGAAGAGTGCCACTTCAAACACTCAGAGCTGATATTGATTATTATGCTATGCAAGCCCATACAAAGTATGGAGTTCTTGGAGTGAAAGTATGGATTGCAAAAGGAGAAATCTTTGCTAAGAAGTCTAAACAAGCCCTTATGAAAGAGATTGTAGATAAACTCGATTCATAATTGTCGTGTATTTAGTATAATACATTTATAATCTTAATTATTATATCATCATGTTGTTGACACCAAAAAGATGGAAACATAGAAAACAAATGATCAAACATATCTCTGGACTTTCTACGAGAGGAGCTGAAGTTTCTTTTGGAGATTATGGTCTTAAAGCACTTGAAAGTGACTTTATTACTAATAGACAGATCGAAGCTGCTCGTAAAGTGATCGTAAGATATACAAGAAAGGTAGGAAAACTTTGGATCAGAATCTTCCCAGATGTTCCTATGACGAAAAAAGGTCTTGAGATGCCTATGGGTAAAGGAAAGGGAGATGTTGAGAAGTTTGTAGCAAGAGTAAAGAAAGGAAGAGTAATGTTTGAAGTTACTGGACTTGATGAAGCAACAGCTAAATTAGCACTTTCCTCTGCGGCAAAAAAAATTGGTGTGAAAACAACAGTTATTGCAAAAGGAGAAATTAGATAATTACAACTATTTTAAACTCTAAAGATTTGGTACTTATGTCTCGTAAAACATATCTTAAGGATCTATCCTCTTTCTCTGTAAAGGATTTGGTTCAAAAGAGAAATGAACTCAAAAAAGAACTCTTTGAACTGAAGATGAAAAATCTTACAGGAGCTCTTAAAAAGAACTCAGATATTAGATTAGCTAGAAAAAATATTGCTAGAATCAATACCATTTTATCTCATAAAATAGCAACGACATATGGCAGTTCTGTGAAATAAACAAATTAAAGAATTGGTAGGAAAAGTCTTGAGTACTGGTATGCAAGATACTATTGTTGTATCTATTCCTGTCGTGAAGATGCACCCTATTTATAAAAAGAGATATACACAGTACAAAAAGTGTTATGCTCATATCGATTCAGCAACTCAAGATTGTGTTGTAGGAGACCAAGTAAAAATACAACAATCAAGACCTCTTAGTAAAACAAAGAGATGGGCGTTTGTTGAAAAAGTATCATAATTGTGTTATTTTAAACTCTATTACTTATCATTAGGATGTTACAAAGAGAATCATTAGTTGTTGTTACTGATAATACGGGTGCAACATTGGCAAAAGTTATTGGTATGCTTGGCACTATGGAAAAACAGGTGTCAATTGGCGATATTGTAAATGTTGCTATCCAAAAAGCATCTCCATCAGCATCTGTAAAACCTGGACAAGTATGTAAAGCTCTTGTGGTAAGAACAAGAAAAGAAATTAGACGCCCTGATGGTACTTATATTAGATTTGGTGATAATGCAGTTATTATTCTTGATGTTGATAATAAAGGAGAAATGAAACCAAAAGGAAAGAGAATATCTGGACCGCTACCAAAAGAGCTCAGAGAACATTATAAGAGTGTCACAAATCTTGCAGAAGAAGTACTCTAGTGTAGTATGATTACTCTATAATAATTTATCCTTATAATTAATGTAATTAGATGAGAAAAATTAAAAAATGAGATACGGTACAAGTGATATCAGGAAAGCATAAAAAATCAATTGGTGTAATTGAGAAAATGCTTGATGATGCTGTAGTTGTACAAGGAGTTAATGTTGTAAAGAGAGCAAAAAAAGGTCAAGGATATATTGAAAAAACGCTTCCAATACATGTTTCTAATGTTATGTATTATGATACAGACAAGAAAGTTGCTTCAAAAATTAGGATTGTGGAAGATAAGGATGGTCGTAAGAAGAGACAAGTTGTTAAAACTGGACATATTCTTAAAAAATAATGCTTTCTTGGTCTATATTGATATTTATTTTACTTTTGCACAATAATGCAATATCCTGAATTTAAAAAAGACTTACATACTAAGTTAATGAAAAAACTTACTATTAAGAATATTCACCAGATTCCTAAGATAGATAAAGTTATCCTTTCTATTGGAGTAGGATCATTACATACCAGAAAAGGTGTAAAGGATTTCTCTGAATTTGAGCAGAATCTTACAGCTATTGCTGGACAAAAACCTACTATGGTTCTTTCTAAGAAGAATGTCTCTAATTTCAAATTAAGAGAAGGTATGCCATCTATGATGACGGTTACTTTGAGAGGAAAGAAAGCTCATTATTTCTTATTTAAGTTAATGAGTATTGTATTGCCAAGAGTGAGAGACTTTGTCGGACTTTCAAATAAATCATTTGATCATCATGGGAATTATTCTCTTGGATTAAAAACTTATGAAATCTTTCCTGAACTTCATCCAGATCATATTACTTTACCTACTGGGTTACAAGTTACTATTGCTACTAGTTCTAGAAATAAAAATGATACAAAAGCATTATTGGAAGAATATGGATTCGTATTTCAATCATAATTTCCTCTTTTACTAAATTATACCATAAATTATGGCAAAAACATCATTAAAAGTTAAACAGAAAAGACTTATGGATCGTTTTCTAGCGTATAAAGCTGGAGAAGGTAAAAAACCAAAACATCTTACTAAAATGTATAACAGATGTCGTCTTTGTGGAAGAGATGCTGCGTATATGAGAGATTTTGGGATCTGTAGAGTATGTTTTAGAAAAAATGCAAGAATGGGATTGATTATGTGAATTAAAAAAGCAAGTTGGTAAGATAAATGAATATTCTGTTCATTTCTTTAGTTATTATTATTTAATTATTATGAGTGTTGTTGCACCTACGCAAGATCTATTAATAAGAATTAAGAACGCATATATGTCAAGAAAGACAATTGTAGACGATGTAGTTCATTCAAAATTCTTGGAATCTATTGTAGATCTTCTCAAAAAATATAAATTTGTAAGGGAGTATACTGTTGTAGAAGATGGTAATAAGAAATTTCTTAAGATATTCCTTCATGAAGTAATAAATCCAGTGCAAGATATTCCTGTAGTTCGCTTGTTCTCAAAACCTTCTAGAAGATGGTATGTATCTTATAAAGATTTGAGGCCAGTAGCTGGAGGAAGAGGTATTGGTATTATTTCTACAAGTAAAGGACTTATGCCTACTCATGTAGCAAGAAAACTAAAAGTTGGAGGAGAACTTATCGCTGAAATTTACTAATTCTTATGTAGTAAGTAATATAAGCATTTTAATTTATGTGATGCAACATATCTATGTCTAAAGTATGAAAAAATCCTATTATCTTACCTGCTGGAATAACAGCTACGATTACAAATGATATAGTGGAAATTAAAGGACCTAAAGGAACTCTTACACAAGCTATATATCCAGGTATCGTTGCTAAGATTGAAGAAAATACTGTTATCCTGACTTGTGATGATGTTGAACTTTGGAAATATTGGGGAACAATGAGAGCATTAGTAGCTAATATGGTACAAGGAGTTTCTGAAGGATATTCAAAAACACTTCAAGTAATTGGAGTTGGATTTGATGCTACTCTTGCTGGTACAGCTATTAATTTCAAATTAGGATTCTCACATCCAGTAAAATTTGATATTCCTAAAGGTATTGAAGTAAAAATTGATAAAGATCCTAAAGGTAATTCATTGATTACTCTTACGAGTCATGATAAACAATTGATTGGACAAACAGCTTCAAAAATTAGAGGCTTGAAGAAACCAGAACCATATAAAGGAAAAGGAATTAGATTTCTTGGAGAAGTGGTTAAACTAAAAGCTGGTAAAGCTGCAAAGAAATAATACATATTATAGTGTATTATAAAATTCTTTACTTATTCACTGAATTATTCATATGAGAACAAATAAAACTACAGTATCCTATCTTAGAAGAAAAAGAAAAACAAATGCTACTATTAAAGCACAACTTCCTGAATTTAGATGTGTAGTAACAAGATCTCTTAAGCATATTGGTGCTCAAATTATTGATCTTAAAGGAAATATTGTAGTGGCAGCAACTGATCTTAAAATAACTTCAGGTACAAAAACTGAGAAAGCTACTCAAGTTGGTCAAGCTTTAGCTAAAGTTGCTCTTGATAAAAAAATCTCATCTTGTGTATTTGATAGAAATGGCTTCCTTTACCATGGAAGGGTTAAAGCTCTTTGTGAAGGTATGAGAGAAGGAGGACTTACTATTTAGTGTAGAGTTAAGAGTGATAAAATAATTGAAGAGTTATAGATAGTAGTTGTGAATAATTTATCATTCATAATTTATAATTTATAATTTCTTATACCCTTTATTATTGTATATTATCAATATTATGAAAGAAAAATTGCAATGATTTGAAGAAGCTCTCTTAGAAGTCAGAAAAGTTACTAAAGTAACTACTGGTGGAAGAAGAATGAGATTCAGAGCAATTGTACTTGTAGGAGATAGATCTGGACATATTGGACTTGGAGTAGGAAAAGGAAATGATGTTTCTATTGCGGTTGCAAAAGCTACTCATGATGCTTACAAGAACGTACATAATGTGTCTATTACTAAGACTGGATCTGTGCCATATATGGTTACTAATAAATATAAGGCTTGTTATGTGACTCTTCGTCCAGCTGGAGCAGGTACTGGATTGAAAGCATGATCTTCAGTGAGAACTGTATTGGAACTTTCTGGATATTCAAATATCTTGTCAAAAATTATTGGTTCAAATAATCCACTTAATAATGCAATTGCTACTATTAATGCAATTACTACCTTTAAGGTAAATATTGATAATATCCAGGAAGTAAAGGCAGTAGTGAAGGAAAAAATAGAAGATAAAAAAGATGATAGAAGATCTAAAGGACCAAGAAAAGATGGCGCTAAAAGACCAACAAGAATAGCTATTCCAAAAAAAGAACCAGTAGCGAAAAAAGAAGAAGTACAAGCTGAAACTCCATCTGAGTCAGTAGAATAATTCTTTTTTGCTTCTTATTATGTAATAATTTAATTTTTCTTGATATTATATCATGTTGAATCAACTCAAAAGACCAGAAGGACACAAAAGAAAATCTATCCAAATTGGTAGAGGTAATGGATCTGGTCGTGGAAATTACTCTACAAGAGGATTGAAATGACAAAAAGCAAGGACAGGTTTCTCTCAAAAACCATGATTTGAAGGAGGACAGACACCTCTTCATATGAGACTTCCTAAAGCAAGAGGGTTTAAGAGATATTTTAAACTTGTGAATCATGTCTCTCCTATCAATGTAGGTATACTTAATGCTGATGATCGTATCAAAGCAAATGATGTCCTTACGCCAGAAGTTCTTTATACTCTTGGATATGGTAAGATTGGTACTTCATTCAAAGTACTTGGGACTGGTGAATTAACAAAATCTCTTTCATTCGAAGGACTTGCTGTATCTCAAGGGGCTAAATCACTTATCGAAAAAGTTGGTGGTTCTGTTGCATAATAAGTAAACAGAGATAGCTGTCGTTGAAACAATATAATTCAATTATTATGATCACACAGAACAATTTCGTTTGCAATAGATAAAGTAAACGATATACTCTGTGTGATTTTCTTTTATCTGTACTATATTTGATAGATTATGTGGAATAAAATCGTAAATGCAGTGAAAGCGCTCTTCACGAATCCAATTCTAAGAAAAAAATTTATCCTGACACTTGTTGGATTAGCTGTCTACAGATTATTAGTTGTGATTCCTGTGCCGTTTGTACATATTGATATGCTTATGGCTCAGACTAATATGGCAACATCTGGATTAGCTAACTTTCTTATGCTTTTCGGATGATCTTTACAATCATTCTCTATTTTAGCGGTAGGACTTGGCCCATTTATTAATGCATCTATTGTCATACAATTACTTACTGTAGTGATTCCACATTTTGAAGAGTTACAAGAGCTTGGTGAACAAGGGCAACAACAACTTCAAAGATATATGAGGTATATGACATTCCCCTTTGCATTTATACAATCTATTGGTATGGTATTTTTCATTAACTCTCTTATGGGAGGAGTGATTGATACAGGGTCATGGACTATAGTACTCTTTGCAGCATTTACGATGTCAGTAGGTGCTATGATCGTTTTATTCCTTGCTGATTGGATTACTGAGAAAGGATTAACCAACGGTACATCATTGATTATCTTTGCAAGTATTGTCTCAGGTATGGTAACTCATCTCTTTTCGACCTTTACTTCATTGACTAGTACTTCTGCATTTTGGTCTATGTTGATCTATGTGCTCTTGACTGTTGGACTTTTGACAGTAGCTTCTATCTTTATTTTGAAGTCTTATCAGCAGATCCCAGTGATCTATGCAAGACAAGGTAAAATACAAGAAACTTCTAAATTGCCTATTCCATTGAACCCTGTAGGAATGGTACCAATTATCTTCTCTATGGCATTTGTATCGTTTCCTTATATTATCTCTCAGTTTGCTACCAGTCTAGGATATCCATCTGATACCATGAAATATTGGGCAAATTGGATTGAAATGAATTTCAATATCTATGTTGAGAAACCAGCTATTCCAGTATTGATTTTCTACTTCTTACTTATTGTGGTCTTTACGTATTTCTATTCATTGATTACGTTTAATCCTGATAAAATGGCAGATAACATCCAGCAAAGAGGAGGGTTTATACCTGGTATTAGACCAGGGAATGAAACAGCTGAATATATCAAAAGAACTCTTAATCATCTGAGTGTATGGTGAGGAGCGTGATTAGCATTTATTGGTATCTTTACGTATTTGTTACATTATATTCCACTGATTCAAGATTTCTCTACACAAGTAGGAGCTCTTCCTGTGATTGTGACTGGATCTGGAATTATTATTATCGTAGGTGTTATCCAACAACTTATGGACAAAATCCAGACAGAAACATTAATGGCTCAATATGATGCTTAGTAGTTATGAACTCACTTCGGTGAGTTTTTCTTTTTGAGAGAAAATGATTTATTATTGACATTGATTTATATTTGGATTGTCGTTGTATGTTAATTCTGTTGTTCAAACAAGTTGATGAGTGTTATTTTCTTTTATAAAAAATCTCCCAAATAGTTGAGAGGTTATATCTTTTTATTTCGTGAGTTTCGCCAGTTCTGACCGTAGCTGTTCTTCCTGTTTTGAGAGTTTTTTCGGTATATGGAGCTTTGGTATGACATAGAGGTCTCCGTGACTCGAAAATACTCACTTGTTCGTGAAACCAAGCTTGCTTATCTTGATTTTGTCAGAAATCTGTGTTCCTTTAGGTATTTTAATCGTTTTATCTCCTGTTGGGTGAGGGATAGTAATTTCTTTTCCTAACACTAAATCAAATATACTGACCTCAGTGTTGAGATACAGATCGTTTTCTTTACGAGAATAGATTCTGCTTGGTTTAACCATAATTTGTACATAGAGATCCCCAGCATGTCCACCTGCAACACCATCATCACCTTTTCCAGTATGTCTGATGTAGACGTTGTCTTTAATGCCTTCTGGAATATTTACCTCAATCTCTTCTTTCACTACTTCCAAGCCACCTGAAATTGTCTTACCATCTTTGGTATAGATTTTTCCTGTTCATTGACAAGTAGGACAGACATTCTGGGTCTGCATGACTCCAAAGATAGTCTGTGACTGTTGTGTTACACGTCCACGACCTTTACAAGTACCACATTCTTCTTCTTTCGTTCATTCTACTTTCTTTTTACGAGAGTATTCGATAATTTTACTTGTTCCATTGTACGATTCTTCAAAACTGATATCCAGCTTTACTTGAATGTCTTCACCTGGTCTTGGTCAGGAAGTTTGACGACTACGTCCACCTCCAAAAAATTGGTCCATGACATCTCCAAGATCTACTTCGAAACCTCCATTACTAAAACCTCCAAATCCTCCTCCTCATGGGAAGCCTCCAAATCCTCACATATTTCCACCTCATGCTCTATAGCTATCATATTGAGTTTTTTTCTTATCATCTCCGATTACTCCGTAGGCTTCATTGATTTCTTGAAATTTGGCTTTATCTCCACCTTTCTTGTCAGGGTGATGTTGCATAGCAAGTTTACGAAATGCTTTTTTTATCTCATCAGCACTAGCATTTTTATCAAGTCCTAGTGCTTTATAATAATCTTTTGAAGGATCAAAATCCATGAATCTAGGTTATAATGTTATAAAGTTTATAAAGTGCTTATTGTATAAAGTAGCACTTGTTATTTGTAGGTGCTATAGTAAGGATTTTTTTGAAAATTGCAAGGAAAATTAGCGAATTGGTGTGTTGGTACGTTGGTGAGTTAGTAAATTGGTAGACTCTTGCATAGAAAATTTCTAAAACTTATGCTTTTTTAGTAGTGTGATAGATATAAAAAATATCTACGCATATAGCGTGTCTAATGTCTATATATAGTAGTAGTAATATTCTTTATGATACAATATATTGATATTTGAGCGTCTCTTACTAATATAAAAAGAGAAAACAAGAGAAGAATTATAGAAATAAATTTTATAAAACTCTACTTGATATCAAGAGTTCTATGATAATAAATTGTGATAACGAAAAGTTAGCTATAAATAGAGTATAATTTATAAGAAAATAGTGATGAAAGAAAGTAAAAAGCAAGGTATAATCTGAGATTTTATTAATGTTTTTTTGAAGTATTATCCGCTTGTTTTTAAGATAAATTATCGTATTACCATCAGTGTTCATAAAAAGTTATATGGTATGATACGTTGTCTTCTTCCTACTATATATAGTATATAGGGAAAAGTCACTACTTATTCTTAGTACAAAAAAATAGAATACCTTGTTTTATTTGCCCTTATCCTTATTGAGACATGTTGTTTGAAAAAAGAGTGAATATCAGACCCTATGAATATCCAGACTTGTTAGATTATGCTAATGCTATGAGACATGCGTATTGGATCCATACGGAATATAATTATACTGGCGATATCCAAGACTATACTACTATGTCTGAGTCAGAAAGATCTATCTTTCGTAAAACAATGTTGGCAATTGCTCATGTAGAGGTGTCAGTTAAATCATTTTGGGGCGATCTTTATAAATCACTTCCCAAACCTGAAATTGCAACAGTAGGAATGGTATTTGGAGAATCAGAAACCAGACATGAAGAATTATATTCCCATGTCTTGGAATTGTTGGGATTACAGGAAGAATTTGTCAAACTTCTCGACGTACCTGCTATTCAACAACGTATTTCAACGATAGATAAAGCGATGGCGAAAAAAGGAGAATCTCAGAAAGAATTTGTAAAATCACTGATTTTCTTCTCTCTGTTTACTGAAAATGTGTCGCTCTTCTCACAATTTTATATCGCTATGTCGTATAATAAATTCAAAGGATATATGAAAGGAATGTCGAACGGTATCGAAGCATCAACCAAAGAAGAAGATTTGCATGCAAATTTCTGAGCAGCAGTCATCAATATTCTGAGAGAAGAGTATCCAGATTTGATTACTCCACAAGATGAACAAGAGATTATTGAGTTGTGTGCACAAGCGCTCGAAAATGAATGGCAAATACTAGATTGGATATTTAGCGAAGGAGATGTTGAGTATATACACAAAGATATTGTAAAGAATTATATTGCCTTTAGGATGAATAAGGGCTTAGCTGCTGTAGGGATTGATTATATATTTCCAGTACAAGAAGCTCTTCTTGTGAGTACCCATTGGTTTGAAGATGAAATCTTAGTAAGTAAACATACAGATTTCTTCAATAAGAGATCAACGAATTATACCAAGAGAAGTAAAAGTTTTAGTTCTGATGATTTGTTTTAATATGGAAAAATACTACTGGTTAAATGATGTTTCAAGAGCATTTCTTGATAAAGGATATCTTGTGAAAGGACAAACAGCTGAACAGAGAATTAGACAGATTGCAGAACATGCAGAAAGCATTTTAGGAATGCCAGGATTTGCCGATAAATTTGAGGACTATATGTCTCGTGGATATTATTCATTTTCTACACCTGTTTGGACAAATTATGGACTTGATAGAGGTCTTCCTATCTCATGTTTTGGTTCGTATATCGAAGATGATATGGCATCAATTCTCTTTACGCAAGCAGAAGTGGGAATGATGAGTAAATATGGAGGTGGAACATCAGCATATTTTGGTGCATTAAGACCAAGAGGTTCTGAAATAAAGAATAACTGACAGAGTTCTGGTGCGGTTCACTTTATGGAGTTATTTGATAAAATCACAGATGTGGTCAGTCAAGGAAGTAGTAGAAGAGGTCATCTTTCTCCCTATTTGGATATTGAACATGGAGATATAAAAGAATTTCTCAAGATTGGAACAGAGGGTCATCCTATCCAAAAACTTACTCACGGAGTCTGTGTAGGTGATGAATGGATGCAAAGTATGGTTGATGGAGATGCTGAAAAGAGAGAAATTTGGGCTGAATTACTCAAATCGAGATCAGAAGTTGGATATCCCTATATTTTCTTTAAAGATACGGTAAATAATAATAAACCAGAATGTTATAAAGATCATGTCATCACTCACTCCAATATGTGTTCTGAAATTGCTCTTCCTGACAATGCGGACGAATCGTTTGTTTGTTGTCTGTCTTCGATCAATGTACTTCATTGGGAAGCCATCAAACAAACAGATGCAATCGAGACGATGACCTACTTCTTAGATACCGTCATTGAAGATTTCATACAAAAACTTGAGTCAGAAACTGATCCTTTGAAAAAATTGTTTATGTCGAGACCATTGAGATTTGCCAAGAGACATAGAGCAGTAGGATTGGGAGTACTTGGACGACATTCATATTTACAAGACAATATGATCGCCTACGAATCAGACCAAGCAAGAGAAGTTAACAAAGAAATATTCAAAACTATCAGAGAAAGAGCAATAACAGCATCGCAAGATCTTGCACAGAAATTCGGTGAAGCAGAAATGACAAAAGGTACGGGTAGAAGAAATACAACACTCATGGCAGTTGCACCAACGACATCATCAGCCTTTATTATTGGGCAAGTATCACAATCTATTGAACCTTATTGGTCAAATTTCTTCATCAAAGATACCGCCAAAGCAAAACATACCTTCAAAAATCCATATCTAGAAAGAGAACTTGAAAAATTAGGATTCAATACTTCAGAAACTTGGGAACTGATCAAACAAGCTGATGGATCAGTACAACATCTTGAGAATTTACCAGATGATATCAAGCAAGTCTTCAAAACGTTTGGTGAAATTGATCAGCATAAGATCATTGATCAAGCTTGAGATAGACAGACATATATTGATCAAGGACAATCTCTGAATATATTAGTGCCTGGTACGATGCCAGCAAAAGAAATCAATCAACTTCATCTCTATGCTTGGAAACAAAATATAAAAGCACTCTATTATCAACACTCATTTAATGCCGCACAAGTTGCTAAAAGAAAAAAAGTAAATTGTGTAGGATGTGAAGCGTAGTTTTGGTTTATAAGGTTAGAATGTTATCAGGTTTATAAAGTAAATTGTCGTCCTGACGAAGGAAGTATCCAGTAGTGATATCCTCATTTCATTCTGTATCAATATCATCACAATATTATTTCAATGACTTTATTCTCTTATCTCTCCATGGTTATGACAGTAGAAGATCTCAACAAAGAAATCAAATCACATATTGTAGTAGTAGATTTTATGGCTACTCGATGTGTACCGTGTCAGGCGATGTATCCAGTTGTCAAGGAACTTGCCGATAAGCACAATGTCAAGTTTATTAAACTTGATGCTGATGAACATGAGGCTATCTTTGACAAATATGAGGTCTATGGAGTACCACATATCAAAGTCTTCGTCAATGGAGAAGAAAAAATTTCTTCTACCTGACCAAAACAGAGAGAAGATATCGAGGCGATGATTGCACAGTGCACAGAATGCGTGACAGAGACTCGCGTAGCAGTGGCTGATTATTTCTAAGAAGTTCTTAAAGATTGGTTTTCACTTATTGAAGAGAGATGATTATGTCTCTCCTTTTTTATTACTCTATAAAAACTCTCTTAGAGAAGAGAGTATCTTGAGAAAGGTATATGTATTATGTATTAGCTCTCATAAGCATAAGCATGACCCATCATCTGAGTTCTTGAAGAGCAGGATTATCATTCGTAAGAATACCGTGATCTTTCAGTGCTTGTACATGATGAGTATAATAGTCTGATCCACCAGTATTGTAGGTAGCACCATAGAGTACTCTCGAAAGAATAGTAGCTAGTTCTGC
>CAYWIJ010000015.1:17871-27834 GCA_964458335.1 uncultured Candidatus Peribacteria bacterium | reverse complement strand
CTATAGTAATATTGCTTGTGTCAAAACTTCATTCTGGTAAACTTGTAAGTGCTCAGTTATTATTGAAATTTCTAAAAAAATAAATTCCTACTGTAGTGATATTGCTTGTGTCAAAACTTCATTCTGGTAAACTTGTAAGTGCTCAATTATTATTGAAATAACTGAAAAAATAATCTCATGCTATAGTAATATTGCTTGTGTCAAAACTTCATTCTGGTAAACTTGTTAATGCTCAATTATAGTTGAAATATCTAAAGAAGTAATTTCATGCATTTGTTGCTGATGTACCAAAATATCCAGATAGTGATGGCATGACACTGATATAGACATTATTCGCTGTTGTTCATGATTTTGGAATCAATGGGTCAGTAGTACTCATAAATGTCCATCTCGTCCCACTTGTCATCGTAAGAGTAATCATATAAGTACCTACTCCTGTATAGGTATGAATGGTATTAGCTGTGAGGTTTTGTGAACTACCATCTCCCCAATTAACGGTATGTGCATTAGAAAAATATTTGTTTATTTGTACTGTTTGATTTGCAGATGTAATCTCTGCAGTCAGGACTATATCTGAAGCTGCTGCATATACTGAGGATATCTGTAACAATCAAAAAAATAGTATCACTACACTTATTATGAGTCAAAATAATAACTTTTTTATCATTACCAAAAATATAAAATTATATCCACGAAAATTATAACTTTTTTTTTTTTTGATTTCAAGCCATTTTATAGTAATTTATCTTCACATCATCACTTTCGCTTTACATTATATAGAAAAATATTGTTATAAAAATCCCTACAACATATCTGTCATAAGGATTATGTATAGAGAACAATGAATTATTATTCTGCTTTCTTTTCTTCTCCTTCAGCTGGAGTTTCAAGAGCTTTCATACTAAGTCCAATTTTTCTTGCTCTAGGGTCCAAAAGGATAAGTTTAGCTTGTACCATCTGTCCGATCTTCACTTGGCTTTTCTTTGACAGTTCACTCAAGTGGATAAGTCCATTGATATCATCATAGATTCTCATAAATACTCCATAAGGAACGAATCTCACGATTTCTCCTTCGATAATGTCTCCAATCTTGAAGTTCTTTGGAATGTATTCCCATGGATCTCCTTTGAGTTGTTTTCTCGACAGTGAGATTTTTCCGTTTTCAAGTCCGATCACTTTCACTTCAAATGGATCACCAATCTTCGCAAGTTTGCTGATGTGAGCCACGTGTCCAAAGGTAAGTTCTGAGATATGGACAAGTCCTTCCACAGATCCTCCGAGAGTCACGAATAATCCATAACTTGAAACACCACTCACAATTCCATCATATGATTTTCCAACTTCAATTTCTTCCAGAATTTTCTCTGTTTCTTCTTTCAATGCTTCTCTTTCAGAAAGGATAACTCTCTTCTCTTCTTCATCTACTGAGATAGCTCTTACACTAAACTCTTTACCAATAAGTTCGAGAAGTTTATCAAAGATTTGTTCTTGATCACCGTCTTCCACTCTAGGGTAATGAATTGGTGCAAGTTGAGAAAGTGGGATAAATCCTTTGATACCGTGCATATCCACGAGAAGTCCTCCAAGATTTGCTTCTGTTGGAACAACTGTAAAGATTTCGTTTGTTTCGATTTTAGAAAGGATATTTTTCCATACATCGATTTGGAGAAGTTTCGTTACAGAGATGATATAGTATCCTTCCTTATGTCTGATAGTAGGATTGATAAGTTCAGCTTCTACTTTAGCTCCTACAGAAAGATCAACACCTCCTCTCAGAAGATCTCTCATTTCTTTTTGAAGGATAATTGCAGTAATCGCACCATCAGCACAATCTACCAATACACCAGTTTCAATTCTCTTAACTACAACTCCTTGTAGCTTTTGACCTTCTTTGAGTACAGGAATATTCTGTAACAATTGGTCTTCAGTCTTTTTAGCCATTAAATAATAAAATAATTAAAGAATAAAATAAGAATTTTCATAGTTTAAGCACATTTACCTAAAGATATGAAAGTTATTTATATAGAGACTACACTTTCAGTCCTGTCTTTTTAGAAACAGTAAGATACGTCTCTAGACTATTATCTTTCAGATATCTCAAGAACGTTCTTCTTTTAGCAACTAATCTTAGAAGAGATCTTTTTGCATCGAAATCTTTGTGATTAGCTTTTAAGTGTTCTTGAAGATCAGTAATTTTAGTAGTCATAAGATTGATTTGATATTCAGGAGATCCTGTATCCAATTCATGTCTTTGATACCAAACTGCTTGATCACCAGTTTCTTTTTTAGCAGTTGCTTTTTTAGCTACTGGTTTTTTTGTAGTTTTCTTTTCTTCAGCCATACAAATAATACATATAAAAATAAAATATCCCTGACAAATATCAAGGCAGTATACCACTCATCACGTACGAATACGGAAGATACACAAAGCAATAAAACCTTGTCTATAGTAGTAGAGAATTTTGAGATTGTGATTCCTAAACAAGTTATAATTGTTGTCAGGAATTTACCCCTGACAGGAATCGAACCTGTACTTACCCCTTAGGAGAGGGTCGTTCTATCCATTAAACTACAAGAGCACACAAAACTCAAGATTATTTATACTGATTTTAGTTTCAAATTTCAAGGAGAAATAACTACTCTTCAAAGAAAATAATATATAGATATGAAATCGGAGATTTTCTCAAGAGAAAATCTCCGATTTTTGTAAAATTAGAAAAACAGATTATTTTTTTATTATATTTTTACAACTAATTATGAAATGAGCATCATTTGATATTATTATATTATGATGAGGACTTGCAGGATTGAGTTCCGCTTTATACTTATCTGATAGAAAGCCCAATCTATCCTTATGTATCATAGAAGCTAAAGACAGAATATGAGGAAGAGTACATTCTCAAGATATGGGGAACGAATTATTTGCAGAAATTTGAGCTGAATGGATCGGCAAAAACCATAAAGCATTGCTCAAATTATGTAAAAGATTCTGACTAGAACTTATAAAACACGATCAAAACTTTGCTATACAAGTAAATGATCATAGACACAAATATTCAACAAGATCAATATCAAAATACAATCAATCGGCTTTGCAAGATTTCTTACAGCAGTTTACATCTTTTAAGGATAAAAAGATACTTGACTATGATCATCGATCAATTGAAGATTTATTTTTACATATTTTTAAGAACAATCAAAATGATTTGAATATAGAAGATATACTCAATAGTAATGAATATGGATCAAATATGAAGACAGTATCAGCAAGTAAATTCATTATCGACACACTACAGTGAGAAGAAACTGATGGTATGGATTTCAAAATACAGGGAGGCAATGAATCACTTATCCAAGCTCTCTATAGATTATTAAAAGAAAGAAATATCACAATAATGAAAAATACTAAAGTTCTAAATATATCTCAAAAGAACAAAACATACTCTATGTGTACAAATATATGACATATATACAAATCAAAATATATAATTTCATCTCTTCCTACAAAAGCAATGAGTCTCATTAACCGAAACAATCTCTTATCATTAAAAAAACAAAATTACATTCATAGTATTAGCAATGGAAACATCATGAAATGGTGATCAATTTTCAACAAATGAAGTATGATACAATGAAAATGAATATGTAATAATGGGCTACTTCATACAATATATGATGCTTGATATGGACAATATAATCAACAAAATCACTGAAAACAATTAGTATGAGTATATACTACATGAGAAAGAGCTATGATATTATCATCACTACAGGATAAAGAAATCAAAAAAGAAGTTGAACAATCATTATGAATCATAGATCACTGTGATAGTAAATTTTATAGATATCACTGGGGAGAAGATCAGGATATTCATGGAGCATATGCAGTATTTTATCCATGAACATTCGTACAATGAATTAAAATACTACAAAAAAGAGAAGGAAATATCTCATTTTGTTGAGAACATACATCTTTATGGTATCAATGATTTATGAATGGTGCTATCACTTCATGATATAAAGCAGCAAAGGAAATACTACATTCACAAAGAAAAAAATAATTAACATTTCAGCAACCCTACAAACTTTATAACTTTACAAACCTTATAACTTCCTCAGCCATCTTCTGCATATCCTCTTCAGTCGTATAGGCAAAAGGAGATATTCTCACTACTCCATGATCTATCCCAAAATGAGATAACAAAATATGAGCACAATGTCATCATACCCTTACACAGATATTTTGTTCACCCAATTTTTCACCTATCTCGTGATAATTCGGAAGATTCAGAGAGAGAATACCAATACCATCATCATTCCATCATCACACTACTTTATCATATCAAATATGGTCTAAAAGCTTTTTGTAAATAGCGTTGATCATGATATGATTTTTTTCTATATTATCATATATATTGTATTGTTTATAGAACTCACAAGCAGCTCATAATCCTATAGCTCCTATTAAATTCGGAGTTCCTGGCTCAAACTTATCTGCTGTACGAATGAGGGTACATCATGTCGTCGTCACATCTTCTATGATACCTCATCATCACTGAATTGTGTTAAGATTTCTTGATTGATTTTTCTCTATCCATAAGATACCAATACCCGTAGGTCCCATCATTTTGTGTCCAGTAAAAAAATATGCATCACATCACAATTCTGATACTTTTACCTCAAAGTGTGGTACTGCCTGTGATCCGTCCACCGCAAAAAAGATATTATCTGACAGACAATCATGTATTTTTTTTATATCATAAATTTTTCATGTAACATTCGAGATCTGACTACAGATAACTACTCTAATATTATTATCATAAAGTTGTGATTCCAAAGCATTCCAATCAATCTCTCCAGTTTCCTTATCAAGGGCAATAAATTGTATTTCAAATCCAAATTGTTTACTCAATAATTGCCAAGGAACTATCGTTGCATGATGATCTCGCATACCAATAAGCACTACATCTCACTGTTTCAATCCATAAGAATATACCAAAGATTGTGCCAAAATATTGGATGCATGAGTAGCATTATATGTATATATTATCTCACGAAAATCAACTGATATCAAATCAGCGACAGATTTTTTACTTTGCATATAAGATAGTTCCGACTGCTCTGCTAATCTATATTGTCCTCTATGGATATTTGCATAATCATGAGTGATATAGTTATTCATCGTATCGATCACAAGCTGAGGCTTTTGGGTCGTAGAAGCATTATCTAGATAGACTAGATCAGGATTATTTTGGAAAATTGGGAATTGTTCTCTAATTATTCACATAAACATTTATAATATATAAAGATATAACGAAAGATTTGTCATTCTGAAGACAAGATACGAGGATGAAGAATCCATAATCAAGAACAGAAAATTATTTATTAACTGGATCTTTATCCCCGTAGAGGGCTTCCTTCGTCCACTCGTTCCTCGCGTTAAAGCAGGATGACACTTGATATTCGTAATTCGTAATCCAACAATCTCCTAATAACTAACTTCCCCTTGCAATACTATATCAAACTTTTATACCTTAGTCAGAATAGTGGTTTTTATCTCTTTTTGCAAGACATCATGAAAAATTATGTTACCGAAGCATTATGAACATTTTTTCTCGTATTGGTTATTTGACTTGTGGTTGCTCAAGCTAGTGAATTTGCACCATTAGCGATCTGAGCTATTCTTATGGTTATGGTCTATGCAGGTGGTCACATCTCTGGCGCACATTACAATCCAGCAGTAACAGTATGACTTGCCCTTTCTGATAAAATCAGTTGGAATAAAGCAGGAGGATATATCCTAGCGCAACTTATAGGAGCATTCTTAGCTTCTTGGATAAGCTATCTTCTCGTAGGACAATCATTAGTTATAGAGCCTACTGCTACCTCTCGAATCGCTATCTTGGCAGAAATTATTTTCACTTTTGCTCTCGTCTATGTAGTACTAAATGTTGCAGCAACAAAAACAACTGAAGGAAATTCTTATTATGGATTAGCTATTTGATTTACTGTTATGGTAGGAGCATTTGCTGTATGAGGGATTTCTGGAGGAGCATTCAATCCTGCTGTAGCATTTGGACCACAACTTTTTGATGCTATCCAAGGAGGATCATCTATTGCATCAATCTGGGTATATATCATCGGTTGTTTTGGTGGTGGAGCATTAGCATCTCTTCGATACAATGCGGTCAACAACAAGTAATATTTCCCTCTTTCAAATTCAAAAAAAAGACTAGCAGTCAGATTGCTAGTTTTTTTGATAGGTACGAGGAAAAATCTCTATAGTCAATCAATAGTAATGCATAGTTAAATCTGAACGTATGACAGGAGATTATTTCTTCGTCAAGATGACGCCTACTATTCGCAATCCGTAATCCAACAATACAATAGCTAACATCTAATAACTCTTTTTGTTCTTATCTATTACAAGAAGGTAGACACAAGCCCAAATCATACCAAAAAACAAGAAGATATCAGCACCATTACAGATAAACCAATGAGGTATAACAAAAAAATCTCTCACTCCATCATATACTATTCTATCATAGAGATTACCCATTGTACCAGCTATCAGTAAAATCAAAATAATATTTGGAAAAATTTTTTTGATATACATAAAACTAAAAAGACCTAAAGCAATTACCGTCATCATAATGACCAATGATAATGACATATCCATAGAAAAAGAAATTCCTCTATTCATAGCTGGTTCTAAAAAAAAAGTATCTGCTCATATCCTTTGATTGAAAAAAAGATATTTGCTGACCAGATCAAGTCATATCAAGACAATAACCGTCAGAATATCTTGAGCGATTGTTTGTTTGTTTGTTACTGTCATAGTATCTATAGAATAAAATATTATTAAGGATAGCTTAGTAATCTATATACATTCTCATCAATTTAGAACTATCATTCACAATCTATAACTTCCCTACACTCCTACCCTATAAAATATTTCTTTATCTACTAGTTCTCTTTTCGTCCCTCGTTTCAGGGCTGAAATTTGTTTGATGATTGCTACTTTCTCTGGAGTATTGATTGGTGTAGTTAAATGTGGGTTTAACATATTGATAGAGAATGGTCTCGTTGGTTGTCCATTTACAGACATAGTTAACACTCCTTTACGAGCATCAATACTTACCATATCTTGTTTATTAAATTCAGGACTTACATTCTTTTCCAAAAATTCAGCATCTTCTGGTCCGACTTTATAATAAAGTTGATTACCCACATTACCAAAGATTGGTTTCGACAAATCTACGCTTCCTCATAAACCTGAATTCTTGAGTTGTTCAATATACTGGTGGGCAATACACAGTCCTAACTTATACTTACGTGCTTCCGAAAGTACTGACTCAAACGACTGTGAGACATAATTTTGGAACTCATCCACATAGAGGAAGAATGGAACTCTCTCTTCTTCTACAATTGATGCTCTCTTCAGTGCTGCAAGCTTGATTTGCATAGCGAACATACGTCAGATAAGTTGCGAATTTATTTCTCCTGTCAAACCTTTCGAGAGATTACAGAGAATAATTTTTTTCTGATTCATTGCTTCAAAAAATTTGAATCCTGACTTTGGTTGTCCAATCACGTTACGAACGTAGACTCACGTAGTAAAGGGTCAGAATTTTGCTTGTAAGAACGGAATGATCTCAGCTTTCTCTCTATCACCCATTGATTTATAGGTTTTCGTCCATCGAGCACGAATGACAGGATTCTGGAGATGACGGAGCTTACTATCCAAAAATGCCTCATCGGTAAACAATCTCATAATCTCAGGAAGTGTACCACCATCAGGTTGTTCCATCAGCAAAAATGATGCATTACGGAAGTAGTCCTGAATACGAGGTCAGAAAATTTCATGTCCATACATATTTACAAACATCTCCGTAATATCATTCGTCACGATATCTCTTTCATCCTCTGTATCTGCTTCAAATGCATTGAATCCAATCGGATAATCCGTATTTGCAAAATCAAAATATATTAAATCTTCAATTCTCTCCTTAGGAATATATTTCAAGATATGCTCACACAAATCTCCATGAGGATCTATCAGACAAAATCCATTACCTAATGGAATATCTTGCTGTGCCATAGTAAGAAGTGCAGTAGATTTACCCGTACCTGTTTGTCCAATAATATAGAAATGTCTAAATCTATCTATTGGTGAAATTCTAATTTCTTTTTTAACTCAACCATAAATGTTATGTCACAAAATAATGCCCTCTGTAGGGATATTATCAGGTGCTGGAACTATCTTAAAAGTTTGTCGTCTCAGACGAGGATTACGATTAAATTTGGAATTTGGAAAATGGAGAAGGGTTGAAAGTTCCTTAATATTTAAGATTTGTCTTTCATTATAGCGTTTTAGTGATTTCCATATTGAATATTTCGTAAAGAATGATCTCAATACAAATGATTTTACAAAATCGCTCAATACAACTGGTTTCTTAAATACAAAACTATTTAATCCAATATAATTATATTGAAACAATGATCTTGTTACATCCTCCACAATACGGTCTGGTCTTTCAGGAAGTGGAGAGGTAGCTAAAATTTTTATCTTTACATCAAACAGTTCATCTTCTGCTTTCTTATCAAGATCAGTCATTTGTTGACTAGAAAATTCATGGTTCTTATCTTCCTTTTTATCTCATTGTGCTCATTTCATAATATTTTTCCAAATATCTTTCAACTTATTCATAAATCCTGTCTTCTTTCATTCTTTGATACCATCAATCTTTTTTCTCATTTTTTTAAGATGACCAATCTCTATAGGAGATATCAAAATTTGTAACGAGAGCTTATCATCTGATTCTACTTTACTATAAGCAGAGAGCAAACTATCCATAGGATCTGCTTCAAAAGATTCATACGTTTTAATAGGATATTCAGATGCTTTTTTTAATACTATCTCTCATCATCATACGTATTTACCAGCTTCCAAAAATTGTGGTTCTGACATTGGATCTACTACTGCCCCTGGATAGAATGAGGGGATCATCTTCTCTATATTCTCTACGAAATATTCTGGCACAGCTAATAGAAGTTTGATACTTTCTTTCTCAATATAAAGTTCAATAGAAATATAATCTTGTCCATATTTTTTTGCCTCAAATGTATTACTATATAAGGCATAAAAGTTTTTATAAATTTGATTCATTAGCTGTATATTTTGTTTCATATCTTGAATATGATCAGTCACTTCTATATCTCCACTATTTTTAGCCGCAATCTTTGGAATTTTTACACTCAGAAATTTAAGTTTTTTGGCTTGTGCATATCTTCTTTTTCTTTGTAAAACTCTTATCATCCATACATATCAGAAAAAAATTACTCATCCTATAAGAGCTAATCATACAACTATACTAATAAATTCAATAAATGACATAAAGGAGATAGCAAAATAAATATTATTCTGATACAGTTATCTGTTCTTGTTGTTCATTAACTTGATCACTTTCTTTCACGATAGTATCAATAGTATCATCAGTTGAAGATGGTACAGTAGGAGTAAGAGAGGTAGTATCATCATCTAAAGTAATTCCAAGTCTTGTTGAGATTTCAGCATCTACAAAAGCCCTTTTACGACCATATTTTTTAGCAGAATATTCTTTGAGTACTGATCCAATTTTTTTGTTTCTATAGTCTTGTGTATAGATAGCATTCATAGAGAATACACGAGAAGTAGAGTTATCAATATTCAATTTACAATACGTCTTATAATTTGCAATTCCAATAATATCTTGAGCTCCTAATACTGGGGCATATTCTTTTTCTAAAAATTCAGCATCAGGTGCTCCAATCTTAAATGATTGTATCGTACCAGCATTACCAAATACTGCTGCTTTCACATCTGCTTTTCATCATGCTGTTTTATCCCCTGATTCTAATTGTGCAATATATTGGTGTGCCATAATCAGACCTAATCTATATTTACGTGCTTCTGAGAGGATA
>CAYWIJ010000015.1:0-17861 GCA_964458335.1 uncultured Candidatus Peribacteria bacterium | reverse complement strand
TCAGCAAATGTAGCAGATACAAAGTTTTGAAACTCATCCACATATAAGAAAAAATCTTTACGATCTTCTTGAGCAGTATTTGCACGCCCCATCGCTCCATTATATATCTGTGATACAATAATCATACCGAGAAGCTGTGCATTAATTTCCCCAATTTTACCTTTGGAAAGTGAAACAAGAATAATTTTCTGACTATCCATAGCTTCACGAAACTTAATAGCAGTTTCTGCTTGTCAGATGATATTTCTGATCAGTCTATTCGTATTAAATGATACAAATTTAGAAGTAAAATATGGAATAATTTCTTGTTTTTCTCTATCTCACATAGCAGCATATGTTTTCTCCCAGAAGTTCTTTACCACTGCATTTTTTACTTTTTTAGTTTTAAATTCTCTATAGGTTTCATCAGTAAAAAGACGAGGCACATCAAGTAATGTTGGTTTATCTTCTAAATCTTCCAAAAGTGTTAAGCTACCATATTTGAAGTATTCTTGAATACGAGGACCAAAGATTTCAGATCCAAACATTTTCAAAAAGATCTCTGTTGCATCATTGACTGTACGATCAGCTTTATCTACACTATCAATATCATACAGATTTAATCCCATAGGACGATCTTCATTACCAGCATCAAAGAAAATCACATCTTTTGCTCTTTCTTTAGGTATATATTCTAAAATATCTTCTACCAAATCTCCATGAGGATCAATAACACAACATCCATCTCCATTCCAAATATCTTGGCGAGCCATGGTTTGCAATAAGACAGATTTTCCAGTACCTGATTTTCATATCAAATAATGATGTCTCATACGATCTTCTCTCTTCATATAGATGGGAGTATATGCGTTTCTATAAATATTAACTCCTAACAATACTCATCCACGATTTATTTTGTATCAGTAAAGTTCTTTCTGGTTTGTGGTTTTTACATATTTTTTATCATCTTTCTCTACAACTTCTTTATCAGCAAGATCATCCTGTTTATATTGCTCTATAGGTGTCAATACATCCTCTGTTTGAATTCTTGTACCAATAGCAGGATCTTTTAGAGTACGTAATATAGTATCTAATTTTCCTCATAAATACGATTCTGCTAAGACACCACTCATCACATACCCTGTATCATCTACTGGCTTCATGACAGGTATATCACTTGGGGCTGGAAGTGCTTTATATTCCATCCAACGAATAGCTTGTGATCTATTATATACACCATCTGGTAAATGAAATAATGATGATAATGCATTCACTGAAAAGACGTGAACGGTAGAGAAAAAATGCAAAAGTTTGAATCTGACTGCAAAACGCCATAATGGCTTAAAAAATCGTCAGAAAATATCTTTTTTTATATTTGATTCTTTAATCTCATTCAGATATTGCTCTGAATAGATAGAATAGGCACTCGTCACATTCTGCAAGTTAGAAGTAAGATGAGATTTGTCATCAGAAGAAGTAAGAAGCACTAAGCCTGTTTCAAATGCATGATTAGCCGCTTCTTCTCCCATAGATTGATAAGCATCCTCTTCAGCTTTGATCATGCGCACCATACCAGCAGGTTCGTCTTTCCCTTTCAATAATTCTTTGGATGGTCCATAAATAAAGAATGTAAAAATCTTTCGTGGCATAAGAATATATTGCCATCGAGGTGTATTTTTAATTTTTGAGTCTTGTTTTTTAAAGAGAGCGTCTGCAAATTTTTTCACTCTTCTATTATATTTTTCATTTGCAGGCTTTAATACCATCAGAATATGGAACGTATCCTCTGGACTTACTTTAGCTACCGAATCTACCAAATTATTCAAGGGATCATCAGGCATATATTTATAATTTTTGATTGTATAGACTACATCTTTCTCTGGTTCAAGAACAGACAGATCATTATATTTTTTCTTAAAAAATTTTGGTTTATCACATATTTCTATACTAGAATCACTAAATTGTGCAGAAATAGCTCCCTCTACAATAGCTCTAAATTCTGGATATACTCAAATAATAAATTCTACTTTACCTTCCTCATAAGATATCGTGAGAGCAACTTTAGGTTTTTTCACTAAAATAGAGAGAATAGATTCATAAAATGATGCTTCTCCAAGTTTATAAAGATTATTGTATACTTGTGACATACGAGAGATCTTCTCTTTCATATCTTTTGCTAATTCTTTACTCACATCACGATCTATTTTACTATCTCCACGTGTTTGTAATACTTTCAGGTAAATCATACGATTAGCATTCCATACATCATAGAAAAACACTACGCAATATCTAATAGTTTTATACAAGAGAAATCCAATAAAGAGTAATAAGAGAATTATCCCTGCATTTTTCATAAAAGTAATAGCCGTATTCATTTCTCCTGAAAAAAAAGTTTTTGCTTCTTGTGTAGAAGTTTGTAAATTATCTACTGGTATTTTTGTTTCACTAGTGATAGAAAGTGTACTACGATCTACTGTTTGAACATAGGTATTTATTTTTTGTAATCATCAAAAAACTGAAATACAATCATCTCTATTTGTTCACCACGCTGAATTAGTAAGTTGCGACACATTAGTCGAACTTGTTTTGGCTAGTGTAGTATTAAGCTGTTTCTGACATTCTGCTAAGTTCATATAAAAAGTATAGAAATAATCACAAAAAACACAAGAGTTCTGACAGAAATTCTGTATATTTACTTGACATTCAGTACCATAATCATAAAAGTTATTATTTAATTGACAAATATAAAATATTCACTATAATGAAAATAGGAATAGTAGAAAAATTTTATATATTATAAAAACAAAACTCATGTCTAATCATAAACTCAAAAGAACGACCAATCAGTTCAACAATCTTACACAAAGGAAAAATCTTGCATCTGTTCCTAAAAAGATGAGAGAAGAGCAAACAAAGGAAACAAATAAAAGATTGGTAGACAATTTTTGAGAATCAATACTATCATCATTTGATATTTCAGATCCTACTATACAACAACATCTAGATCAAATAAGACAAAAATATATGACAAATCTATTAAACTTCAATGAACAGACACTAGCACCAGAATATTATACTAAGTATAACCAACTCATAAGAAAGAAAAAGGACAATATAGACAATGAACATAATAACCATGAACTCGAAACTCCTGAAGATCTTATCATAGACGATATGGATATTCCAAATAGAGTCCTCCTTACAAAAAAAGATAATGAGTAATAATTACCAGATTGAACTTGTATTGTCTTCAGTTCTCGTCAATGAGATATACGTACTCACTAATAATTATCTAATTATAAAAAAACTCTCACATCGAGAGTTTTCTTTTTATATATACGAATATATACTAATTAATAATCCTCTCATTCTTTTTATTTTGATAATATACCATATAAAGTATTACAGATTTTTTTTCTTAGCAAGAAGGATATATTCTATCACTGCCATAATAAAGAACAATAAGAAAAATCGTTGTGATCTTGTAAACCGTCCTACAAATTCTGTTTGACTATCTTGTCTCACATATTCTAAAACGAACCTTATACTCGAATATAGTCCAAGAAAAATAGATGATAACTGTCAAGAATATCGTTTTTTAGTGACTACTTTTTTGAAAAATAATATCCAAAGAACGATAGCTATCAAAAGTCATTCAAATAACATAGAAAGAAAATTCGTATTTACTCTTAGCTGAGTATCAATAGTTTCATAGACATAGAAAAAATCCAAACGAGTAAGTAACTCAACCAGATAACCAGATAATCATTGCGATTGTGCTACTACTCTACCATAGAGTTCCTGATTGAGAAAATTTCCAAATCTCCCAAAAAATATTCCTATAGGAACTATGGGTATCATCGCATCAAATACAGAGAGTATATCTTTATTGTTTATATTGTTAAGAGGAGAAAAATAATACAGATAGATAATCATACTCACCACCACACCTATAATCCCTCCAATAAATGACATTCCACCTTCTTGAAATGCAAGAATTTTCAATGGATGTGTCATAAAATATGACCAATCATAAATAAATACATGTCCCAATCTTCCTCACAACATCACTCCTATAAGAATAGCAAGTATCAATCCATCAAGATCTTTCCCTATCACAATATCAGCATCAAATCCCTTATACCATCACTGTTTCTGTCCATAGTACAACAATCCATATCCCAGTAAAAAACTTAAAAAATACATAATACCATACCAATAGACATGTATTGATCCGATGGAAAATGCTATCATTATAAAAGTAAAGGAAGTAAAAGAAGTATTTAAATCAGCAAACCAAGAACGAATCTTAAAAAAACATCTCTCTGTATATTAGAGAAATGCTTCTAAGTCTGCAAGTGCAGATTGTAATTTTATCTGAAAGAGGATATCTTTTTCAATAAGAGATGGGATCATTTTTGCAAATTCTGTAGGTTGCTCATCATATTGCCAAAGCGCAGAAAGATAATAATGTACAAGATTTTTTATAATAGAATTTTGGTTTATACCATTCTCTCTAGCAAAAGTAGTATAAACATCATCATAATACTTAGAAAGGAGTAGTGAATCTTTCAAATCTTCATGAATAGAATACTCAAACATCTGCTGTACCATAACCATCACATTCTGCAGAAGTTCATGATGTAATTGTCCATATGGAGTAGTAATTTTGATCAGATTATCTCCTTTTTTTGCTAAAATAGCAATCATTACATTTCCATCTACAAATGGATAATTATTAGATTCTACATAAGCAATAATCTTTACACTATCAAATTTACGCTTCCATATTTTTACTTGAGGAGTATTCGTTAAATTAAATAATGGGATAATCTCTTTATTTGCAAATCATTCAAAGAAGAAATTATCTGACGAGGTGAGTGTAATATCATCTGATTCAATGTATTGCTCCAAATTTTGAGTAGAATATCAGAGTTCTTTGAGTAGAGATAAAGGAATAGTTTGTAATGTACCAATTCATGGTATTGTATAATAATGTATCCCTTCTTCATGGAGTAATGTGTTATTACGATAACACGCTCCTTGAGTGGTTTCTACTTTATCTTTATCCACTGATGGTATATAGTATTTTTTATTATTAAATGAATCTAGTACTGACTGTCTATGGAGACAAAGATAACGAGCCAAAACATCCATAGCTTGAGAAAGGTTTTCTTGCTCAGTCTGAGGGTTATCTGTAATAATCATTTCTCACTGATACTTTTCAGTAAGATCTTCTTGAAGTAAAGTAATATTATTTTGTATAGTAAGAATACTTCTTTTATCTCATAATTTATTCGAGCTATCGACCATACTTTTTACTCTAGAAGAGATTAAGGGGTGCGATGCAATGATAGAGCTATCTTGTGCATATGTAGTAGGCACAACAATGGAAATCAATACAATAAGAATAACAACAATTTTACAATAATAATTCATAACAAACGATAACTAAAGAACCTCCAATAGCGAATTAACAGCTATCTGGTTATACATCTGTGTGGTAGCTATAAATCGTCATTCTGCTTTAACTCGAGATTTAAAGCGAGAGGAGCGCAGTGCAACGAAGTCGAAGAATCCTGTCATCACAATATAATAACAGACAAGATGCTTCGATTCCACTACGCTCCACTCAACATGACGCAATAGATGAGTAGCTATTTTTAATCAAAATTTTTAATCACCTCTTTTCACATATAAGGTTGCAGCACTTTAGGAATACGAATAGATCCATCAGCATTTTGATAATTCTCAATCAATGCAATCAAGAAACGAGGACAAGCCAAAACGGTATTATTCATCGTATAACATGTTTTAATCTTACCATCTGCATCACGATAACGAAGATTCAATCTACGAGCCTGGAAATCTAAGAACGCACTTGCTGAATGAGTCTCCCCATAGGCGTCTCTACTTGGCATCCAACACTCAATATCATGAGTAATATATTTACCAAGCGACATATCTCCTGTACAGAGTGCTAAGAGACGATAGGGTATCTCCAAATCTTTCAACACTTCTTCTGAATTTCACAAGATACGATAATACCAATCCATAGTCATTTCTTCATCAGCAGGCAAGATCACTACCTGTTCTACTTTATTAAACTGATGAACACGGTACAAACCACGAGTGTCCCTACCATAACTTCCAGCCTCACGACGGAAACATGGCGACAGTCAGACGAATGCTTTTGGTAATTCTGTACCATCAAGGATCTCATCTTTATGATATGCAGTAAGTGGAATTTCAGCGGTGGCGATAAGCCATTTATCATCACGTTCCATACAGTAAGCATCTTCTTCTCCTCCAGGGAAATATCCTGTACCGATCAAACAACTTGTATCTACCATATAGGGAACATTCATTGGCGTAAATCCCTTCTTCACCATTTTTTGAAAAGCATATTGTAATACTGCTTGTTCCAACAATGCTCCATCACCAGTGAGTACATAACTACGAGCACCTGACAATTTCACTCCTCTCTCTACATCTAACATCTTATTCTTCTCCATCAATGTCACGTGATCTTGGAATGGAAAATCAAATTGTGGAATCATTCCTTCTTTCCTCACCTCCACATTTTCATTCTCATCCTTTCCTAATGGAACTTCTGGATGAATAATTTGAGGTACTTGAAGCATCAAAGCATTGTATTCTGACAGAACATCATCGTACTCCTTCTGATACGATGAAATTTGGTCTTTGAGTGAAGTAGCAAGCTCGATATTACGTTCTTGTCCAGCTTTTTTTTGATCAAATTTTAACTGATCAATCATTCCTTGAAATTGTTTTCTCTTATCATCTAAAGAGAAGAGGTAATCTAAATCAAGAGGTTTATTTTTACCTTGAGCAGCCAATGTAACACGAGCACTATTCTCACGGATAAAATTAATATCTAACATCGCTTATGTTATTTTATGATAAAAATCAATGACAATCTCTTATTATACTAATTTGACTTCATCATTACAAGTTATTTTTCTTTTTTACATGTTATATCATAAAACATCATTATCACAAGTCTATTTCACTCAAAATATTGAGTATTTTTTTATTCTTGATACAATATCTCTATAATAGAAATATGTTTTTATTCACTGTATGAAGTATGAGTAATACGATTATGAAATCTTCCATACCACAATCTGTTTGGAGGTATATCTATGGGGTAAGTCTTGCTATTCTTATTCTTGGGGCTATCGCTTATGGTTTGTCTTTTATAGCCAATATGCTCTTAGATAAGAGAATTGAAACCAGACAGTCTCAACTCCAACAAGTTGAAGATGTGATCACAAAAATTGGATCAGAAAGAGCTTTTTTCTCTTATAAATTTGCAGAAAATTTAGCCTCATCATCCACTACAAAATGGTCTGATCAAATCACAGCATTAGTGAGTGTGCTGAGAAAAATTCAAGCAAATAATTCTATAGGAGTTAATGCAATCCAGCTTTCTGATTTCTCTATCTCCCCAACAGCACTTACACTCAAAGGTAAGGTAAGTAATTTAATCCTACTTTACTACTCTTCTGAAGTAAATAATTACATCAATCTTATTGATCGTTTTGCTGAACTTCCTTTTATTACCAATATTGCAATCAAAAATTATAATAAAGTAGGTAACTACTACGAATTCTCTTTAGATGCTGATATCAATCCAAATGTCATTCTTGAACCGCAACAACTCGAACCAGTCATCTCCACAACAGGAGATCAACAATCTTCAACCAACGACCTCTCCAGTGATTCCACCATCATCAGTGAGTCAGGAAGTGGAGACTTGAACAACCAGTACTCCAGTAACAACCAATAAAGTTACTATTGGAACACTTTTACAAGGAGCAAGTAGATCTACTGATGCATCTGATGTTTTTCCTGTCGTATCAAATACAGGTAATGTATCACTCTCATCTAGCCAAGAGCAAAGATTTAATACAGTAAAGTATAAGATTTATACTCTTATCGCCTGTAGTATTCTCATTATTCTTTATGGTCCTATTATCAATGCTTTTCAATATACTACAGCAAAATGGAGAGAAAGTAGTGATCTTACTGACACGATCAATAAAAGAATAGATGATCAACGTGATTATCAAGTCACGACAGACTTTATTAAAAAGATTGAAGACAATAAAGCGGATATCATAGCATGTATCAATGAAGAAACTGGATGTGAGACACTACCAGAAGAGATCACTAGTCACATGGATACAGTAAAATGATATATCCAGATTGGTAGTCTCCAAAAAGCAAAAATGGCTATCAACGAATCCAAAATCCTGAAAAGTATCAATGAATTTATGACCAAGAGCTCTCATTCACTTTTAGAAGAAAGAAAATATAACGGAAATGTAACTGATATTGCTATAGGTGACAATACTATATTAGATAACAATATCGTACAAGTACCTATAAACCTTACTATTACTTTTAACTCACAAGATAATCTTATTGATTTCCTCAATAATCTTGAAAAGAGAGTGTTTTATGATCAAGTCGATGGATTAAATAACAGTATTCTTTATAAAATTCAAGAAATCAAATACGATATAGTTAATTATAAAGATTCTCAAGATGTTGAAGTACTCCTTTATGCCTATGCATATAATAAATAATTATCAATTAAAAATCATTCTCCCCATCTATAATCCATACTTTACTATTCGCAATCCGTAAAATTCGTAATCCTCCGATACCTAATATCTAATACCTAACAACTCCTCATTTACCAACTCACCAATTTGATATAATGATTGATAATCTCATCAAACAACTTATAGTTAGCTCTGACAAATGATCTTTTGGTGTAAAAGATAAGATTTTACTCTTTAAAGAACTAGGGAATCTTCTGAAAGGAGGTATCGGCATCGCTGAATGACTTCATATCATAGGAGATAATAGTGAAAATTATGCTATCAAAGATGTAGCTTATACTCTAAAAGATCAAATTAACCAAGGTAAAAATTTATCTACTTCATTACTCAAATTTCCACAATATTTTGATGAAACAGATGTCGCTACTGTTCAATCTGGTGAATCTTCTGGTAATCTTGACGATATACTCCTTATGATCAGTGGTGAATATTCCTATATTAACTCTCTCAAGAAAAAATTCATTGGTGCATTGACCTATCCTGCAATTCTCATCACCGTATCTATTGGTGCTGTTATCGCTCTTTTTATGTTTATTTTACCTGCTATTTTCGAGATTGCAGATCAGTTTGACGCCCAAGAACTTCCTTGGGTCACAAGAATTCTCAAACAATTTTCTGATTATCTTGCTGTTAATGGACTAAGTTTGGGATGAGTACTATTATTCATTGGGTTCGCCCTCTTTGTATTTCTTTCTACTGAAAAGGGTAAGATTAAACTTTTTCAATTTCTTTTTGAGGTGCCTGTAATTGGTAAGATGATTAAATCGTACTATTTAATTAGATTTTCTAGATATACTAAGATGCTCTTAGAGTCTGGTATTAACTATAGAACTATCTTCAAAATGCTCAAAAATGTAATCTCTCACCCTATCTTTACACCATTATTTGAAAGAACAATATCCTGACTAGATCGTGGACAAACCATCTATGATAGTCTTAAAGATGATACCATACTTATCCCCAACAGTGTTGCCGCTCTTATCAAAGTAGGAGAACAAACAGCTACTCTTCCTCGTACTTTTGATACTGTGATTGCCATCTACCAAGAGGAACTTGATCATTATATCATGAATCTATCCAAACTTATTGAACCAGTCATGTTGATTTTTGTAGGAGGAATAGTCATAATGATTGCATTAGGAGTATTCTGAGTGATTATGAATATTATGGATAGTGTAGCTACATAGGATTACTTATTTTATATAACCAATACCATGAACCACAAAGCCTTTACTTTAATAGAAATGCTCATTGTTCTTGTTGTGATCGGTATATTAACTGCTGTCACACTCAGACTCAATCGATGACAAATTGATGATATGAGAGCAATGAATGAAAGAGAACAACGACTCGCTCGGCATAGAAAAAATAATACTCTTCTTACCAATACGAACTATATGAATATAACAAAAATAACAGAAGCTCAATTTATCTATACAAATACAGGTATTATTCTTAGTTCTTCCTGATGAGAATCACAGTTCTCATGGAAAAATAATATCCTTTCAGGAAATACATTTATTATAACAAAAAAAGCTCTTGCTCTCTGATGTGAATCAGATACTACTCAAATAGAACTGATTTGACCACACAAAACTACTTGTTTTACTCTCAATACTCATATATGTTCTCGAACTCCATGCTCAACCACAAAATAAGTCAGAAAAAAGCGTTTACTCTTATTGAAATGCTTATAGTAATTTTTGTATTATGAGTTGGTATTCTTAGTATTGTAGTATTGATTTCACGCAATATGTCTCTCACAAAAGATGTTCATATGAGAAATACTGCTACACTCCTGGCAAGAGAAGGTATTGAACTCATCTATAACTATACAAACACAAATGATCTTTTATGATATGAACGAAATTGTGCACAGAAACAAGTTCCTAGTGTAAGAAGCACAAGTATCGCCAATAATACCGTATTCAATGACTCTAATTGTGGAGCATATTTCTGGACTGGAGATAATGGAAATCATAGATTCACTATAGAAGGCATCAACCAATCACAAGTTACTCTTACCCCTTTATATCAATGAACGAGAACAAGCGCTCATTGATTACAACAAGATCCTCTGTCTGCAAGAAACACCACTCTTCTTTCATCATCACAGACGCAATGACAATCTTCAGCTCTCGACAACTTCGAAACACTATGGGAAGCAAGTAGACTGTATCTCACTGGTATAACATTGAATAATACTTTAGCAAGAACAGCCATCACTCATGACACAGTATGAAAAGCAATTATTATTTCCTGATATACTCACCAATGAGGAGAACAAACGCCTTATGCAAGATTTATCACCTTCACTGGTATAAATAATATACCTAAAAATAGTCCAATTCATACAAGCGATATTCACCATATAAGCTCTACTGTCCTCTATAAAACAGCTTCTCAAACTGGTCAAGTCGTACTTGAATCCTTTATTAGCAATCCTAAATAATGAAAAAAGCGTTTACTCTCATAGAACTTCTCATCGTTATTGTGATCGTTGGTATCCTCAGTACACTCCTTTTTCGTACTATGGGAGATATGATCAGTGCTAATAGTAGAGTCCAACAAGAAAATATTCTAGCTCAAGAGTTAATAACTATCCAAACTTCACTCAATCATATTGCAGAACAATATCCTTATCTTGACGAAGAGCAATACAAAACGAAACAACCAACAACTCATGGATTTGTGACCACTCTTTATCTTACAAATTTATGAGGAGATCAAAAAATTAGTATTTCTGGTACGGGTGATTGTAGCGAATCCTGTTACTTACAAGCTACAGATAGTAGTGGAAGTATAGCACTCACGAATGCAAAACTTACTAAAATATCTAATATTATCTTCAAATTATTACCTATCGAATACTATACAGGAAGTCAATATACTTCAGATCTCTGAATACAGAAAATTTCACAACCATGATTCTGGCTATTCTGAAATCTCCGTAATAATCTCAAAAATGGAGCCCCAAACAAAGTAAGTTATACTCTCCAGCATTTCATCAATCTCCAAGAAAAACCTCTTGATCTTACCACACTAGCATCAGAACACAGTACTCAAGCTACTCTCCAAGAAGCACAGGAAGAATCTCAACCATAATATTTATTTCTCCTCACTACCAGATGAGTTTATTTCGCACCATTATCATCCAAACACCATATAAAGGAAATATCTCCTTGATTATGCTTTTTGTATTAGCAATTGGTTCTCTCATCGGTTTGATGTCAACGTGATTTGTTCAAGATATGATATCTTCTTCTAGTCAGATCCGTGATTTTTACCAAAGCTATTACATCGCTAAATGAGGTTTAGAATTAGGGACATTAGCAGTTAATAGATATGAGTACGGATTTGAAGATATCCTCAGTTGATCACAAGATATCATCAATAACAATCTCAACTGTCAAAAAAATTGTAATCTCGACATCTCTATCCAATCTCGTATCAAAGAAAAGAATCTCATCAATAGTAATCTTGAATCAATCAAGACCTGTAATTTCAATACTCCATATCCATTTATACTTTCACAAGCACAATCATATATTATACCCCTTTTTGCTGATCAAAGGAAACTCTCAAATACTTCTCTTACCAAATCATCAATTATCAATATACTCACAGATTATAATATCAACATCTCTACAGATAACAACAATGAAAATACACTTCTCGGTATCGGTATTGTTTTAGGAAGTGGAAATCAAGCGATCTATAATGCTCTACCTGTCAATCAACAACAGAAATTATTCATCACTGGAACCATCGCTGAAGGTACCACATCTTTCAATATTTATAATTTTCTCACGACACCAAAGGCAGTTGATAGTACTCAACCCTTTCAATGAAATAGTATCAAATCACAATATACGACAAATCCTAGTGTCGATAATGATGATTATTTTAATTATTTATATATAACAAATCTTTCATCTGACCAAGATTTCAAGTTTTGTCTCAATATTGAACGTTCTCAAAACGGATATATCAGTGATAAAAGTATCGTGACTGCTCTGAGTACCTATGGAGACACCACATTATGACTCCAGGCACAGGTAAAAAAACCACTTCTCGAATATATTGTTAGACCCTGGACAAGTACTACCCCTCAATAAAAAGATAATTATATCATATTTTTGCACTAATGTGCTAACAAAACCATAGCAGGAAATGCACTATCATCCTTGCAAAGGTTTTTGGCCTCCCTATAGTATTAGTATCAAAAACAAAAACCAAACCGATCTGTATTTCAGATCACCCCTAAACTGTACCCAGTGTATCAACATTCTACCCAGTGAGAGCACGCCAATCTCATCTACCCTTCCTGTATTTTTTCTTTACTATTCATCATTAGTTGTACAGTTTTATTGTATCACTACTGCTGACTATTGAAGTTCGCCAGGAACGGTAGATACAACATTAGTCGCTTAGGATTGTCCTAGCGATTTTTTCTTATCTAGAAAATCAATATTCACAATAATATACACATATATTACATCAACAAATTGTAAATTATATTGAAAAAAAATCTCAATTCATTATACTATAAGTATTTATTTAACATTCTAAAAGATATCATGACAAACAAAGATGAAAACATCCAAAATCCTATAGAAACCAACGAAGATAATCTTCAAGAACTTCTTGATGATGCACAACAATCACAGGATGATAAAGACAACAATGATACAGTAGCTCAACTTCAGCAAAAAATTAAAGAATTAGAAGAGAAGCTTGCTGAAGCAGAACAGATAGCAAAAAAAGCTCAATCTGACTATATTCATATCAAATTTGATTTTGATACTTATATGAATCGCAACGAAGAACAAGCAAAAACTGCCAAAGTCGATACGCTCATCGATGTGGTCAAAAAATTTACTCCTTTTATCGATGGATTACGCCAATCACTTTCTAATATTCCTGAGGAGAAACAAGATGATGTCCTTGTCCAAGGAGTACAGATGGTCTATAATAAATTCCTTTCCACTCTCGACCAAATGGGGATTAAAAAAATAGAAAGTATCTGACAAACTCCGAACATCAATCTCCACGAAGCGGTGTCTGCTCTACCTGTCGAAGATAAATGACAGAAAGGTAAAATCATCCAAGAATTTGAGCAAGGATTTATCTACGACAAGTGAGATATCAAGAAAGTTGTGACACCAGCTAAGGTTGTTATTGGACAGTAAAGGTATACGATTTATAAAGGTGCGTCATTGCGAGGAGTGATCTGTTACAAAGATCATTCACGACGTGGCAATCTATATGCTTTTCTATTGTTAATCTTTCGCATCTGATAATGGATTGCTTCGTTCCTCGCAATGACATTTATCTCTATAACCCATCAATGAAAGTCCTTTCCATCTTTAATTCAGAAGATAATCTTTTTCTAAGGCAACCTTCTCGCAAAATTTCTGAACAAGATTTTCAAGATCAAACTGTCGACATAATTATCAAAAAACTAGAAAATACTCTTGAGTATTACGGTAATGGCGTAGGATTATCAGCGATACAGATAGGATATCCAGTTCAGATATTCAAAATTAATTGTAGACCAACTGATGCATTTCCAACTATGGAAAACTTTCAACAAATCATCATAAACCCCATCATAACTCACTATAGTACAGAAATCTTTGATGGACGAGAGTGATGTATGAGCATAGCAGATGATAAGTGTATACCACAGCAGAGATATCAAGTTAGAAGATCAACACAGATCACCTTCGATTACACTGATGAACACAGTATCAAACATACAAACCAAACTCTCTCAGGAGTAGCTGCAGTAGTTTTCCAACACGAGTATGATCATCTCTTTGGAAAGCTTATTGATGAAGCTTGATTACGAAACCAAATCATCACCAATGATGAGTATCAACAAAGAAGAAAACAGTGAGAACAGATGGTATTAAGTTAATTATTGAAAATAAAAACAAATTTCCTATAATAAGAAACATGAACATATCCCATATCCCTTCAGCACCATGAGTTTATCTCTTTAAAAATCATAAAGAGAAGATTTTGTATGTCGGGAAAGCAAAGAATCTTGCTAAAAGAGTTTCACAATATTTCTCTCCTTGATCTGTCTGGAAACAAGATATGTTGACGAAAGCTCATCGTGTAGATTTTATAGAAGTAAGAAACGAATCTGAAGCACTCTACCTCGAAGATAATCTTATCAAAACCAATAATCCAGAATATAATCGTCTCCTCAAAGGAGATAATAGCTATATCTACCTTAAGATTACCAAAGAAGAATTTCCTCAACTCTTTCTCACCAGAATGAGAAAAAATGATGGCGCGACCTATATAGGACCGAAAAATAATACCTGAGATCTTCGCAAGCTTATGCATTATCTTCGTCAGATATACAAATATAGGACTATGAAATCTGGAGAATTTAAACAAGGAAAACTGTCTTCTGATATTTATTTTGGTCTGGATAAAGGACGATCAGTTATTGCAAAATACAAAGACAATGTCATTGCGAGGAACGAAGCAATCCATAAATCATGAATTATATTAGACAAGACATATGAAGGATATAAACGCGAATATAAAGAGATAGTAAAATCTATTACCTCGTTTTTTGAATGAAATACCAAAGAGGTAAAAAATAAAATCCTGACCGATATTGAAGAAGCAAGCGAGAAAGAACATTTTGAACGATGTATCAATCTTAGAAATATCCTCACTCAAATCGATCAATGGACAGAAAAGCAACATGTTGTTCTCGCTCCGCAATATTCTGGATATATCATTGCTGTGAATGAACTTAATCAGTTTTGGGTCATCATCATGATCAAAATCTTCGAAGGAAAAATTACTGATGTCATCAGAGAAAAAAAGCCCAAAGATGAATGGTCACTGAATCAAATAAAGGCATCTCTAGAAGTAGATCTCAAAGAAACATTTGTCATACAAGAAGACGAGAACAATACATGATGATCTGTCATTGCGAGGAGAGACGACGAAACAATCCATAGCGAATGAAGATGAACAACAATCCTCTATTCCCCTTCACTCAAGACGCTCAGAAAAGCACAACGGAAAGAAGTTCATGAACTCTTTGAAAAATTTCTTCAATCCTACATTGCAAGTACCACTTTCGATATCGAAGAGAATCTCACCCAAGATCTTCTCCAGACCTTACAAGCTAGATATAATCTCACAAAATTTCCTTATCGTGTGGAATGTATTGATATCTCTCACTTTTCTGGATCTGCAATTTCGGGATGATTATCGTGCATGCAAGAGTGATTACTTTATAAACATGGATATCGCCATTACAAAATTAAAACATTAGAAGACAGTAAGTGAACTTATTCCAATGATTTTCTCTCTCTTCAGGAGATTATCGTCAGAAGATTTGGACTCAAAAAAACAACATCCTGACAAAAAGATGATATTCATATTGAATATCCAGACGTCTTCATCCTCGATGGGTGACAATGACAGCTGAATATCTTACGTGAATTGTGTCAGATATTTCCTTCTTTACAGATCATTATGGAAGAGCATACAACCTTTATTGCCTTAGGAAAAGGGAAAGCACGTAAAGAAAGTGCAAAATCACAAGGAGAATCGGAGATGATCTACTATTTTGACGATAATCAAGAAATACAATCCATTCCTCTCATCTATGATACAGCAGACAGATTACTAACCAAACTGCGTGATGAGGCTCATCGTTTCGCCAACAAATACAGAATAACCAGAATGAGTAAACAGTGGAAATAGTTATTCTGGTCTTGTTTTTTCATAATATAATACATACTATATCCCTATTGTGTTTATTTCTCTTAACTAATGTTTCCATTTATTTCATTTATACTGTTAAGTATATTTACAGTTACTATCATAGTACTTTTTTTTATTGATAGAAGACAGAAGAAAACTCCTCATAAAGACCCTAAAATATCATTCATTATACCCTGTTATAATGATGGTCATCTCGTAAAAAACTGTATAGAAAGTATCTATGCAAGTTATGATAGCAAGAATTTTGAACTCATTGTTGTCAATGACTGTAGTAAAGATAATTCTGCTGAAGTCATTCAATCTATGCAACAAGATTATGACTTTGTCTTTATCAATCTTCCAAAGAATGGTGGAAAATCTGATGCTCTCAATCATGCAAGTAAATGGGCAAACTATGATATTATTTCATTTGTCGATGCAGACGCAGAGATAAATCCTACTGCTCTCAATGATGTCCTTGATAGATTTGAAACAGATCCAAAGATTGGAGCGATATCTTGTCCTTATCTTCCATCGAATATGAGTTCATTTTGGTCCTATATGCAAGATATCGAATATACTATGCTCAGATTCGTACAAGGTTCTTACAATATCAAGTCCGCTCTCGCTGCCCGAGGATGATGTCTTACCGTCAGAAAACAAGCTTTTGAACAAATCGGTGGATTTGCACTCCACGCTATTACAGAAGATATGTATCTAGCTATGCACATGAATAGGTATGGACGAAGGGTACAACAATCTCCGCATCAGATCAGAAGCGAAGTTCCAGACACCTTCAAAACTTGGTTAAAACAGAAGATCAGACGATGTTCTGGTGCAGTACAGGCATTCTTATCTCATATACCAGTCTGGATTCGTAATCCTATGCACGTGATCTATACACTCCTTATCCATGTAGTAAGTATTATCGGTACGATCGCTTTAGTAACAAGACTGATTGTCTTTGGAGAACTCTTTGATGTGCTAATGACTTTTGTAGATATTCTCACCTTCAAAAATGGATGGAATTTCTTTATAGCTGTCTATGGAAATGAAGTATTATTAAATCTTATGTATACGAGTGTATTCGCACTCTTTTCTCTACCTTATGTGATATTTGCTATCAAAAACATTCGTCAGCGATGGAAGATATTCTTACTTCTTCCTTATGTAGCTGTATATATGACTATCTATTCTATAGTATGACTTTACTCTACTGGACTCGGTATCTATAAATTCTTCACACTTGAAAAAGGAAAAAGATCATGGTAAACTATCTTCAAATTAAAAAATCTCTCTAATAATAATTAAAGAGATTCCTATCCTTAGTAATCTAAGGATTTTTTAGTAACATCTTTCCATCGCTCAGTTGCCTGTTGCGCATAGCAGCAAATTGTTTTTTGAACACTTTCTGCCTTTGCTTATATTCGCTACTTTCTATATAATTCATAGGCTCTTGCATAGGAAATTTCTAAAACCTAT
>CAYWIJ010000014.1:27057-29533 GCA_964458335.1 uncultured Candidatus Peribacteria bacterium | reverse complement strand
GAATCTATTTCACTCCGCTACCAGGGGTTCTTTTCACCTTTCCCTCGCGGTACTATGCGCTATCGGTGTACAAAAGTATTTAGCCTTAGACCGTGGTCGGCCCAGATTCATACCGGATTTCACGTGTCCGATATTACTTGGGAGTTCTTGAAGAGATACGATAGGTTCACATACGGGGCTATCACCCTCTATGACTGGATATCTAATCCATTCTGCTGCCATCATATTTTATCTAACTCTTTTGTGTATTTACTAGATACACTACAACAATCCCTCAACCCTGTGTTACGCAACGGCTAGCACCTTGACACGTAACCAGTTTAGGCTATTCCCTGTTCGATCGTCACTACTAAGGGAATCTCTTACGATTTCTTTTCTTCATGCTACTGAGATATTTCACTTCACATGCTTGCTGTTATATAAACATCACCATATAGGCGATAGGTTGTCCCATTCGGAGATTTCTGATTGATAGCGGTTATTGACACCTTATCAGAACTTTTCGCAGTCAATTACGTCCTTCTTCAGCTTTTGTACCCAAGGCATCCGTCCCTGGCTCTTAAAAGACTTATTTAGCCTTTATAAATATATATTGTTTGAAATTGGATCTTTTAATGAACTAAAGCAATCAATGTAAACATTTTTGCTTTCAACGACATAGTTTTATGTATATCGAAGTGACAGGTGAAATGCAAGGGTTTTTTAGACTTTTTTTAGATTACAACATACAAAATAGAGAAGCCAATAGAGAACTACGATTTCAGGAAATTTCGACTACCATAACTTTAAAAAGAAATACAATTCTGACATTAATCATTGTAGAGAAATCACTCATTTACTGTCAGAATACCTTTCATGTTTTACAATTTTTTCACCAAGAACAACGTTACCACGAAACTTTATAAGTATAAGAAAAATACTCTTGGATTTCAAGATAAAAAGAAAAACAATATACCAATCACTGATATATTGTTTCTGTATTATAAAGAATATTGATGATAGTAAATTAGCGTTATTTCAAGAAATCCCAGAGACAAGATGTTTCAATTTTGATATGCTACATTCAACATGCCGCATTTTAGATATCTAGTTTCTTGAGACATTCAATGTTCTGAGGAATTCATCTGCACCTGGCGGAACATCTCTCCATAGCGATGGATTCTGTTCAATAGATACTGACGCTCCATTATAGACCTCATTTCTACGTTGAGCTTTAATAAGATTATCTCCATTACTTCCACCTAAGACAGAATGAGTATTACTATCTTGTGTAAACCAGTGTTCGAGATGAGATCTTCTTGAATCTACTACTGCTGATAGATTATTACCTACGAGAGCTCCATAGACCTTCAAATTACCTTCACGACATCGTTCAACTTCAAGATTTGTATTTTCATATCCTTGACTTCAGGCTGACACAAATCATCACTGTGCTATGATAATACCTCTAATCGTCTGTGGATAACATGATCATCTCCATGTACTAGGATGAGGAAGTGTAAACTTCACTGTACCAATAGCAATAAGGAGTGTATTTTTAGTGATATCACCTTCAATCGTTACATCTCACTTGACGATAATAGTCGTAGCACTTGGAAGTTTCTCTCCATTAAAGGTCTTACCTCCATCCATAATATAGATAGATTGTCCTGGTACTTTTTTAGCTGATGTGGTAGTACCAGCAATCGTTTGAGATACTGCAATCTTCTCATATTTAGCAATAAGATTCTTGGTCAACGTATCAAGTTTCGGTGAAAGATTAGCATAATTCAGATTCGTTAAGAAATCCATCTTCTTGAGGTCTGTAGCTTCATACAGAGATTGCCCATTGAGTAAAAAGTAATTACTAAGGTCTGTATTTACGACAGTTGAGACAGCACCCTTTTGCATCAGATAGTGATCTGTCACTGCGAAGTTCACTTGACATACTCTTGCATAGGGATTACCTTGTTTAGCTACTCCATTACTACAATAGCTGTAATTTACCTTATCAAGAGTCAGTTTATATTCTCCTAATTCATTACCTACCATTCTTCTGAAATCTTCAGACTTAATATAATACGTACCGACAGGATTCTCGACAAATAATGGATCTACAATTCCATCTTTACCTTTTCGGAATTGTTCGAAGAGTTTATGAGATCACCATGCATTAGGACCTGTATAATAACATGGTATATTTTTCAACCAATCTGGAGCATTTACAGCCTCTTTATTTCTATTGAAAATTTTGAATGTACAAGTAAGTGAATCTTTTACAAGTTTTCCTTCAGCATTTGCATCAGTACAAGAATTTACCATATCTCATTTTGGAAGTTCAATATCCCAAGAGAATGGGAAGATCTCATCTTTCATCACTGAAATAATCGTATCTCCATACCAACATGCTGGCATCTCTGGCTGTGTAGCTCATTCGATAGTACAGTTTTCACTACAAGTTGCTTTATTAGCGTATACTCATGCTGGATAACTCGTA
>CAYWIJ010000014.1:0-26957 GCA_964458335.1 uncultured Candidatus Peribacteria bacterium | reverse complement strand
GAAAGATCAAGATAATTTCCAATAGTTTGTGGCATATTTGGTCAAAGATCACATTGTTCTAATCTACCAAGTTTACCATCTCCACAATAGTTTATTGTATCGACTGTTTGAATTTTACAGTCATAGGTACAAATATTACCACGATTTGAACCTGATGGGTACTGTGTAGAAAGATCAAGATAATTTCCAATAGTTTGTGGCATATTTGGTCAAAGATCACATTCTTCTCCAGCCCTTCTATCTAGTCTACCATCTCTACAAGTCTGACTTGAAGTATCTGGATCGAGTGTAGCATCATCATCATTTTCATGACATTCACCATCTCTTACTCCATCAGCAATATCTTCTTCTAAGGTACATATCCTATAGAGTTTTGCCGTATTTTTAATAGAGGTTGTGGATGCTGTTGGATAAGCGATTGCTGATACTTCTACTTCCACATAACCTCCTACTGGTACGGTACCTACTGGTATACGAGAAGCATAGGGTACTGACACCGTGGATGGAAGGATACGATATGACAGACACGTGAGATTTGTCGGACAAGTATCATAAATCACTCCTTGAGCAGCTACATTACCGACATTTGTTACTCTCAAGATAAACTTAATAGGAGTATTTACTGGAACAGTATAATGATCTCCCGTAAGATTTGGGTTATTTGGATCAATCCAATATTTCTCTAGCTGTAGTTTTGGATTTGGTACAATAGTTGGTAAATATGTCCACGCGACATTTGATCCAGGCAAGACTGTACCAGCTGGTACACCATTCTCTGTCAGGAAAGCTGTATTTACAAACTGTGTTGCAGTAGGATTACCAACGCTTCCATACAATTTTACGACTACGTTACCAGCATTAAGTAATGCCGTAATATTTGTCGCTGGGAATGAAGTAGCAGAGATCATCGCTCCTCCATTGATACTATATCCTGACATGATAAATCCATTATTTGTTGGAAGAACATCAGTGAGGATAGTATTCACTACGGTACCAGTAAGCTTCTGGATAGTAATCTCATATTCTACTACATCTCCAGTATGTACTTCTACACCACCTGAGAGATTATCTGCTTCTACAAATGATCATCCATTACTATTCGTAGTTACATTACGGACAGTCTTCGTATAGACAATCTGAGGAGGAATAAAGACATTAGGATGTTGATTCACTGCGTCAGTAGGAGTTTCTTTGGTATCTCCTGTTGTAGGATCAGTATAGGTTGCATTTACTCTATTCACCGTAGGAACATCTGAAGTCAACGTACCAATAATAGTAAAGGTAGCTGTCTGACCTGCTGAAAGATTGAATGCTTGTGAGGTAATCTGTCCATTTGTTGGTGTAGTACAAGCTATTGTAGTAGTACCAACCGTACCATAACATCCATTTGGAAGTGGATCTACTACAAATCCTTCAGGAAGCGTATCTCTCATCACAACATTCGTAGCATCTCCTCCGTTGTTAGTGATAATAATCTTAAATTCAAACTTACTTGGAGAAGTATATCCTATATCTGATGGAGTTCCTAGTCCTACTCCTGAGAATACTGTACCTGTCAAGAGTTTCTGTTGTTTATCGATGGTAAGATTTGGTGAAGTAGCTGGTGTACCAATGAGCGTACAAGTAGCACTACAGTTATAAGTAGCCGTTGCTGGAACACCTCCTGGCATAATATCATCAGTCCAAGTATTCAAATTTGCTCATGGATCACATTGTTCAGCTACACCACTATCTGAAATAGCAAATTGTTGTGTAGAGGATCCATTTGTTGGTTGCTGTCCTGTTACATCAATATATCCATCTCAACATCGTGAAAGATAATAGTTTATACACTCCAATGCGTGAGTACGTTCTGGTCATCGGTTAATAGCTTGAGTTGTTATAATTGATGATGTCTGGAGATAGTCAGAATTCCATACTGGACCTAATCCATTATTATTAACTACAGGATTTTTTATATACCAAGAATTAATTGGTCACAAAGCAGAAAAGTCATCCATATTAGCTACTGGAAATACCTGATAATCAGAAGTAGTAGTATTATTTACGCCTCTATATGTTGTATAACGAATTTGATATGCTACCTGTACCATTCTTTCTAAAGGATTTAATTCTCCAGATGGTTGCTCAAATAATACAGCTTCACTCGTAATCGCTCTTACTGGTTGATTAATTGGAGCAACTTTTGAGTATCTATATCGAGCCCTATTAGCATCAATTGGATATGCTGTTCAATTTGCAAATACAGAAAGCATATTACTAAATCCAGATGGCGTATAATAATACACTGTACTACCTACAGATTGTCATCCTTCTATATTTGTCCCCTTCGATAAGATCAAAGCGAGTCTATATGTATTTGATGGATCTCAACTATAGAGTAAATTATCTTTTAAATAATATCCATTTCCATTTGGACTATAGTCTTTTAATCAATTATTATTTGAATCAGAATTAAGATAAAATCTTTGATTTTTCCATACTCATCCATTTGCCAAGCATTGAGTCTCAGTATATGTTGTATTTTTTCTTTCTTGATTAGCGAACCATTGATTATTAACAGTTACTCAATTATACAATCACCCTGGCAAAGATTGAGCAAATGTTTGAGCGAATCAAAAAATTCAAAACAATGCACATAGCATAAATAAGATAATTTTTTTGTTAACCATCACTAAACTAACAAAATAAAAAGGTATATTGACATAATATTCAAGATCATTAAACAAAAAACCCCACTAAATGCAAGAGATTTTATATCATTTTACATTTTAGTAAGATTTAATAAAAATATATTGAAATTATTTTATCCTCATCATGTTTGATTTCCTGTTTGATCTCAGTGACCGTCTCATCAATTTCAAGTAGTAGGATTTCAACCTGTTTGATCTCAGTGACCATTACCTCAAGGATTTGTATTTACATCTCATTCTTTATATCAATTTCAACCACCTCCACCATTCAAGGTAGTAGCTGCTCAAAAAGCAACTTTGAAGATAGTTTTCTTACCTAATGTTCTTGTTGCTCAAGCATTCGTTATAGCCTCTCCATATTTACCATCTTCAAATTCTTCTGTCATATCAGTAGATACATTCTTAATAATTTCTCCATTTTGGGAACAAGTAATAGCATTAAGCTTAAGCCCTAAAGATTCGTTGGCACATTCAGAAAGAAGATAGAATACTGGTGTAGCATCAATAGACAACGTACAATCACCTATAGGCAGTCAATCTTTTGATGTCAGTAAGGTTACCAATTGATCTGGACTAAGGTTTGCAATAGATTCCTTAGAGATTGGAGCAAGGTTTTTGCTAGATAAAGAATCTAAGATAGCTTGTCTCGCAAAGGTATCTTCTTTGATCTTTGCTATCAACCATATTTTTGCATCTTTCTTTTCTTGTTCTGTACTAAATTCATAAGTTTTATTACCTAATACACGCGTATATCATGGAAGTGTCATCGCATATCCACGATGTTGTTCTGTGCCATTTTTTAATGTCCTCTTACGATAAAATGCTGTATATCCGATCAGATCTTTCTGAAAATCTCATTTATTGGAAGGTACTTGTGATGAATAAAGATCTCTTAACTTATTGCGATCAAATAATTTACCAATACTAATACCTCCTGATTCAAATCATGGGATACGTGTATATGCTGGAGTACTTGATCCTTTGTCTCTCAAAGTCATCAGCTGTCCTGCATTCTGCTTTCCATATCCAGGCTCAAGAGCGAATGCTTCTGTCATATAAGCTACTAATTTTTGTTTATACCAAGGATCAGAATTACCTTGTACAGCCTTTATAGCTGAAATATCTAATCACCTTAAAGCCTTTAATGCTTCATCATAATTACCACCTATAGCATGACTATAGAAAGATTTGACAGCATTTGGATTCTTATTTTCCCAACTCTCAATAAAGCTAGCCTTATCATCAATAGCCTTCATAACAGATTCAAATGATGAGAACACATAATCAAGATTGATTGGTTGAGATTCAGATTTTCAATCAGGATTTTTCTTTGTAAAGTTTAGTCAGGTAGATGATACTGATATGGTCCAACCATCAACTACTCCTCCATTTATAGATACATGTTGTGGTTGTCCTCATTTTGTATAGACAAGATTATTATTTTCAATTCTGAAACCACTTGCATCTGACCCTAATATTGATTGCAACGTCTGCACACTTTGTTCATTGATTTCAATTTTCATCTTTTTACGATGTTGGATTTGCTCTGGAGCAACAAATACATCTTTTCCATCACTATTCTTCTTCGTAAAGTCTACATCTCATCTTCTCATCACATGATCCTGATCTGAAGTGACTGATGATCATATATTTAGGATATATATTGCTTTGTTTTGATCTGCTTGACCTACCATACGCATATCTTCTGTTCTTGAGATAAGGATATTTCCATCATTATCTTTGGATACTTTTGCACCAGGAGCTATTTTAAGTGTCAAATTTTTATCTTTCTGATACAAAGCAGCTGGGATCACAATAAATTGGTTATCATCAGATAGCTTAATTTCAGGGAATTTTCTAACAACCTTACCATCTTTATACTCAGGCATTCCTCTCGATACATCGATCATACCATTGAGATAACTCACAAAGGATTGTGGATCCATTTTCAAATCTAAATTATCTACACCATATTCTTCTGCATTTCTAAATGCTTCATATGATTCTGTACTATTTACTGCTCCTGCTCCACGATTATATCTTGAAAGCCATGCAGATAATTGAGCTCCTATAGTTACAGGTCATGTAAGATTTGTAGGATCGATAAATGCTCCTATCCCAACTCATAGACTAGTAAGTTCATATGTATGAGTAAGATTATCAAGAGAATCATTTCTCCATTGAGCTGCCATATAATTAGCAACTGTATTATTAAGATCAGCTCCTGGTTGTTTCTCTGCTTGAAGGATAGCTGTCAAAATATTATTTGCTGCCTTATCAAGCAATGGAGCATCAGATTTATCTGCACCATATTTTGAAGCAAGTTGTGCTTTAACACGATCTAAGAATTGAGTTCTTGGGCCACTAATAAAGTTATCTGACTGCACAATCGTTCTTCATTTTACTCTTGATTCAGCAGTGATCGCATTGATAAGACGAAGTCACTCATCATCTAGAACTGATGGTAAGAATCATAACGTAGTATTTCTAATATTATTAGCAATAATATTGATTCCTTTAAGTTTATCGCTTGTACTTTGGAGTTGTATTCCTGCTCCTACGTGAGGCACACGATCAAATCACATACCACCACTTACATTTCCTGTCAGAGTCGTTGTTTTGTATGTCAATGGTTTCAACGTATTACTCAGTTTAGACGTATTACTTCGTTCACCAAATCTTACAAAAGCAGCAGCATTTGCACCCAGATGAGTGGCATTTACATTTGCACCAAAAACACCAGAATCTGACTTAAATCCAAGTCACAGAGACGGAACAGTTACTCCATTTTTTCCAGTAGCAGCAGACAGATTAAGTTGAATATTTTTTACTAAATCTACAGCAACCCCTGCCCCAAGTGCTCCATTGAAAGAAGGATTAACTTGTAGAGCCCTAAAGACAGTATGAGCAACATTTTGTTCAAGAGAAGCTAAATCAAAACTATTGAAATATTTTTGTTCATCTGGAGAAAGCGTTGCACTTTGTGCTTTAATATCTTCTTGTAACGCTAATGCTCTTTGTTTGATAGCTTGTTCTACTTTTGCTCTTTCTGTTGGATCTTCTATCTTCTGTAGTTGAGACGCTAAGTTTTGTACATCATTTTGAGCTGTAGCTTCAATTTCTTTATTATATGTTCCGAAAGATTTTATTTCATCTACAAACATCAGAGGATAGAGATCATCTCATGAGAAGTTTTTCAAATATTCTTGGATATATTTTACTATACCAGGGTGATCTTGTACAAGACTGAGGATATCGGTAGGTTTATTTTTGAGATAGGTATCTATCACATTAGCTACGTAGAGTTTTCCTCCCTGTAAAGCATTTGCAGAGATTTTATTAAGCAATCATGATACAATTTTTGTCTCAGCAGCGGTTTTATCCATACCTCCATTATTAAATTGGAGTTTATTCACCGCCATTCTAAAATTCCACAACAATTGTGCTCCAGAATATTTCGCATAATCTGCTGCGTCTCCTCCTTTACCATTATTATTGTAATCTGCAAAGAAATTCATCAATCTCGTTGCGTCTGATATAGATCCATATTTTGTTGACAAGACTCCATTTTCAACAAGAGCTCTGATATTATAGATTTCTGCATCAGTGGCTCCAAATGCCTTACCTTCTGTCAACATCAATCCTGCATTCATGTGACCACTATCTGGACTATTTGCCGCCAAAATGTCAAAAGAGTTCTTCAATCCTTTATATTTATTAAATGATGTGACAATTCCATCAGTATAAGGCTCTAATTTCCCTTTTACTGATCTATTTAAGACATCTTGTAATGTCTTATCAGTAAGTTCTGAGTTAGAGAGATATGGTGGAATATCTCCTCCTACTAAAGCTACTAATTGTTTTCTAGCTTCTGATAGATCTCTCTTTGTATCCAGTAAATGAGATCCATCACTGAGTCTTACCTGACCGACATTATCACGATTTGCGCCAATAATTTTTTGTAATCATCCTTTTGCAAATTCATAATCAACTCCTCATGCTCTATCCATCATAGCAAATAGTCTATTTGTATAAGCATATTTACCTTTATTACTCATAACATCGACGTACATTGCAGAGAGTTTCGCTAAGTTTTCTGCAACCATTTCTGGATCACTTTGAAAAAGTCTATTGAGCATAGATGTGCTCTTAAATTTTGTTGAATCTCAGAAAATTGGATTTTTCATCCAGAAGTCTATATTATTCTTATAATTAGACATACCTTCAAGAGCAGATGGATTTTTTCTCATTACTTTCTCCATCTCTTCCCAGATTTCTAATGGATCACCCCCCCTCTTTGTAACCAATCTATTCATTGGTTGTTTAAAGAAGGTTCTTAAAAACTCTTTTTCAGCAGAAGAAGGTGCTGTGGTTTCGTTTTCTTTTCCTTTTGTTTCTATAATATCCACAAATTCATCCTTCTCTCCTCTGAATAATCTTTTAATAATATCTCTATTAGACATTTTACTGATATCTTCATCCTTAAGCGATGTATCAAGTTCATAGATAGATTGGTAATTAAGTGCTATTGCGTCATCGGGAATTTTTTCTTTATGTTTTGGGACAGAAGGTTGTGTTTCATTCGCAGACAATGAAATATTATCAACAGCACCATATTGAAGTTTTTTCTTACCATCTCCTCCATTCACAGGAATAGCATTTGGATTTTCTTTTTCTATAGGATTTCCAGTATTTACTGGAGCATTATTTGATGATGGGAAAGAACTAGGAAAGAATCCTTTATTATTATCATTATATGTCTGTGGGTTACCTGTAAATCTATTTCAAAGAGCAGTATTTGGATCTGTATTGATATCAGACTTTAAAGCACCAAATTCAGCTTCATATCTTTCCAAAAGTTGACGATATCTCTCTAAAAGTTGCTTTAGAGCGTTTACCTCTTGTGTTTGTATCACCTGTTCAGGTGTTTGCTGAATCCCCTGACTAACCAAAACATTGACAATCTGTTGCACATTAATGTCTTTAGAAACCTTTTTGTTAGATCGATTCTGAAAATCTGTGAGATCAGCTCATTTGAGTTTCAATACCCTTCAGGATTCTGTCTTAATCTTGAGTTTATCACCCCTCACAATAAACTTTTTGATTTCACTAGGATCAATAGACTGCATTTTTGCTAGGATTCTTTGTCCTTCAGCAGTATTAATGTTTCAAACTTCTCTACTCATCTTTTATAGAAGAAAGATAATAAAATATATCACAGAAATTATATCATCATTTTCATAAAAAACAAAAAATGTCCAAAATCACACTATGATTAAATAAGACATTTTATAAATTTATGATATTATATGAGATTGGCTTTCCTACTATTGGTTACTAGTTCTTAGATATGAGATACTAGGGATCATGCATTTTCGATTAAAATCCGCCACTATTCGCAATCCGTAATCAAGCAATTCCACCTAGATAACCTTATTTAATAACTCATCATCATCGTCCATATCACAATCCCCCAATACGCAATTATCATCGACGGTAGGAATGGTATCATCGGTGATCCTGTTGCGTGAATGTGGTCAGTATTTTTCCTTTTTTGTATCTTCATCACTATACTTGTGAGTGCATAATAGATAAGACCCACCATACATGATCCTAGAACAAAAAAGAGTACAAGAGAAATAAGGTCAGTCTGACCGATATGTTCGAGCGCAAAAAGATATCAAAGAAGTGGAGCCAGCATAACATCACCCTGTCCAAAAGTTTCCTCAGTTTTTCCAAAACGAGCTTTCGCATATCGCTTCCCAAACCAATAAATAGCGAAAAATAATCACAATAATGTCATACTTGCTATAAAGAGATACCAACTTCATTCTCATTGAATCACTAAAACAATCGTATGAATTACCATCAATACTACCGTAATAAACCATACAGGAACATGCAATTCGTACGTATAGATATCTCGCACCAGTAATAGTCACAACAATCGCCAAAACACGAGCATAATGAGAGATAACTCCCCTAACCCATCCAGATATGGTAGCAGATATATCCATCATCGTAATGCAAACACTAATCCTGACACTATTTCAAGTACAGGATAGAGAGATGATATTTTTGTCTTGCAGTACATACATTTTCCTCCTTGGCTGAACCAAGAGTAGAGAGGAATAAGATTATATCGATGAAGCTGATGATGACATTTTGGACACTCAGAACGCCCAAAGAGAAATCATTTCACTACTTTCCAACTAATCTTTCTTTGCATTCTCTGGAGTATCACCGATCCAAAAGATCAGAATATCGTTCATAGAATAGATAATCAAATAATGGTTATAAAGTTCATAAGGTTTATAAAGGTATAAAGGTATACACATACTCGTCATCTCGACCGAAGTGTAACGGAACGGAGTGGAAAGATGTTATCTTATGATATTTATGAAAAATATTTATTCATTCCACCAAAGAAAGATTACTGATCTATCCCTACATTCCTTCAATTAGTCTCATTTTTTATCCAAAAGTATATCACCTATCTTCTTCGCTTCTTCCCTATTTGCATGCGTCACATATACTACTATAAATGCCATGATTGAATATAATAACTTAAAACAATATCTATTTTCTAAGGACGTATAATATACGTCCCTACATTCTCATCCAAAGAAAAGTCAACTTTCAACTTTCTAACAGTACACTTTACATTTCTATAGATATCCTCTCTTAAAGTCTTCCCATGGCATCGCTTTTTTTCCTTCAGGTTTTACCATAAGCGATATCACAGCAGGATTCAGTGCATACTCATCTCCCTGTCATTGCTTGATATCACGTCATTGCGAGGAGGAACGACGTGGCAATCCACTCAACAATGGTTTATCCTTATTCTCCTTATACAATTCCTCGTCAAGTTCTAATTGTTCAATAATAATTCTTAATGGTTTATTATTAATTATCAATTCAAAATAGACCTTTGGTCGCAAATAATATCCCTTATACTTACGATAAATAGTTTCCAAAGTATCCATTGCTCATTGCTCATTGCTTACTAATTCTATTTTTCAATCTTCTTTTGTAATCTTCCCACAATGAGTTACGAGTGATTCATCTTGAACTTCCTCCTCTAACTCTCCATGCACATACTCATCGATACTATCTAATGACCACTTTGGAGTATTATCTTTCACTCTCTGGATAAGGTCAGCCACTGTGTCAGAAAATCCAAGTTTAAATATCTGTTTATCGATCATCGGTCCACTATCAAGCCCTGCTTCCATCTTCATCAGTGTTACTCCTGTTTCTGTCAGACCATCAACGAAAACTTGTTGGAGTGGCGATGCTCCACGATAGGCAGGCAGTAAAGAACCATGAATATTGATGGGTGCTATCTTCGGGATATCTAAGATATGCTGAGGCAAGATATTTCCATACGCTATGACATAGAGGATATCAATATCAAGTGATTTAAGCCATTCATAGGTCTCTTGTGCTTCATGGGCATATTTTTTGGAATCGAGACGAAGCGAACGAGGTTTTTTGATAAAATTCTGTTCTCCCCTCTCTGCCAGGAGGGGGGCTAGGGGGGAGGTTCTAACTATTTGAGTTATAATATTCTCTTTGAGTTTCATACCACGTCCACTAGGCATATCAGGCATCGTTAATACGCCCACTACGTCGAATCTTGGATCAGCAATCAAACTTTCCAAAAAAGGTACTCAAATAGAAGAGCCTGACACAAAAACTGTACGGTATCTGACTGGATCATAGGTCTTGGTGTTTCAAGGAGTGCAACGAGAGATTCTATCCATCGTACGGACACAAGCAGTAAAGAAATCATAGTGATCAAAGCATTCATAGCCATACTGACTACAATGAGGCTCGTGTTTACAGACACGTCCACGCAACCACGGAGAGAAAAAAATACTCTTATCTGGAGAAAAGAGAACCTGATACAGACGGATACATCACTGAGCAATATGATGAAAGATTGTTTTTTTAGATTGCTTTTGCATAGCTAAATATATACTAATAAGAGTAGTCAAATGCAATCATTTTTGCTTTTAAGAAAATCCAGCATATGTCCAAAAGGTATCTATTTACCTGAGAAGAATCATATCTTATCAACAAAGAGCTTCTTAGGCGAACGACGAATTTTACAACAAAATATGGCCCTGACACAGTGATGTCGGTAGCAGTATGAGAGCGTACTCCTAGTGAGATTATGCAAATTTTGTGTTCCTGAGGATTATTTAGCGAAGATAAACTTATCATCGTCTACGATATGCCTGGACAAACCACAAGCCCAAAAGGCACTGCAGAACTTGAGACTCTGATTATGGAACAACGAGATATGCTCTATCCTGACTATTTCATCATTTTCATATCCTACAAACCAGATAAGAGAAAGAAAGCCTACAAATTCTTTGAAGAGAAATGCGAAAGCAAAACCTTCAATCCTATGGACATGAGGTCAATACCGAAGTTTCTTACCCAAGAATTTGATGAACATAATCAAACAAACAATATTCTGACCAGAGATCATATCGATCATATTGTCGAACTCGTAGGAACGGACGGTCGAAGACTTTCCAGCGAAATACATAAACTGTGCGATAGTCTCAATAGTGAATGATGACAACTCACAACACAACTTATCGATGAGGTTGTTACTCCATCACAAGAGTCTAGTGCTTTTGAAATCGTTGATGAACTGGTGAAATCTCCATCACCGAATTTATTATCCAAACTTGATACTATCATCACAAGTGGCGAAGTACGACAAGCTATCCATGGTTGACTCCTCCGATGACTCAAGAATATTATCGCATTCTGATTATCTATAGAACATAATCAAGATCCCAAATCGCTCGGACTTGCTCCCTTTGTAGCAGGAAAATACAACAAATATCAAGATAATATTCGCGATAATATATATTGATATATACATATATATAATTGATTGGTTCAATACGATTATACTATCAAATCAGGACAATCCGACGATAAATGATACCGACTCCATCTCAAAACTCTCCTCTCAGAAAACAATCTTATCTCTTAATACTTTGTCTTTCCTCATATACTGTCATTGCGAGGAGGAACGACGTGGTAATCTATTCTAATATTTATGGATTGCTTCGTACCTCGCAATGATGATAACTACTTTATTAAAGTATTAGCATCATGATCTGAATCATAACCTCAGGAGCAGAAAACTATAACCTCATCAAACTTTGTCATAAGTTTAATCTTCCCTATTGTATCATCGCAGATACAGAGTTTTGGCCATATCAAGACAAAGACAGCAATACAATACAACAAAGGATACAAACTCTTATCAAACAAGCACAAGAAGTTGGTTGTACCCATATTTTTCTCAGTCCAATAGTTGAATTTCATTATATACATATACTACAAGAAAATAAAAATATTATACCATTATTCAGCAATTATACCAATCATTGTTTTCAACATTCTCTCATAGGTAAAATAGGATATATCTGATGATATATGGATATAGAGATAATCAATAACTTACATACTAACATCAGTAAAGACTATCATCTCACTGATAAGCAAAAGAATACGAAAAACTTTCAGAACCCTCTCTCAAAATGGACGAAAGACGTGAGCATGCGAACTTTTTTCTCCAGATTCTATGGGAATAGAACTATGATGATAAACAAAATTATCAAATTTGACCTCAGATATTTTAAAGACGCCAATGTCGATACGATCATACCTCTTAGTTATGAATACTTCAACTACCAGAGAACAATCTCATCATTCTTCAATCCTAAGAAACAAAAGTTTCATAAGCGAAATGTTGTAGAAACTCTCTTTGAAAAACTCATACAAGAACTCAATCTCCCAACCTGAAATCAGTCAGAAGTCACTATTTTCATCACTTGATCTAATCATCTTTTAACCCATAAAAAATGGGAAATCATCGTTTCCCACTCATGACAGTATAAACTCATATATAAAACAATATCTTCAACAATATTAACACTTCCAATTTCTCACTGCTAATTCATTATTCGTCTGTAGTCGCAGTTCTGTACTACCAACATCTCGCATTCTATGAGTTGAAATATAAGGCAAGAGTTTATATCCCATTGTTCTCAGATATAAGAGACAATCAGGCATGATGATCTCTCCTTTCGAAATATCAATCGGAACATTTTTCACAGCTTCAAAGAAATCTTTTGGTAAAATATACAGACCCTGACTGATAAGATTGCTAGGAGCTTGGTCTGGTGATGGTTTTTCTATCATATCGATGATCTCATCTCATTCTATCTTCACTACTCCATATTTACTCACTTCCTCAAGTGGAACTTGAGCTAGCTGGATAATAGGTTGCTTCGTCTTTTTATGAAGATCGACCATCTCTCTATAAATCGCTTTCTCCCCAAACTGATCTCCCACGGTAACAAAAAAGAAATCATCATCCATCCAATAACTTGCTTCAGCAATAGCATGAGGAAGACCTAACTGCTCTGTTTGCTTCAAAAATACGTAATGAGCCATATTTTTAGGTTTATTGATACGCTCAAGAAGATCTAATTTGTTCTTTTGTCTCAGCTGTTCTTCTAATTCGTAATTTTTATCAAAATAGTGTTCCAATGGTATCTTTCCTTGAGATGTAATCATCGCAATTTCATCAATCCCTGCCGAAACTAATCCTTCTACAATATATTGGATAACAGGCTTATTTCCTACAGGAAGCATCTCTTTAGGTATGGTTTTCGTAATAGGTAACATTCTCGTTCCGTAACCAGCAGCTGGGATAATAGCTTTCATAGAGTAGGATTTTAACTTGAAATAAAACTAAGCTTTAGTATAGTGAAATCTATTATAAGATACAACAATTTATAAGCCGCAGTAGCTCAGTAGGTAGAGCGCTTCCATGGTAAGGAAGAGGTCACGGGTTCGACTCCCGTCTGTGGCTTTTTTATTTAATCAATTTTTAATTCAGGAGGTCTAAGTCTCCTTTGCTTCGCAAGTAAAAGGCGCGTAGCGGAGTCGAACGTTCCCATGGTAAGGGAGAGGTCGTCAGTTCAATTCTGATTCGAAGCTTTTTTTATTTACTCTACATTTTCAATAATCTGTTTCATAATCACAAAGACTTCCTCTATCGATCCACTTCCATCAAGGATCATACAATTTTTCAATCTCTTCGCAATAGATCTCTCCATATCAGCACTATCTAATCTGTGCTGTAATTCAATAGCATTCATATCAGGCTGTCTGGATAGTATCCTCTGTCTCATGATCTCTTCTGGAATATCTATAAAGATACAGACATACTGTCAGGAAAGTTTATCTTTTTTTTCTATAATATCCATACCTACCATATCGATAGTCTTGACTGGGCTCTTTCCACGTTGTAATGCATGTTGTAACCAATCTAACCTTGTCCCATAGTACGCAATCTGATGAACAAACGCGTATTCCAACATCTTCTTCTCTTCAATCAGAGCTTCAAATTCTGAAACCGAAACAAAGACATAATGATCTCAGGAAACTTCTCATTCTCTGGGTTTTCTCGTCGTCAGAGAACATACTTTTTCAAACTGCTCGTCTTCTAACAACAAATCCATCATTGTTGTTTTCCCTGACCCTGACACACCAGTCAGGAAAATAACTTTGGGACTCTTCATTAACCTTGTATTTACGACTAAAATCTCTAGTATAGATGGTAAATATCATATGATTATCTCAAAATATTACAATCTTTTTTTAAGTAACTTATCATCAACTATAGAGTACATAAGGAATAGGAAATTATTTATCATATATCCCAAAAAAAACTATGTCATATAAATGAAGAACTATTATCACCTATCTGATAGAATGAAATCCAAATTGACTAAAAACAGTAGAATTTTCTAACAAACTTATTAAAGGAATTTCTATACCAAGAAAAGATTTCAAGGAAGCATTAGAACAAAGAAGTGAATTAAAGCATAGTGGTATATATTTTTTAATTGGAGAAGATGAAGAAGGAAACAATATGACCTATATTTGACAAGCAACTATTTTGGCAAAAAGATTAAACGACCACTATAAAGACACTTCCAAAGATTTCTGGAATAATGCAATTTGTTTCACTTACAAGGATGGTAGTCTCAACGAATCTGATATCAATTATTTAGAAAAAACAATTATAAATGAAGCTAAAAATGCTGATAGATACAAAATTCTCAATAACACATGATAAAATAATGGTCTTATCCAAGAGCATAGACTCCCCGATATGGTAGAATTTGTAGAAGATTTGAAAATACTTATAAGTAATCTTTGACACAATATTCTTACTAAATTACTTAATAAAGAAAATCATACAAATGAAGATGAAATATATTACCTTACAAATAGATGAAGTAATGCAAAATGAATTTATACTGACGAATGATTCTTAGTATTTTCCTGAAGTGAATTAAGTCCAAAGTGAATAATATCATATCAACAAAGTTTATGAAATTTAGATAAAAGGAGAAATATTCTTATTGAAAGAGAAATAATAATAGACAATAAATTTATTAAAGATTATGAATTTAAAACTCCTACTGCTGCATGTAATGTAATATCATGATGAAATTTAAATTGATGGCTTGAATGGAAGACGAAAGAATGAAAAACACTTGATGAAATGATTAGAAAAAATGAAAATCTTTAACTTTTAAATCCAAACTTTTGATTCTCAACTCAGACTATACCTATCTTTTCTTAGATTTTGAAACAACAGGACTAGATATCACAAGCGATTATCCTATCCAGATAGCTCTTATCCTTGTCGATCATAATTTTCAGATACTTACTACTTACAATCACTATATCACTGTACCTGACTCTGTCCTTTCGCTCAAAGCCAATGTCTCCTACATGACAGGCATCGATATGGAGATGATCAAAAAGGAGTGAAAAGATATCTCCATCATACAACAAGAGATTACAGATTTTTTCGGAGACACAACCATCATCATCGGTCAAAATATTAGTTTTGATCTTTGATTTTTAAAAAAATTTTTTCCTGACTGTAGATTCAAGGACAGTATCGATACCTATCCTCTGGCGACGAGTATGATACCATACCTCAAGTCATATTCACTCGAATTCATAGACAATCATCTCAGCACAACATACCATGAATATAACGATAGAAAATCATATCTCCTCACTTCACTTTCTACAGATAAAGCTATTTCCTCTCATGATGCTCTCTATGATTGTATTGTAGGTCTTTCTTTCATCCAGCGATGGACTGATCAATATCAGAGTTTTGCACAAGAGTTTCCAATTCTTACACAATCACAGAACAAATTCTCTTCAGATCAGTTCTCGATTTTTGACGTCATTACGCCTTTTACTGGAAGCGAAGCAGACAGGAGGAAGGAAGAAATTCAATGAAGTATGGATCGCCACAATCAACCGCTCGCGATGGCTCTACCCACTCTCTCCTCTCCCCTCAAATCAGATTTCAAAACTGAGCATATCACTTCCACCAATCGAGAAAAAGTACCTAATCATAGCAAACGATCAACCAAAGGTCTCGACCTTGCTACTATCATCAACGAACTTCCTCATCCCTGTATCATTGCCGTATCTCATACCTCCAAAATAGATATCATTAAGAGAGCTTGTTCCCATGAATCCTTCAATTACCTGAAAGAAGAACAAATCCTTGACCATGACAAACTCAATACACGATTACACAAAAAAGAACGAGCAAGTGATGAATTACTTTTTGTGATCTTTTATCTCGCCCATCACCGTGATGGATATCGTGTCCTCAATCCCATTCTACCAACTCATAAATACATCCTCGACTATCTCCAAGGCAGTAAACCATTACTTTCAACCAACAAAAAAATACTCTGTAGTCACGGATGATTGTATTATACCATGAGCAATAAAGAATATCGAGACAATAATTTTGCCCAGTATCCGATCTGTCTGCTTGATGCGGATCGACGACACACGACCTATAACGACTTTGCACAAAAGTGAATTAACCTCAACAGTACGCTCTCCCAACGAGAGAAAGTACACTATATGATCCAACAAGAGAAAGATGAGACACAACAAGAAGTATTCTGACAGTTTTTATCGTATCGAGAGTTATTGATAGGATATTTCGGTATTGAAAGTGAAAAATACTTATGATCATTACAAAAATTGGAAGTAGATTATTTTGCTCAGAACAAGCACTATAGCAAAACGAACGGTATACGAACTACGATCAAAGATGAACGAAAAAACTATCACAACACCTATGAAGATCACCCTCAACTCAATCATCTGATCACAAAGTTAGACCATCTTTTTAACAATCCTCTCATCATTCGTCGTATGACAAATAATACGAAAGATATCTCTTACACGATCGCTCCAAGTGTGAGATACATCGACTTCGCTGAATATCTGAAACTCTTTGGAGATCAACAACTTTCATTTTTTTCATCCACAAGGTCAGAATATAATCATCGACTCCCTGCAGATACTCAAAGAAAAACACCTCAGATATTCGAAATCGACAACATCGAAAAAATCAAAGACACCCTTACAACTCTGTCAGGGTCAAGTTTTGTCATCTCTCATAACGGAGAAAAGTCTAAAAAGTTATTTCATCTCCTCCACAATAGTGAATTCAAAAATAGCCATAAACTCATCGCAGAATATCTTACTGGAGGAATAGGAAAAATTACTTCTCTGGTCGACAGTGATAAGCAAAATATTCTTATCTGATGATATCATATGCTTCTCCAACTGCGGGCACAAGGCAAAACGATCGACAATATTATCATCCTCTACATCCACCAAGGTATGAAAACATTTATTCAAGAAGACATCAAGCAGTATGCTCTTATGAAATAAACAAACACAATATTTTTTCGATGGATCGAAACTCGTCTTCACGGTAGTGATAGGTTTGATGTTCTTTTTTTATGATATAGGAACGATCATAAATCCTGCTCCTATGCAAGACCTAAATCCAAAAATTCTTGAAACAGTACACAATACTCCTGAAGATATTTTCCCTCATACAATGAATGATCCTATAGATAATAAAGATATGTTTACCCTTCACGATCTCCTTCATTGATTTGATAGTAATCAATCAAACAGCTATAAACAACAGTATAATAAATTCTGTGAATCACAAAGTTATCTATGTAGTACTCTACAGCTCCAATTGGACGATAGTGATATCAAAAAAGATTATTATGCATTACTTTCTTTGCTGACTATCAATGATATGAATAATCTCGTACTCTCATCTCATACTCTCCAAACTACTCTCATCATAAAAAACGATCCTGATCAGAAAAAAAGATGATATGCGACCAAACAAAGTATCGTCATCAATATAAATAATCTCAAGGATGAAGAGTTTTTTGAAGTTCTCGTCCACGAACTCTGACATACACTTGATCTCTGAGTAATACAAGGAAATAGCACCATAGTAGATACTCATTATACAGAATTCTGAGACCCAAAATTTAGTGAAGATGATCCATCATTAGAATATTATGCTTTATCACGAGAAAGCGAAGGAATCAAAAAGAGATGATCTTCTATCACTGATTTTTGTTCTATTTATGGTTCATCCAATCCTTTTGAAGATTTTGCAGAATGCTTCAACCTCTACATCAATCACCACGATTATTTTGTATCACTGAGTCAGACAAACTCAACATTACTACAAAAATATCACTTTATCCAATCCTACATCAGACAAGCACCATCATATAAATCTCATACTCACAACTACAACACTGATCCATCACACAGATATCGAGATAGCACAAAAATCCCTGTATCAAATATAGAAATTACTGAGGCATAAAAAAACCCCACTGAAGTGGGAATGATTCTATAAAAAACGAATTGAATTAACTATATCTTGTGCATATCCATTATCATCATATATCCTTATCTTGTATCCCATATTTTCTTTTACAAAACAAATTTGAGTTAAAAATGGAGTATAAAGTGTATCTTGTCTTACGGTTTTAGTGTAAGTTGTAATTTGAATCTCATTTTTTGTAAGGTTCTCTTTCAAAACTTTTGCATCAATTGGATCATTACTGTCATAAATCATATCACAATAGTCAAATTCCTTTGCATCAACTGGAGAATATATACTAAGAAGTTGCGTACTATTTTGTCACCTCATTTCTACTATACCTCCAATATCAGTGATGTCTATACTTTGAAACCAAACTGGTAAAGACATTTCAAAAACACCAGCATAATCAATGGTTTTTCCTGTAATAGATATGGACCCAACTCACTCCAATTCTTCATACCAAGTTACATTAGGCATATCGATATGTTGATTAACTTCATCTACTATTCAAGACAATACAAAATCATCAGATTTTCAAATATTTTTATCAATAGTACATCAACCAATCAATAAACTAAACAAAGCAATAAATATAATATTTTTTTTCATTATTAAATAATCAAAATAAAATAAATCTCTCCCATTGCAAATACAATAAGAGAGCTATAATTAGCAACATTCTTCTCATTTTAAACCTACAGATATTGCATTATAATTATTTGAACAACCATTTTTCTGCATAGAATTCAGCAATCTAGTATATGACATATAACGACGATTACTCGTACCATAAGGGACTCTGGTAGTTGCTAATGGATCAATATACTCTACCACAAAAATACTCTATACACTTTATCTTTTCAACCAAGTCATAAAAAATCTCGCCAAAGCGAGACTAATGGAAGACAATATTATTATTTCCTCACAAACTAGACTCTTCATAATCATTTTCTTCATCTTCATCTGATTCATAATTATCTAAGAGTTTTTCATTTCCAGGTTTGATGTGAACAAGAGGTTCTTGAAGTTTGATACTCTGGACAAGCAGATCATAGATATTGATCGTCTCTGATGTCGAATCAAGTGGAAACAGTTCATCATAGACACGATCTTCTCCCATATCTTCTTCCGCACTAAATCTTGAATCAAAATTCTTCACTTCCACTTGTCTTTGGTAGTCTTCTCCACTAATATCACAGATATCATCAATCAATGCTGTTGCTTCTTTAATCATGACTTTGACTGAACCATCAGTTACACCTTGCAATGATATTTCTCCTGACACTCATTTCGAAGTCAGTCATTGAATATCTTCTAAGAAAAAATCAGTAAATTCCATCGTATCAATCTTTCCAGGATTTCTCAATAAATCTCAAACTTTAATTATAAACTGCTCATGATGAGTCATTGATCTCTTATACAATTGGCTAAAACAATTATCCAACAACATATCACCACTCCTCAAGCGATCGCGATCGCCGTCTCTGGTGGTCCTGATAGTATGGTTGCCCTTCATATCCTTCAATTGTTTTGGATAGAACAAAATTGGGATATTTCTCTTATCCATATACTGACTTGTGATCACAATACAAGAGAAAATATACAAAAAGAAATTGATCTGGTCGCATCTGTCTGTCATGGTTCATCAATGAAGGTTTTTAGTTATGGATGAAGTGACTATAGCGAACAATCTCTCAGGCAACGAAGACATGAACAATTCATCTCTTATTGCAAAAATAATACTATCCATCATATTATCACATGACATCATCTCGATGATAGAATAGAAACTACACTACTGAATATGAAACGTGGTAGTAACATCACAGGTATTATAAGCATCTCCGAGTCAGATTTTCATTTTTTGGATCATACAATTAGCATCCTTCGTCCTCTCATTAACTCGTGTAAATCTGATATTCTCAACTATTGTAAAGAACAACAGATACCATACGCTATTGATCCAACAAATACCGATATAAACTACTCTGAAAGAAATCTCATCAGACAATTTATCCATGACCATCTCAATACGAACAATTTTTATAAAAGTTGGCATACTCTCTACCAAATATTACAAGAACATAATAATTCCAGATCCAGCTTATCAATTCACCAAATCTCCAATTCGCTAAATCACGACCTTATCACCATCACTTCTTGAGAACGAACTCCTGATAAACTTTATGAACTTTATACACATTATCACCTATCGCTCAACCCCAGATCCAATACCTTAGACAATCTTTGTATTCAACTGAACCAAAGATCAGGTAATAAAATTTCTTATCAGTGACTTACCATCACTGCCTATAGCTATGCAAGTACTATTAAAAAAATAATAGAATAACTTGATATTATTATTCAAAACACTATCATCACCATCATGAAACAAATTATTAATGATATTAGTGAATTTTTCGTTATTATTTGGTCATCTCTTTGATCGTTTTTTGGTAATATGGAGGTATATGTCATTTGGTTAATTATTATTTATATCATTATTATCATTACACTTATTCTGCGATTACAATATTCTCGCAAGACTTTCAATACAATCAATACTCTCTTCAATATCTCTATGGATTCACTTTACTACCAGACAAGTCTTCTTTTGTATCGTAATAAGGATAATATTTACGACTTTACCAACAGCATTCCTCTGCTCTTACAATACAAAACCCAAGAAATTAACAAAAGAGATAGTGCTAATTATTATGAAAACTATAATAAACTGATTGATGAAATAGAATATATCTGACAGTTGACCGATAGTTCAATCCAATATAATCGTGCTGAGCTTGATAAACAATATCAAATTGTTAATAAACTATCACAAACCACCACTTATATTAGCAATAGTCTTTCAGTATTTACCCTTTGAATAGCGAAACTCTTCAATTAAATAGTGAATAATAACTAAAGATCTACCTAGCCACTAATAACTCACACCTAGCAACTCTACACTTTTAACTCATAATTCTTAACTCTACAACAATGTCATTAGAACAAAATATGCAAAAAACAATTGATTATCTTACTACTGAACTTATGGGTATTCAGGTAGGTAGAGCGACCAAAGGTCTAGTAGAACACATCTCAATAGATTCAGGTTATGGATTTATGCCTATTGGACAACTTGCTAATATTACTCTTCCAGATCAACAAACTATCAAAATAGAACCATGGGACAAAAATAGTCTATCAAAAATAGAAAAAGGTATTTATGATGCTAATACTGGACTGACTCCACAAAATATGGGAGATTATGTCATGGTCAAAGTACCAGCACTAACAACAGAAAGAAGAGATCAATATAAAAAACAAGTTTCTAGTATGGGAGAAGATTGTAAAGCAAGGATTAGACAAGTAAGACAAGATGAACTCAAAAGTATTAAAAAAGAATTTGAAGAAAAACTGATCTCTGAAGATGATAAAAAATTTGCTGAAAAGTGAGTAGATGAAACAACAAAATCATTTACCGACAAGATAGATACGATGATCAAAACCAAACATGATGATATTATGACCATATAAAAAATTGAAAATTAAGAATTAATAATAAAGAATTTACAATCTATATAATTCATAATCCAACAATTCTGTAATAACTAATATCTTACAACTCATAACTCAACAATCCTTTTAACTCTCAATTCTTAACTATTATGCTTTCTCTTCTTCGAAATGAACTTCTTCTTCGTCCTGTCTATAATATGTTCTTAGTATTTTTAGAACTATTCCAAGGTAATATTGGTTGGGCAATTATTTTTCTTACACTTTTTGTAAGATTAGCTCTTTACAAGAATAGTGCCGCAGGATCTGCTATGCAATCCAAAATGAATGATCTTCAACCAAAGATGCAAGAAATTCAAGAAAAATACAAAGATGATCCTGAACAACTCTCTAAAAAAACCATGGAACTCCTCAAAAAAGATGGAGCAGGGCCATTGAAAGGATGTATGGGAATGCTTTTGCAAATGCCTGTATTCTTTGGACTCTATGCTGTAATTTCAAATATCGCAAATCCAGAATGAGTTTCAAAAATTATGAAATTCTCTGAAAGTCTCATCGATATGGTATATAGTTTTTTCTATCCTCATGTCTACAACATGATAGATACAGCAAATCTTATTACACAATTTTTCAATATCAATGTATTAGAAAAAAATAATATCGTCTTAGCAATTCTTGGGGGAATCCTTATGTTCATCAATATGTCTATCATGTCTTGGACAAGACCAGCCACTCCTTCACTTCCAGGATGAGCGAATGTTCCTGACATGGGAAAAATGATGAAATTTATGAATTATTTTCTTGTATTTATGATTGCTTCATTTATCTATTCAGTAGCAAATGGAGTTGGGTTGTATATTATCACTTCTACTCTCTTTGGTGTGATACAGGTCTATATACAAAATCGCATTCTGATCAATGCAAAACTAGCAACTATCTTCAAGAAAAAATAATAATTTCAATATTAAAAAGAGAGTCTATCTGACTCTTTTTTCGTAATCTAATAATGGTTTCACAATAGCTTCATAATTTCCATCAGAAAGATAAGGAATTTTGGATTGCTCATGACTTAACTCTAATTTCATCATCGTAGATCTAATAAAGCCATACGGTTGGACAACAAAGTTAATATCTGCAATTCTTTTTTGTTGTCTAAATACTTTCCATTGTTCGTTATATACTCCCATAAATTCATCAAATTTCTCTATCAGAATATCATTTTGATGACAATCTCCTTCGATAAGGATATGAAAACGTGAACTTGTTTTCTCTTCATTCACTTCCAATCATGCTACAAATGCTTCTTTATCTATCTGATATCATTGTTCTTGTAAATGAGATAGTACTGCCTGAATATGATCAGATTCGACATGTTCATTCATAATATTTGATGACATACTATATCTTCCCACTACAAGATATTCCAAAGAAATTCATTCTTTTTTATGCAAAAATATAACTCTATCTTTGAGATCATAAAGCCATGGGATACGATCATTCGCTATAAACATAAAATATTCTCTATCTGACTGAACTTCATGAAGAAGATAAGATTTTCTAATCATATCTGACGATGAATGTTGTCAGGATTTCCATTTTGTATAATCTTCTTTTGTCACAAAAAGAAAAAAATTTGTAAGAAATAATGGCGCCATTCCCTGAAACTGTAAATCTCCAAAATTTCTCACTTGAGCACCAAAAAATCATTCTGAAGCATTATGATTATTCGATCCATAGAGTTGTTGATTGAGTCATAAGGAACGAATTCTCTTTTCATATTGTAATTTGTAATCACTTGGATTTCCTCATCCAATAGAAATATATTCTAATGATTGTAGTATGCTACGAGCAATATTTGGTTCACGACTAATTAACTCATCAACAATACCTAATGGCCAAGCTGGTACACCATGAAATGATCTGATAGTTGGTTGTGTATGGAGCAAATCATGGATAATGTGTTCTCTTTTTTTATTTGGATCAGGAAGAGACAATGTTTTTTGAGAAGGAAACATCAACACTCTACTCAATGGATTTACTGATTGGATTGCTCCTGATACATATCCTATTTTTGTCGTATGATCAAAAGGAGCCGTAAGGGCAAAAGCTGATGGAAATAATAGTTTACTACTTCAGTTTTCTTGTAAATAACAACATAACGTTCTTTTAATAGCAATATTTTCATTACGAAAAGATTTTTTTTGAGCTGGGATAAGTTTTCATCATTGTCTTGCATCAGAAGTTCCTGAAGTTTTTATAAAAAGATCTGGATATTCTGCAGTAATACCTCTTCATTCTTGAAGTAAAGAGTAAATATGATCACCATATTGTATGATTTCATACTGGGCAATATAATCTTTCAATTCCTGAGGAATAAGTACTCTGATATTTTCTTGTTTTAATAGAATTTTTTGGTATAATGGGCTACGACGATAAGTGATAAGAAATCTTTGTAAAATATCTTTTTGTCTCTCAAAAATACTATCTCTATGTAAAGGAAGCTTTTGCTGAAAAAATTTAGCTATTCTACTTGTAAACAACGATATATGTGATATCAAAATAAATATTTTATTGTTTCTCTACTGTTCATTTCATGTTCTTTGTAATTCCTACACCTATTGGAAATAGTGATGATATTACTCTTAGAGCATTGAAATTGTTTCAAGAAGGTAATCTTATCATTACTGAAAATACAGGAACAACGAAGAAATTACTCACCATTCATGGGATTGATTATAGTCATAAGAAGTTTATAAAATTTACTTCTCACGATCACCATAGTATCCATTCTATTCTTTCTCTTTTACAAAATCAAGATGGAATACTCGTAAGTGAAGCTGGTACTCCATGACTTTCTGATCCAGGTAAATTACTCATCGTACAAGCTCAAGAACATAATATACCTACTACTATCTTACCATGAGCGACTGCACTCATTCCTGCTGTTATTGGAGCACAATTTCCTACGACGCACTGGTCTTTTTATGGATTTTTGCCACATAAAAAAGGAAGAGAGAAACTCCTGACCCAAATGATGTCATTCTCCCATGGAAGTTTCTTCTACGAATCAGTACATAGAATTGAGAAACTTATCGAACAGCTTGAAAAACTCTGATTTATGGGTAAAATCAGTATCAGTAGAGAGTTATCGAAGAAGTTTGAACAGCTCATCACCTCTGACATCACTACTATCAAAGAACAAATAAAGAACACTACTCTCCCCCTCAAAGGAGAATTTGTTATAGGACTTTATCCATCGACAGCATATGAAACAGAAGAATAATAAATTTATCATTATGATTCGCCTATTAAGACCATTGATACATTTTCTTATCATTGGTTGTATTTATTGGATTGCTTATCTTCTACGTAGCAATACTACTATTTTTCGATCCATTGATATATGAACTCCTCGAGTAGCAAAAAATGAACTCATTATATATGCCATAATCAGTGCTACTTTATTCGTCACTATCGGAATCATCCAAAAACGATATGATCTTATTTCTATCGGATTAGAAAAAACAAAGACATTTCTTATAGTATGGTGGCAATGGACTATTATTGTAACTTGTTTAGCGTATTTTGGGCAAGAATTTATATTTAAACATGGTATTTCTAGACTTATTATCATTATAGTAGCACTTTCTAGTCTCATCATAATACCTCTCGTTGAATCACTGCGAAGACGGTTTTATCTTCGTTGGATACAGCAATTTCATCATTCACTACTTATTCTCATACAGGATGATAGCCAAAACAATATTGTACAACAACTTACACTCCCATCATATTATAGCGTCAGGACTGCTCTTTTTTCTGATATTACTCTTGAGCAAGTTGATGATGATGAGATAGTACTCGTAGGTGGATATACCAAAGATGAATTGCAATCACTTATCGATCTCATGAGACTGAGTAACACACAAGTCTATCATATTGGAGATAATCATTTTTTAGAAGATGTCATCTATACTACTACCAAGTTTGGAGGAATTATGGCTCTCAGATACACTTCTTCTCAAATTGAGTGATGGGCAGCTATCACCAAAAGAATAGTTGACATCATCTGATCACTGTTTGGCATGATTATTACAAGTCCTCTTATAGTTCTTACTGCAATTGCTATCAAACTCGACAGTAAAGGTCCAATTTTTTATACGCAAAAGAGAGTTGGTAAAAATGGGAAGAATTTTCTCTTTACAAAATTTCGTAGTATGTACACTCATCTCAGTGTGGGTGAAGAATATGGTGGAGAAGAAGCAAAACAACTCTATCAGGATCTTGTCAATTCTCATGCTAATATTCGTAAATGAGAACTTCCAAAAATTAATAATGATCCAAGAGTAACGAAAGTAGGAAGATTTATCAGAGCGACATCCATAGATGAATTACCAAATCTCTTCGCTGTATTCACATGAGATATGTCACTCATCTGACCAAGACCACATCTCCCAAACGAGATAGCAAACTATAAACCACGACAAAGAAGAGTTCTGAGCATCAAACCTGGTATCACAGGCTATGCACAGATACATGGAAGAGATACCCTTACCTTCGATGAAGAGGCAACTAAAGAGTTAGAATATATACAAAATTGGTCTCTCTGGCTGGATATGTACATCATCATCATGACCTTCTGAGTGATATTTGGTGGGAGAGGGAAATAAGTTTATCAATACATAATAATATTTAGCATTAGGATTTTTATATTATTTTTTTTAAATTAAAAAAAAGCGAGTGACGCGACTCGAACGCGCAACCAACTGCTTGGAAGGCAGTGACTCTAGCCAATTGAGTTACACTCGCAAATTTTTATTATTACCATTTCAGTATACTTTTTTCTCTTCCTTTTTCAAGAGGAAATATAAGTTTGGGCATACCTTGACTTGAACAAGGGACCAATCGGTTATGAGCCGACTGCTCTAACC
>CAYWIJ010000013.1:0-34620 GCA_964458335.1 uncultured Candidatus Peribacteria bacterium | reverse complement strand
TGACGCCTAGCTAGCTCTATTTTGTCTTTATCAGAAAGAACTACTTTTTCTATAAGATTTGAATCCTGTACGAGATATTCTATAATAGTACTAGCTGCTTCTGATATCAATACAGGAAATGAACGAAAATTCGCAGTAAAGAACATTTGATTGAGTTCTTCTTGTTGATCTGTATCGAGAGATTCAAATTCTTCTTTTGTAAGAAAATCTTTGAAATTAATCTGTTTAAGCATCACAAAATTTTCATAACGAGAGTTAGCATCAATATTATTCAGAACAAACGCTACTCTCTCTTTATGCTGCTCTAAGTATCTATTGCCTTTTCATAGAATAACAGGTTTTGCAGACCACTCTTTACTATGTAATATCTCTATTACAAAATTCATCATCTCATGATTCATTCCATATAATTCTGGATTCTCTTTTGCATTACATAAAAATCCACATCCACAAACGAAACCCTCAATATTTTTTGGATGAAGATCATCATGCCACTGAACTTTATAATTTTCAGGATTGTTCGCTTTGTTTTTTTCTAACAGCATAAATACTATTTCTCTAATATAATCAAGGTAATGAGGATCTTCCTCATCAAATATTTTTCTTAATGATGCTATGATAGTCATTAACATTCCAGCACCACCTCAAGGTATTGCTCCTGTATTTATTTTTAATTTTTCTTCTAATGGAAGAGTAGTAAAATCATCTGGTAATTTATATCTCCCATCAATACAAGGCATACCAAAAAGATTAATAGAAGGTCCTAATATTTCTGTAGGAGCTCCAATTGACACTAATCAATTCGTGACAGCATATTTAATAGCCTTATGGGTAAAGTAGAGTTTTCCATCATTTCATATATATAATATTTCATTCTTAATAAGAAGTAACTCAACTTTTGTAGGAGTTGATTTTAATGTTGTTATATCTTTAGAAAAAGTAATTGGAGCTTCTGAATCATAATAAGAAGTATATTCTATACTATCATGATCAATTAATGAATTATGATATCTTTTATGATTTGAATCAATGGTTTTTACAAACTCAGTCATTTCTATATATTGAGAATCTAAAGAATTTCTATTTTGATTTATTTTGTCTCATCCATCATCATGGAACACTTCGATAATCTTTGATCTCATTCCATGATCAGATCAATTATTTACTTTTTCTTGTATTAGATCTATACCTTCTGACATTTTTTTACAAAAACTAAAAACACAAGCATCATCCTACCTATATATTTACCTTATCACAAGTAAAACTGTTTCATTTCTTCTTATTTTACCATTTAATAATTTATTTATTAATTTTTTTTACCAATTATAATATTATACTCTACTAAAAAACCAACTCTGGATCACAAAGTTAGTTTTGTATAATAAATATTCTATTCTTATCTTATTTATTTTCTTTCTCATAACTTGCAATAACTTCATCAATCCCTCCTTTGTATAAGAAGTTGTGTTCAGCGATATGATCACATTCACCATTGAGGATCATATTCACTCCTGTGATGGTCTCTTCAAGCTTCACATATTGTCCTGGCGTACCAGTAAATTGTTCTGCTACATGGAGATTCTGTGAGAAGAATCTTTCAATTTTACGAGCTCTATAGACCGTGAGCTTATCTTCTTCTGAAAGTTCTTCCATACCAAGGATAGCAATAATATCAATCAATTCTTTATGTCTTTGAAGGATTTTCTGAACTTTCGCTGCTGTCTCAACATGAAGTTCACCAACCGCATCAGCAGTCAAGATAAGTGACGTACTATCGAGAGGATCAACAGCAGGATAGATACCTTTTTCAGCGATAGATCTATTCAATACTACTTTACCATCCAAGTGAGCAAAGGTATTTGCTGGAGCTGGATCTGTTAGATCATCCGCTGGTACATAGACTGCTTGGAATGACGTAATAGAACCATTTTTTGTAGAGGTAATACGTTCTTGGAGAGTTCCCATTTCTGTAGCAAGGGTTGGTTGGTAACCTGCTTGTGATGGTACTCTACCTAGAAGTGCTGAAATTTCAGCTCCTGCCTGAGTATAACGGAAGATATTGTCGATAAAGACGAGTACATCTTTATTTTCTTTATCACGGAAATATTCAGCCATCGTCAATCCTGTCATCGCTACACGAGCTCTGGGTCCTGGTGTTTCATTCATCTGTCCAAAAACCATGGCTGTCTTATCCATCACTCCAGCATCTGTCATCTCGTGGAACAAATCATTTCCCTCACGAGTACGTTCACCTACTCCACAAAATACTGACACTCCACTATGGAATTTCGCGATATTGTTGATTAACTCCTGAATAATAACCGTCTTTCCTACTCCTGCACCTCCAAACAGTCAGACCTTTCCTCCTTTTAAAATTGGAGCCATAAGATCGACTACTTTGATACCTGTTTCCAATCTTTCGATACCCGTCGCAAGTTCATGGAATGCAGGCGGTTTACGATAAATAGATCGTGTTTCCTTTGATTTAACTTCACCTGCATTATCGATAGGTTCACCCAAAACGTTCATGATACGACCAAGTACTGCAGGTCACACAGGTACTGAAATAGGTGATCCTGTATCAGAAACTTCACAGCCTCTTTTGAGTCCATCAGTAGTATGCATTGCGATACCTCTCACGACACCACCATCGAGATGTTGCAAAATTTCAATAGTGACGATTTCGCCAGCACCGTTCTTGTCAGCAGTGACGACCGCATTACTTAATGCAGGCATACTCTGTGTATCAAATTGCATATCGAGTACGATACCTCTAATCGCTATAATTGTACCTTTCATATTTATATATAAGATAATAAATGTACCTCACCCTCGTTCCCTCTGCCTGTTCCAGGATTTCTCCTATCAGAGAGGGATGACCACAAGACATATTTTAATTGTTTTGTAGCCCCTCTCCAACGAACGATAGTGAGTGGTCTCCGAGGAGAGGGGTTAGGGTTAGGTCTACATTTCATCAACAACATCTTGTACAAGCTCTTTCATTTGTGATTCTATTTCATCAGTAAGTTTTCTACCTGCAAGGATTTCATCAGACAGAGATTTGTGGGTAGTATCAAGTTTATCGTACAGCTTCTGTTCAAATGTTGCGATATCTGAGAGAGCTATGGTATCCAAATATCCTTTTGTACCAGCATAAATCATTGCTGCTTGTTTGTGAAATGAGATTGGACTATTTTCTTTTTGTTTGAGAAGTTCTACTAATTTACTTCCTCTTGCAAGCTTTGCTTGAGTAGATTTATCAAGATCTGATCCAAATTTAGCAAATGTTTCCAATTCTCTAAAGGCAGCAAGGTCAAGTTTAAGTGTTCCAGCTACTTTCTTTACAATACCAGTCTGAGCAGATCCTCCTACACGAGATACCGAAAGTCCCACGTTAATTGCTGGCTTGATACCTGCATTAAACAGATCTGATTCAAGATAAATTTGTCCATCAGTAATAGAAATTACATTCGTAGGAATATAGGCAGCTACATCTCCTGCTTGTGTCTCGATAATAGGGAGAGCAGTCAATGAACCACCTCCATAGTCCTTATTTAATCTACAAGCTCTTTCCAGAAGTCTTGAATGTAAGTAGAATACATCACCTGGATATGCTTCACGTCCTGGAGGTCTTCTGAGAAGAAGCGACATTTCTCTATAAGCAGAAGCATGTTTAGTAAGATCATCGTAGACGATAAGTGCGTCTTTCCCTTGTGACATTACATATTCACCAAAAGTAGCACCTACATAAGGAGCAATATATTGCATCACAGCAGGAGTATTGATAGGAGCGTTGATGACGATAGTATACTCCATTGCACCAGCCTTTTTGAGTGCTTCCACAATACGAACCACTTTCGATTCTTTTTGTCCAATAGCCACATAGATACAGATGACATCTTCAGATTTTTGATTGATGATAGTATCAATCGCTACTGCTGTCTTTCCTGTCTGTCTGTCTCCAATAATCAATTCTCTCTGACCTCTACCAATAGGTACAAGAGCGTCAATCGCTTTGATACCTGTCTGCAAAGGTTGATCAACAGATTGTCTTGTAATTACTCCTGGAGCAACTTTTTCTACTGGCATGAACTGTTTTGGTGTGATATTTTTTCCTCCATCAATGGGATCTCAGAGTGAATTTAATACTCTACCGATATATTCATCACCAACTCATACCGAGAAAAGTTGTCAGGTTGTTTTTACTGTTTCACCTTGAGCAAGACCCATATATTCACCAAGGATAAGTACTCCAACATAGTCTTCCATAAGGTCTAAAACCAGACCCTTCTGACCACCTTGAAAAAGTACAATCTCAGAATATTGAGCATTATGCAAACCAGATACTGTCGCGACTCCATCTTTGATATCGATGATTGTTCACTGTTCAGTAAATGATTCTGCAAGATTTGCATCATTGATTTGTTGTTCAATCTTTTGAATTAACGTAAGAGCAGACATTCACAGGAAATATATAGAGTAAAAAGTAAGAGGAGAAATGACAAAGAAGATTTATAGTAATTTTTGTAAATCAGTTGCTAGAGATCTTTTGTAGATCTTAGAAGGAGATTTAATAGTGAGTGACGGACTTGACTCATCACCGCCATCTATAACCAAGAGTCCCTCGTGTTGAGAAAAAGAATTCAAGATATGTTCATCAGTAGTGAGGGCAATAAGTGATTTTTCACCTAATGATTCGTAGAGATGTTGTTGCAAGACAAGACAATCTTTGATCGTCAAACGGACACCTCCAAGCAATTCATACAATCCAAAAGCGTCAGGATAATTCCTTTGTATAAACTCTTTGACAGGAGATTGAGAAAGTTGTTTCCCAAATTTTTTCATCAATACCAAAAGGAGTTCAAGAATTTCTCATGCTTGTTGTGTTGCTCCTTGTTGAAGAACAGAAGCTACGAATTTTTTACGAGTTGATGGTGTCATTATTTTTTGTATGATGCACTAAATTCATCGACAAGAGTACCAAGATAATCTTCTTGGACTTTTTTATTTGATGAAAACAACTTCTTCACTACTGACAAAGCGGCTGTCTTTACTCCTTGTTCAAAGTGAGTATCTAAATCACGTCCTTTGAGTTCAGCGTCTTGAGCTGCTTTATCAAGAATGATTTTTGCTTCATGATTAGCTTGTTCTACAATCTTTTGTTGTTCTTGAGTAGCAAGTGCTTTCCCTTCTGCAACGATTTGATTTTTATGAGTAAGCGCTTCATCAAGTAATGTTTTCTTTTGTTGTTCAGCATCAGCTATCAATCTAGCATATTCAGCATCAGCATTAGCAAGTTTTTTCTCCTTTTCAATTTTATCTTGAATTGCTTTAGAAATAGCATTTCCTGCAAATTTGATAAAAAAGAAGAAAAAGATCCCTATATTAAGAATTTGAATAGCAACATTGATGATAATGTCTGTCTGTGATACTTCGTGTCCCATAATTTACAATTATATGTAAAGGTAAATAGTTATTGTTACTTGATCAATGCAATAACGAAAGCAAGAAGTGCTACGAATTCTGCAAGAGCAAGAGCAATAATACCAGGAGTAAACATTGATTTACCTGCTTCTGGATTTCTAGATAATCCAGTTAACCAAGCGTAACCAACAAGACCGATACCTATTGCAGCACCAGCACCAGCAATAGCGATAGAAATAGCTGAAGTCATAATAATAAGAGAATAATAAATAAAGAATATAATCACAATGGTTGTGAAACAAAGTTTAGTGCGTATCAGCAGCTAATTTAAAGTAAATAGTAGTTAATAACGCGAAGATAAATGCCTGTAAGAGTGATACTGCAAACTCATATGCAAATATTATTACTGGCAATACTATTGGGTAATGCAATAATTGTTGTGTTGCATATAATAAAAGAGAAAGCAATATCATACCTACGAACATATTTCAGAATAGTCTCAAAGAGAGAGATAACATCCTTCCAAATTCTCCTAATAATTCAATAATTCCAATTAATAATCCTAATAATATATCTAAGAATTTCGTAATATAATCATACCAATGAGTAATGTTAGGTACAAGACCCATACCATTGGTGGGTAAATATTTTTTAATAAATCCAAATCAATGTAAGTAAAATCCGTAAGAAAGACTTGCAATAATAGCCATCACTGCTAATGTTCCATTTGATACAATATCTGTTGTCAATGGTCTAAAGATATGATGAGCTGCTGGCCAGACCAAAACAATCATATCTCCAATAAGACCAAAAAGATTATGCCATACAACAAAGAAAAACAATGTTGTGGTAAATACTATAGCTTTACGTCCCACATGATCACCTCATATTTCAGCCAACATTTCATAAATAAGTTCAACTATTGCATCTACTCCTTGTACAAATTTGCTATAGGGTTGTGATTTTTTATAATATGAATATATTAACACCATTATTACAAAAATCCCCGTCCCCATAAACCCAGCAATCAATGATTGAAAAAGATTGATAGATCCTATATGAATCGTATGTGGTAAAATATCTGGAATAAGTGTTGATAAATCCATGAAGGAAATTATAGATTTTAAATTTTAGATAGTGGTAGCAACAAATAAGCAGTAAGAGACAACAGAATAATAGAATTAGTAAGTATTGATAAATCCGTAATCCGTAATTTCCTAATAACTAACACCTAAGAACTAGTAACCAACTTTTAACTATCAAGAACGGCCTTTGCGCTTACGATTTCTAATACTTCTTTGGTGATGGCATCTTGACGTGCTTTATTATAAGAAAGTGTTAAATTATCTATAATAGTAGAAGCATTATCTTTCGCTCATTTCATAGCAAGCATACGAGCAGCAAACTCTCCTGTCTTATTATGAAGAACAGCTCCATAGACAATCACATTCATCATAATATCATAAGATTTTTTCATAATTGTTTTCTGGTTTGGTTCAAGTTTCATATAATGAGTATTTCTTTGAGTAGTATTTTTAGGAATTACGATCTCCAAAGTAGACATAAATTCATCAAATTTTTCTGAAGATAAGGGGAAAAGTTGAAATCCAGCTGGTATCTGCTTCATGGTGTTTTTAAAGAAATTATACCATACTTTGATTTCTGTGTATGATCCACCGAGTTGAGCATTACGTAATGTAGTATACAAAGTAGTAAGATCTGACGAGACGAAGGTATCAGCAAGATTAAGTGATCATATAATGGTATATCAACGACGGGCACAAAATTCAATTCATTTCTTACCGACTACATAGACATCAAGAGTATCTTTTACCGTGTCATACTCTGCATCAAATTGTTTGAATAGTAATGAATTGAGTGATCCACACAATCATTTTTCTGAAGAGACTAATACGGCTAATTGTTTTGTAGATTGTGAAGAAGGTTTTGGAAATAAGTCTGTATAGGCATTCATTGATGATAACATACCCAAAAAAGTATTCATATATTCTCTGAGATGTTCTGCAGATTTTTTTACTTTCTGAAATTTGATAGTAGAGATGACTTCCATCGCACTAGTGATTTTTTTAATATTTTTGGTAGATCAGATTTTGATCTTGAGTTGCTTAATATCAGCCATAATAGAGTTGAAAAGTTTATAATGTTTATAAAGTTATTGAGTTCTTCTTTACTTACAGTAAGATTTTAGTGTACTTATCAATTTTTAATTCTCAATTTCTTTTATTCAGCCGCAATAGTAATTACATTGTCTTCTATCATTGCTAAACCTCCTTTTATATCAATTTTTACTGCTTTTTCTGTAAACTCTTGTAATGATGATTGTTCTTGTATATCTGGTAAATATGCAATTGTACCTGCTATCAGTGTCGTGACAAGATTGATATGTCCTGGCAATATTCCTAAAATTCCTTGCTCAGTAGGAAAAGAAACCTTTTCAATTTTCCCATTATACAATTCTCATTCTATACTAACAATACGTAATAACATATGCATATATAACTATAACCTAAAGATACTGTTGAGACAAGTTCAACAATAGTTTGGAGAATAACAAACTCCTTATATATTACAAGGTATGGACAATAGCTTTCTCTCTATTTTATAAGTAAAATCACAATTATATATATATTTTACTGGTAAAATATTATATAAGAGATTATTTTATACTAGGACTTGTAATCATATTCCATTTTTATTAGTATAAGAAATATGTTGTTTTGATTATATATACTCTATAAACCATGCAAATTTTTCGCCCCCAATATCTCAGAGAATTGATTGCTATCATTAATGATCAAAGTGCAAAACTTATTTTTTTGCATGGAGGAAGAGGGTCGTGAAAAACAACTATACTCAAACATATCCTTGCTGATCATGATATTAGTCAGAAAAAATATTATTTTTCTTTTGAAGATGATATTGTTGCTAAAAAATTTAGAAATGCTGATGACTTTAAATGATATATACAGATCAAGTATGGAATCAATTTCTATGAACACAATATCCTTCTTCTTAATGAAATCCAATACAGTAAAAATTTTATCAATGTCTTGAGCGAACTTCTTGAAGATCATAGCATAAAAACTATTATTATTGTTACTGGTATTATCCATACTCAAAGTGAAGAATATCAAAATATACTTTCATCAGGCTTAAGTAAAACTATTACAGTGCATCCTTTAGGTTTTTTTGACTTTTTGGCTTATAAAAATATTTATACTACCTATCTTACTCTCGATAACCCTAGTCCTATTATGTTTAAAGAATTACAAGGACTTTTAGATGAATATCTCACGCGAGGTGGATATCCAGAAGTTATCAAAGCCACTACGAAAGATCGTAAAGAATTTAACTTGAAAGCTATTATCCAAAAAGTATATGATAAAGATGTAGGATTTACATTTTATGGAGATGAAATTCTTGCATTTCAAGATCTCATGGAACAGCTTTGTTATATTAGTATGCAAGGATTTAAATATAAATCTATCTCTCATCAGACTGATATTTCTATTCCTTTACTCAAAAAATATATTGCTTTCCTCAGAGAAAATTGTCTTATTGAGACATTACAATATTTCTATAGTGATAAGACAAAAGAACTCTCTCATCAAGACACTATTGTCATAGGAGATATGGGTATCTTTAGTTACATGACAGGAAATTTCTGATCTAAACTCCATAATATCATCGCTATCAAGAATTTTATTTATAATGAAATAGCTAAAAATATTACACACAAAGAACACTGTTATACTTATCAAAAAATAAATAATTCAAGGATTGACTTTATTGTCGAACATGAAGACAAGACATTGAGTGTGATTTTTGTCTCTGATAGTAATACAGAGAAACCACCGAAAGTGTTCAAATGATTTCATGAAAGATATGGACATCGTATTAGAAAATATATAAAAACAACACCACTTCTCGCTTATAAATGAGAGTTCTTTGATAAAGAATTTATCTGCATACCACACTTTATGATCCATACGGTACTATGATTATAGACTTTCTCTTTCCAGAACAGTGTGTTTGATGCTGAATGTCTGGGTCTTATCTCTGTGGAAATTGTAAAAAACTACTCAAACCCCATAGAGAAATCTGTCCGCTCACTCACAAAGACAGTCTCTGATATACTGTCAGACAAGATCTTTTGACACAGGAAAGTCCGCTTGATGGTTGTATCGTACTTTTCCGTTTTGATCCTCTTATCAAAAAACTTATTACCCAACTCAAATACTATCACCGTGCCCATATAAGCACATTTCTTGGGCAAAGACTTTCTCTTGCTCTCCAATCTCACGAAATTCTTTCTTCATTGATAATTGATAATTCCAAATTGCTAATTTCTTATGTTCCTTCTCATCGAATCCGTCACCATATCACAAAATGATATAATCAATCCAAGCTCCTTGCCTATAGTTTCTGTAAAGAATTATGAATTAAACAACCAATTCAACTTTGCAAAAAAATCAGAAATACCCATTCTCAAGTAGGGATGAGTAGAGATCAAAGAAAGAAAAATCTTTCTGACGCCTTTCGTGTTATTGTTCCCATTCCTGCTTGATCTACAATAGTGATTGTTGATGATGTCCTCACCTCTGGTGCAACGATGGTCGAATTAGCAAAAACTATCAAGTCACAACAACCTGGTTGTAAAGTACGAGGAATATGTGTTGCAAGGAATAATTAAATGTATTGACTTATCGTCTTTATTGATTATATTGTTTTTTTTATTGCTACGAAAAATAAATGAAAAATTGATATCTTATTAAACCTATTTCAGAATATATACACAATAAATATAAATCGAAATTAAATACGAATTGTATCAATATTATTAACGAGATAAATGAGATATTACATGTGCGTAATCCGAATATTGAAAATAAGTATCAACAATTCATAGCTTTTGAATGATTGAAAAAAGACATAAAGCAGATTAAAGAGCAATGTAATCAAGATATATTACTACTTGGTGATATGTATAACAATCACCTAGAACATGAAGAAACTTATCGAGAAAATATTCAAGCTCATATACAAGAAACAAAATTAGAGATAATTGATACAATCAAAAAATATTGAAAACAAAATAATATTTCTGATGATCTTATCAAACTGGTTTTTGATCTTATTACAGAACTCTTTGATTTAAGTCCCTATTGATATTTTAATCAAGCGAATAAAATACATATTTCAGAAAAAGAGAAAATGATATTTGATATACAAGATTATGAAATATCTAATCTTCACAACTATAAACAGTATTGATTTTTTTCTTCTTTACTTCTCAAAACGATCAGTTATCATAACGATAACAATATTTTTCAACAACTTTGAGAGATATATATCGCAGAATACAATGATCAAATCCAAGATATTACTGTCGTTATGAAAAATATCAATCATATTATTGAATCACATATCAAAGATGGTATCCCTTATTTGAATAAAGAATATGAATTTATTAGAGAGAAAAGGAAAGAGATATTGATCAATTTTAATAGCATTGAACAACAACAAAATCGCCATAAAAATCAACTTATTGAATTAACATTCTCTTTTGATAACAAACCAGAAATTCTTAGAACTGAGCCAATGTATTATAACTAAAAATGTATAAAAAACACTTTCATCATCAGTCAGAAAGCGTTTTTTTGTAATGTTATCATGGAAAATTATGCTCCAGTTGTTGCTTCAACATCTCCAGTAATAATCTCCGTAACTACAATTCCTGTAGCTACATCTCCAGAAACTATTTCAATATCATCCGAAGTTTGTATATCCCCAGTAGTTACTTCTTCAACTGAATCTTCTACAGAATTAGCCATATCGGCATCAGTACATGCACCTACAGAAGCGAGTGTTTCAAGGGTTTGAGTTCCTTGTAAGACTGTTCCATCAGCGAATTTCCATGTAGGATATCCTGTTACCCCAGCCAAGTTACAAACATTCTTTTCTCCATCACAGTCGACAAAATTGATTTTTTCAAATGCTGCAAAACCAAATAATTTCTTCTGATTTTGGCAATGAGGACATCGGTCAGTTCCATACATGATGGCACCTTTTGATGTTAAACATTCAGCCAAAGTGACATTTTCGTCAGAACTACTACTTGCTGCTCCACATCCAGCGAGGATAAGAGAAACCAACCCCAAAGCAAATACTCATACTGTTTTTTTATTCATAATGATAATCATCGATAATAATCTAAAACACAAACTCTTGAAGTTTGATACCTCTTGGAGTATACTAAAACCAAATATCTCTTGCAAGGACTTTTTACTGATTATGTGATAACTTTCTTATGAATACCGAACAATTCATTATCCAAACTACTGCTACAGGGAGAACTATTAGGCAAGCCATAAACGCATTATTGAAAGCTCACTCGATCACAACAGCATATAAAATTCCTTACGTGAAGCATTTCACTCTCGATGATAATAAAAAAACTATCACCACCAATATTCAACTTCTTGTCCTACAAACTTGACCAAAACGAGAACAATCCTGACCGAAAATTCTTGACCAGATCCTTAAGTTACGAGCATTTTCGGAGTTGAAATTATAATTAAATATTTTTTAGGTATGTAATTTTTGAAGAAGAATATGTGAAAATTCTCTGTTATGAAAGATGCCTTTTGGCAAATATTTGGAAGAATGATCAGTGCCTTGTCAGGTTTTTTGATCGTGATCATTATGACTCCGATGCTCTGACCACTCAGATATGGAGATTATACGACGATCTTGAGTTATTTTGCACTGTGGTCAGCACTCTCAGATCTATGATTATATGTCATCGGACTCAAAGATCTCTGAAAACTCAAAGCAAAATTTGGAATCAATACGCCCAAGGATCTGGACACCATCACATCCAGTCAGAAAGAAGCGTTTTCACTCGCTATATCGCAGTTTGTCTGGGCGAGGATTGGTCAGATTGTTATCGTCTACGGGATTGCTATTATAGTAGCATATCTTGTTCCGTCGTATGCGAGCAATCCGTATATCTCTCGATGACTTCCACTGGGGATGATCTTTTCAGCAGGATTTATGATTGCAGGGATTATCCAACTTCCACTCCAACTCTTTTGGAAGATGGAACAAGTGAGTATTGCTTTAGTGCTTGCTAGAGTCGCTCAGCTTGCTGTCCTATGAGTTGTCGTCTTAGGGAATTTCCGACCAAGTATCGATCATGAATCCGTCCCGCTAACTTTATTTCTTATTATGGTCTGATCAGTCGTTGTGAGTAGTATTGCTCAGACTCTCTATACGTTATGGCAGAGTAATCGTATTATCAAACTGCGTTTTGTGCCGTTTTGGGATCATATGGTTCGTCATATCAAGGAAAATGGGAAATACGGAGCAGCATTTTTCTTGAGTAGCTTCCATCTGCTGATCGTTTCACTTCTCATGTCGATCGTCTATCCGACGATCAGTGGTTTTGCGTATGTGGGGATTCGATGACTTGGGCTTCAACTGATTCAGATACTTCTGATCATTCCAGCAGCATTAGCAAATAGTCTTATTCACAAAATTTCAGCTCTTTCGCCTCAATTGCAAAAATTATCGTTCTGACATCTGATGAATATTCTGATTCTATTTGGACGAATCTGTATCGCGAACTTCTTCGTTTTTGCTACGCCGATCATCCACATTGTGTCAGGCGAAAAATATTTAACTCCTGTCTCTGGATTCAATCTTCAGGGAATGATGGAATTTCTCCAACGCCACAATTGGAGTGCGTTAGGAACAGATTTTCTCTTGCCATGATTAGCTATTATCCTTGCTCTCAGTTTCATCAAGACTGTCTTTAATTATGTCTTCGTTGCTGCGAATCGCCAAAATATTCTTTTCCCCATCAATCTCTGGGGAGTCGTTATCGGAGCTTCCATAGCATTTTGGGCGGTCAAGTCGTATAATCTTATTGGTGGGTTAGTAGCACAATTTGTGATGGAACTGCTCTTTGTCGTAGGGTCAGTATATTATGCACGCAAACATGATATTATGCCTAAGATATTTCATTCCAGTCACTGGAAGATGCATATTTTTTTTATAATAATCATAGGTTTGTTATGGATATCACCCTGGTTTATTGATCTCAACTTTTGGCAATTTATAATGCTTTTTGCTGGATTTAATAGTGTTATTATTAGTCTTTGGTTCAGATTTATTATGAAAGAGTTTGCGAATATTACAAGTGTGATGTCATCAGAGACAAGTGAGATTGAAGAAGTGGTACTTCCTGTGGAGTAAAAAACAAATATCTCAATATGCTTTTTATTTGCAATGTTCTCCCTTGAAATAAGGGAGATTTTTTTGTATAGTAGACATGCTTATATCACAAAAATAAAATTGGACGAAATCTATAACTTTGACAGAATAACCAAAAATCTAAGGCGTATTGTCACGGATCATGGTTGTGATGTCAAAGTCCAATTTGTGGTATAAGCACCGGGCAATGCGTCTTTTTTGATACAAAAAAGAGGTAACTTTGGTACTTTTACCTTATGTATTTTTATCGAGATGAAGAGAAACTATGTTATAATCTTATTGTGATGGTTGTTGTTGGTAATTTTTGGTAATGGAGTCCTTGCTGATAGATTATCTGATTATTCAACTGCTGTTATCAATGCTAATCCATTGTATTATTGGCCTATGCAGGAAATATCAGGCTGAGCCCTACATGATGTTATCAATAGTGATTCATTAACTATTAATATAACTAATGCAATAGTGGGTGTTAATTGAGCAGAAGATATGGGTAAAGCAGTTGAATTTACTACTTCTGCATTTGGAGTAAGTTCTGGTAATATTCTTTTAAGTCATATGAATAATAAAGTATTTTATGAATTTATGCTTTATGATGATGAGATAGCTACATGATCACAACTCAGACATATTGTAGGTACTTATGAAAATGCTCAAAATAGGCAACATCTTTATAAAAGAGCAGGAGTAGATGAATATATTGTAATGATTAATCAAAAAAATACAGCATCTTATAATCGTTCAATTTTACCAAGGTGGCATCATATAGTTTATAGTATTGACACTAATGCGGATCAAGCTGGTGCTGGTCAAGTTAGTTTGTATATTGATGGTATATTACAATCAAAGAAGAGTATAGTATGATCTACAGATGGAGGTAATTTTATTGATCAAAAGTTATATTTAGCTTATAGTCCACTTAATCCATCTTTGTATACCAATATGAAAATTGCACATCTTGCTATCTATGATAATCTCACTCCTGAACAGATTTTAGAGCATGCTACTCTAGCTATAGATAGTGATGATGGTATAGATATACCTTTTTCAGGTGATAACTATATTCCCTATTCTGGTAAAATTGGTTTTATTGGAGATTCTCTTACTTCTACTAATACGGCAGCAAATCAAGAAATATTTCTATTAGGAAGTGGTTACTCAAAAGTAAATAAAGGAGTAAGTGGTTCTACTTCTAAGAACTGGGTTAATACATATATGAATGATACCATAGCATCTTTTATCTCTAATGGAGTAAAAGTAGTTCAAATTATGTTAGGTACTAATGATGTGACCGTTACTGTAGGTGCGACAATTGAAGCAACTGATACTATAGATAATATAAGAACAATAATTAGTAGATTAAGAGATGAGTAGAGAAGATTATTGTCAATAAACCACCTTTCTTTGTGAATGGACAATGAGGTACAGAAAGAGATGAAGAAGAAATGGAAGAACTTCAATGATTACTAAATACTTTAGTAGATGGAGAAACAGTAATGTTAGGAGATATAGAAGCCTATACATGGTTTGAAGAAAATCCAGATCAATTAATAGATGGTGTGCATATGACAATTACTGGTTATGAAAAACTTGGTGAACTTTGGGCTCAAGCTTATCAAAGAACAATATTGGATCCCATAGATATGCCTCATTATTTTACAGGTAGTATATGATCAATCTATACAAAAGAAAATAATGTCTGATTACAGTATACGATTGAAAAAGACAGTCAATGGTTTACTCTTTCTGAACAAAATTTTGCTAATGTATTGGTAGATAGTGAGATCATATCTCCTGATAACTATGATATATCTGGAAATTGAACTTATACAAATATTATTTTGAAACCAGATTATTTAAATACCCACTCAGATGGTGAACATATATTAACTATTCGTTTTACAGATGGGATTGTGATATCTGATATCTTTACTATCAAAAATAAATCTATGAGTTCGTGAGGTGGTTGAGGATATTCTTTGGTAAAAGATAATTGTGCTGACTGAGATTATAGTGCTAGTTTTTATGATGGAAGTTGTGGAAAAAAAACACAACCTGACAAACTAATTGAAGAGATTGATAATGTGGATGACTCACCTACTATTGATGGAGATAGTAAGGACAACCATGAATTACAGTCATTGTATGAATGGGCTTATAGCCATCATATCACCACACTTGCTCCTTTAGACGTTGCAAATCCAAATGGAGTACTCTTTCGTGGTCATCTTGCAAAGATGATAGTGAACTACGCTACGAATGTTCTTGGAAGAGAACTTCCAGCACAAATACCTTCTTCTTGTAGACGAAAAGATGGATGAAATGCACGAGAAAATGATGAGATAAAAGAGTATGCTATCAAAGCATGTTCACTTTGATTGATGGGAATTGATATTGATTATTTTCAACCATATAAGGTTGTGACAAGAGCCCAGTTTGGAACAATTCTATCTAGACTCTTACGACAAACAGAATATGCAGGAGGAACTCCATACTATGCCAGACATTTAGAAGCTTTAAAAACAAATGGAATCATGACACAAATTGATGATCCTGAAGATAGAGCAGAGCTCAGACAATGGGTATGGCTTATGTTATTGAGAAGTGTATAATAATATACTAAATCATTTACTGTTACAATTGTAAAAAAACACTTCTTTACAATAAAGTAAAATAACTATAACTTTAATACTATAAACACTTTTCACAAAATTCCATACCCCCAAAACACTTTTTTTGCATATTGACTTGAAAATGATATCATTTTCTGTATATTGTATGACATTGCACAAAAAAACTATTCACTTTACACTTCTAACTTTCAACTTTTTTATGCCAACTATTCAACAACTTGTTAAAAGACCTAGAGTAAAAAGAGCTTACAGATCTAAAGCTCCTGCTATGCAGTTCTCTCTTAATAGATTGAATCATAACAAAAGAGTATACAATCCTTCTCCATTCAAGAGAGGTGTATGTCTTAAGGTAACCATCATGACTCCTAAGAAACCTAACTCAGCTCAAAGAAAAGTAGCAAGAGTAAGAATGTCTAACGGACAAGAAGCGTGGGTATATATTCCTGGAGAAAAACATACTCTTCAAGAACACTCAGTAGTGCTTGTAAAAGGAGGTAGAGTAAAAGATCTGCCTGGAGTGAAATATCACTTGGTAAGAGGTAAATATGATTCTAATTCTGTTGACGCAAGAAGACAAGGGAGATCACTTTACGGTACTAAGAGACCAAAATCGTAAGAAGTTTTAAGTGTTGAATTATAGATTCTGAGTTTCATCTCAACTTAGTTCCATGATTAAGCAACTTCATTCACAATCTCATTAAAAACTTAAAATTTATAACTTATAATTTCAAATTATGTGATTTAAAAAACCAAAGTCTGGAGTTCTTGTATTAGCAGACTCAAAATCAGAAAAATTCATTAACTATCTTATGAAAGATGGTAAAAAATCGGTTGCAAGAAGAGTCTTTGCTGACACGATGGATGAAATCAAAGCTGCTGGACATCAGAATCCACAAGGTGTATTATTCACTGCTATTGAAAACGCTGCTCCTTCTATCATGATCAAATCCAAAAGAGTTGGAGGTTCTGTCTATCAAGTACCAGTTGAAGTAAAAACAGGAAGAAAAATGTATTTTGCTTGTAAGTGGATCTTAGATGCCGCAAGATCAAAAAAATGAAAACCAATGTCAAAAAAACTTTCTGAAGAACTTCTTGCTGCTTATAGCGAACAAGGAACTGCTGTAAAGAAGAAAGAAGATGTACATAAGATGGCTGAAGCGAATAAAGCATTCGCATATATGGCTAAGTATGTTAAGTAATAAGAATTGGTGGATAACGAATTGCAAATAAAACTTTGCATATAAACTTATTCTGCTAAAATCCGTAATCCGCAATTCGTAATTATACAATCAATTCAATATTTAATAATTAACTTTCTCATCAATAATGCCAAAGCCAAATCAATCAGGACGAAAAAGATTTTTCTACAACCAAAACATCAAAAGAGTAAAATCTGGTGATAAATACAAGAATCTTATTGATCATACTATTACTCTTGCTAAGAGATTAGAAAAAGAAGGTATGACAAAATGGATGGCGAATGCTTTCAATAAAGCTCAAGCTAAAATCAAAAGCTATGGTGTCACGTTTGCACAAGTCGCTTCTGCTCTGGATCATAAAGGTCTCTCTTCTCTCAAAGATATCATCTCTACTCATTTTGTATTCGTACAAAGAAAGGGTCAGAATGTATCTATTTCTAAAAAAAGAGATGTCATAGCAAAAACTTCTCCTATCATCGGTGAAGGAAAAGCACCTGCTAAAAAGACTCCCGTTAAGGCAAAAGTTGAGAAAGCAGTTCCAGCGAAGAAAGAAACAAAAGCTACAGCACCTAAAAAGGAAGTAGTAAAGAAAGCTCCTGTTAAGAAGACCACTGCAACTACTGAGAAAAAGACTCCTACTAAGAAGGATTCAATTGCTAAAAAGACTCCTATTAAAAAAGTAGCGTAAGCAGGTTTCATTTATCATTATTCATTCTACCCCTATGACAAGATTAAAAACTTGAGCGAAAAAGAAATTAAATAAAGCTCGTGTAAGAGTTGAAAAAGTAATTCTTATGGAAATGAGAAGAAACATCGAACAACAAAGAAAGTGGAAAGCTAAAGTTACTAGCTCAAGAACGCCTTCTTCTAAAAAGACAACAGACAAAGTTGTTGCATAATCATAGTAGTATTTTTCATCTCAATATTTATTCCCTCTCATTTACAATTCAATGAACTTTTCTAGACTACAAGCAGTATATAACAGTTTTGGAATGAAAAAGATCCAAGTGAAAGTTGGACAACTCCTAGAAATCCATGAAACTATTGGAGAAGGAGATAACAAAAGAAACTGGAAATTTAGATGTTTGGTATACTCTGTAAAAAATCCAAGTCATCCAAATGGAACATTCCTAGTAAGAGGAGTATCTTCTGGTGTTGTGATTGAAAAAATCTACCCACTCTGTTTCGATAAGTTCGCTAAAATTATTCTTCTTGATGAGTTTAAAGTAAGAAGATCTAAACTTTACTTCTTGAGGACAAAAGTAGGTAAAGGAGCGAGACTTAAAAGTCTTATGACTTCTGACAGAAGAAATATGGATTTACTCACGCTTCAAGTTGTGCCTGTAGTTGAAGAAGTTACTGTTCCAGCTGTTATTGTTGATGAATCAGTAGAGTCAGTCACTATTGAACAAGCTGATGTACCTGAAGCTACTAATGAATAATAATTCTTTTCTCTTTATAATTTTCCTCTCGTGTTTTCATGAAATTGAATGCAACTCTTCGTACAGTATCTGGTAAGCAAGTAAATGCTTATAGAAAAAATGGACAAATTCCTGCTGTCATCTATGCAAAACATATTAAAGAACCTATCTCTATATTCTTTGCTAAGAATGAATTTATCAAACTCTATAGAGAAACTGGTAAATCTACGCCTATTACTATCAAAGGTGAAGGTATTGATGAACTTGTACTTATCCATGAAGTATCAGTTCATCCTGTAACTACTGCTCTTTCTCATGTAGATTTTCTTGGAGTAGTGAAAGGACAAGCTGTACATGCTGAAGTAGAGCTTGTGTATGTAGGTGAATCTCTTGTAGAAAAAGATAAACTTGGTAGAGTAGAACAACTTCTTGATTTCGTAACAGTAAAAGCTGATCCAACAAAATTACCTAAAAATATTGAAGTTAATTTGAGTGAAATTAAGACTCTCCAAGACGTAATTGTTATCAAAGACCTTAAAGTTGCTAAAGATGTTGAGATTGAAAATGATCCAGAACAAGCAGTGGCTACTGCTGTTGAATTCTCAAATGAATCAACTGAAGATACGATTACTACTGGAGGAGAAAGTACAGAAGCTGTTGCTGAATAATTTCTATCACCCATAATCTATAAATTTTATCAATTATCCCTTGCAAATAATGTCTAGAGTATGTATGTTTACTGGTAAGAAAACAGGATCTGGAGCAAAGAGATCTCACTCAATGAGACAAAGCAAAAGACAATTTAAAGTTAATCTTCTGAAAGTAAAACTTGATCTTGGAGATGGTATTAAAGTACCAGTAAAAATCTCTGCAAAAGCATATAAAAAAATGAGAGGATTTACTCAATAGTAGTTCATAAAGCTATAAGGTTTGTAAAGTTTATAAGGTGATCTTATCCATTACAAACCTTATCTTCTACTTTATAACCTTATAAACCTTTCCACTTTATACTATTTTGTGGGTCTATAGCTCAGGAAGGTAGATATCCGAACTGAGCTTACTATCAATAACAATCATAACATCAATATCTATTACCAACTTCTTGTTGGGTCTATAGCTCAGTCGGTAGAGCAACGGCCTTTTAAGCCGCTGGTCGAGGGTTCGAATCCCTCTGGACCCAATAAAACATTCTGTAAGGAACTTTACAGGATGTTTTTTTATAAAAAATATTATATCACTTTATCTATACAATTTACTTTAAAAATACAACAAGATGTTGATTTTGAAATTATAATAGTTATACTATAAGAAGTTTTATCTCTTATCATTATACTATATGACAACAACATGGATTATTGATCAAGCACACTCTGATGTGCAATTTAAAATCAAACACCTTGTGATCTCTACGGTAACAGGTTCATTTAAAACATTCTCTGGACAACTTATCCAAGATGGAGAAGGTTTCGAATGATCCCAAATATCATTTGAAATTGATCCAAAAAGCGTTGATACCAATAACTCAGCTCGTGATGAACATTTAAGATGAGATGACTTTTTTGGTACTGAGGCTAATCCACTGATTACTTTTGTATCTACTTCATTTATCAAATCTAGTGATGATATGTATACTTTAGTGGGCGATCTTACTATGAAGGGTATAACAAAATCTGTAGAATTACAGGCAGAATTTGGAGGAGAAACTGTTTCTCCATATGGTGTACAAAAAATAGGATTTGAGATTACAGGAAAAATTGCTAGAAATGATTTTGGTATTACGTTTAATTCTTCATTAGAAACAGGAGGTATGATGCTTGGAGAAGAAGTAAAAGTGATTGCTAATATTCAACTAGATAAGCAAGCATAACGAAGTAATGAGTTATATGTTGAATGTATTTTATGCTATTCAAATAAATTATTATTGAAGAGAAAAGAAAAACCCTAACAGCTAAGTAGGGTTATTTTTGTATCTCAAATTTGGGATGATTATTTCTTGGTTGTAGTTCTTCTTGTTGTTGGTTTTTTAGCGGCTGGTTTAGTAGTAGCTCTTGTTGTTGTTTTTACATTATTGACTGCTTTTGTAACAGTTTTTTTAGCGTCTTCTGCGACATCTTTCGCCTTCTCAACTACTTCTTCACCACCTTCTTTAAGGTCTTCTGCAGCATCTTTTACTTTGCTAACAGCTTTTTTACCTTCTTCTAATCCTTTATCGACTGCTTTTTCAAGTGAATTTTCCATCTCTTCATATTTCTTTTTCATAGCTTCATAGTCAAACTCACCACCAAATGCTTTCGATACGAACCATCCAGCAATAAAGAGACCTGCCATCACGATGATAAGAGGAAGTTTAAGGCTAAAGAGAAGGAATCCAACACTTACGAGAGAGAGATTTTGAAGGAGGAGAATAAGTACAAGGATAATAACAATGACATTGACAACTTTTCTAGCAGTTGATGTAGTTTTTTTCATGTGTGTATGAGACAAAATAAAATAGTACCTCATTATAGAAAATATTTTGTGTATAGTCAAGAGAATTACGACAATTATGGTTATAAAAACTGATAATTCTGACCTTTATAGGGTATTACATCCTGAAAATACTATCTGTCAGTAGTATTGTGTCAGAATTTTGATTGTTATTTGTGGGATTTAATGATTTCTTATATACTCAGTATACTCATTTTTATACTTTGATAGAGTACGATGGATTTCAATATGATAGCAAAACTGATAGCTGGGATGGCTTTGTTTATGTTTGGTATGATGTTTTTTGAAGAAACAGTGCGTACCGCATTTGGAAATAGTATCAAACAATCTATTCAAAAGTATGCTGGATGATTGAGGAGAAGTATACTGATTGGGTGAGTTTCTACAGCAATTCTCCAAAGTAGTATGGTGGTAATTATGCTTATGCTTGGATTTATTGGTGCTGGAATTTTGAATCTTACGCAAGGTATTGGAATTGTATTAGGGGCAAATATTGGATCAACGATGACACCATGGCTTATTGCTTTGCTTGGATTTAAACTTGATATAGAAGCACTGACGTTGCCTATCATTGCGGTAGGAGGATTATTGCTTTTTGCGGGGAATCGTTATAAAAAAGTGCAAGTACTTGCAAAATTTATCTTAGGATTTGGATTGTTATTTCTTGGTTTAGGATATATGAAAGAGAGTGTTGATGTCCTTTCATCGAGTTTTTCGTTAGCTAATAGTGGTATTGGATTATTCAAAAGTATCGTGATTGGTGCTATAATGACGGTAGTGCTTCAAACGAGTACTGGTTCTAGTATGCTTACTCTTACAGCATTATCCAGTGGAATTATAACCTTTGATATTGCTTTGGGTATTATTATTGGAGCAAATTTTGGATCAGCAATCTCTACGTTTTTGATATGATTTTTCTGAAGCGACAAAACTCAAGTGACAAAAAGAATTATCGCCGCTACTCATCTTATTTTCAATGCCTTGACTATGATATTGATGTTGTTTCTCTTGCACCCAGTGAATTGGGTGATGCAATATGTTTGATTAGTCAACGATCCAGTGATAGGTATTGCTGCTTTCCATACTATCTATAACGTGATAGGGGTCTGAGTATTTGCTCCTTTTGTGAGAAAATATGTCGCCTATCTTCAGAAAAAATGATGGGTCTGGAAACAAGATGACAAACTTTTTGCTATTCAACAACGTATTACTGATTTACCAGAAGAATATCTTTCGTGGATGAAAATTGATCTCAAAGATTTTGCTCAAGATGTAGTTGGTCTTATTACAACGATGACGGATAAAAATCATGCTGATGCTACAGCTCTTATTGATCACTATACTGAGACGAAGAAAGATTTAGAAGAATGGATTAGTTTAGTATTAGTATATAATCCTGAAGATGCCACGAAACAACAGTTAGAACAATTAGAAGCTTATCAACTTGTTGCTGTAGAATATCTGAATGCTATCAAACAACTTAAAGATATTTCACTTCACTATTATACGTTACAACAGAGACCTACAGCATTCATTAAGAATTATATTGATACCTTTAGTGAAAAATTAGTTGGTCTGACTGAAGTTATCGAAACATTGTTTGATGGTCGTACGAGTGTCGTATTAGTAAAAAAAGTAGATGTGATTGCACAAGAACTTGAATTAGATGACAATCGTTTTATGAAAGATATCCGTATGAGTATTGCTCGTTATAATGATGATAGAGAAAATAATCATGCATGGTCACAGCTTATTAAGATCAATCGTTCTATCTTACTGTCTAGTGAAGCAATTCTGAAAGCAGTATCATATTATGGAGAAATTGCAACTCCTGATAGAATAGAAACGTTGAGTAGGATAAGTTAAAGGTGTAAGGTCGAGAGTGTAAAGTTTAAAGTTAAGAATAAGAAGTAATGAATTGCTAATTGATAACTGCTGATTTCTCATTATTCTTATTCATTGCTTGTAGAAGTCCCATAAAAAGAGGATGAGGATGGAGTGGTCTAGATTTGAATTCAGGATGTGCTTGGGTAGCTATCATAAAGGGGTGGTTTGAGAGTTCAACGATTTCTACAAGATTTGCATTCTCACTCGTTCCTGAAATATGAAATCAATGTTGTTCAAATTCTTCTCTATAGATGTTGTTAAATTCGTAGCGATGACGATGTCTTTCAGTTGTCATCGCGAGCGACCTTTTACCCGAATTTATGAGGGGAGCGTGGCGATCCATAGTTGAATGGATTGCTTTGTCGTTCCTCCTCCTGTCGTTCCCTCCAGTAAGAGACGCAATGACAGTATTGGTATATATGTGTTCTGCTTGAGATCAGGGAGTGAGGATACATTCATAACTTCCAAGTCTCATCGTTCATCATTTGTCAGAAATATTTTTTTGTGTCTCCATAATATGAATGATATGGTTACGACTCTTCTTATGTTCATCAAATTCTTGGCTCGTTGCATCACTATATCAGAGTATATTTCTTGCAAATTCGATGGCCATTATTTGAGAACCCAGACAAATTCATAGAAAAGGTATGTTATGTTCTCTGGCATATTGTGTTGCTAAAATCATTCATTCAATTCCTCTTGTACCAAAACCTCAAGGAATACATATCCCGTCATAGTGCTGTAAGATGCTTACTCCTTCTTGTTCGACTTTCTCAGCATCAATAAATTTAATAGTGACTTTAGTATTGTTCCAATATCAAGCAACTTTTAGTCATTCGTTGAGAGAATAGTAGGCATCTTCAAGATTCACATATTTTCCAACCATAGCTATAGTCTTCTCTTGTGTTGCTGTAGAGATATGGTGATGAAGTTGTTCTCGTTGAGAAAGATCAAAATTATGATGTGGTAACTGTAATTTCTCTACTATTCTGTGTCCTACACCATAATGATTATAATTCAGAGGAACTTCATAAATTGAATGGACGGTAGCTGATGGTATAATACAAGATTTTTCTATTCAACACATGGTAGAAAGTTTTGTAATGATATTTTCATGGATAGGCATATCAGCTCTTACTACTAAGATATCTGGATCAATTCCTCTTGCCATAAGATCTCTCACAGAATTTTGTGCTGGTTTGGTCTTGAGTTCTTTGCTTGCTCATAGATAGGGGAGATACACAAGATGTACAAAAACAACATTTTCAGATCCAAGTTCATGTCTGAGTTGTCTTACTGCTTCTATAAGATATTCATTTTCCATGTCACCGACTGTTCCTCCTATTTCTATAAGTGATAGGTCAGCATTATTTTTTAACCATCATTCTTTAATTTTATCTTTGACAAGTTGAGTGACGTGTGATACAACTTGCACTGTCTGTCAGAGATATTCTCCTTTTCTTTCTTTCTCAAAAACTTCTTGATAGATTTTTCCTGTTGTCCAGCTTGAGTCTTTCGTAAGATTTACATCAATAAATCTTTCATAATGTCCAATATCTAAATCTGTTTCTGCTCCATCTTCTGTTACAAACACTTCTCCATGTTCTAGAGGATTCATCGTGCCAGGATCAATATTAAGATATCCATCAAATTTTTGCATAAAAATGTGATATCATCCAGACTTGAGAATAGCTCCAATACTTGCTCCTGTGATTCATTTTCCAATACCTGAGAGGACTCAACCAGTGATGCAGATTATTTTCATGAGAGAAGTTTATAAGGTTATAAAGTTTATAATGTCATAAGGTATTTGATTTTGAGTCTACAAAAAAAGTCGGTGAAAGACCGACTCCTCCATATAGTGAGAATTGATATCATAGTATTCTGATGCTATGAGATATGTTCATGGACTTAATGTATAGATTTTTTTGGGGGGAAAACAAGAGGAAAAGATAAAGGACTATATTAATGTGTTCCTCGTTGCTAACCATCCTATAGCACAAAACACATAAAAATATTGACAAAATATATAAAATGAGTATATATATATGTATCAACTCTGATATATTTTACTAAATTTCTTTATTAAAATGACAGTAAACAGACTAAATCCTCAATCAAACACTATTAGAAACCTTGATAAGGGCATATTTTCTCATAATGAAAAACAGGAGCTGATCGATGCTTTGAAAACTAATCGTAGCTATAAAAAAGATGAAAATAAAAAGACAGCTTCTCTCGAACAGAATAGAAATAAGATAGATATTTTGAAGAAATTAGAAAACCAATGAGTAGAAGAATCAGTGATAGAAAACGTAAAATGATCTTTATATCCTGAATATAAACAATATCAATCACAAAAGACTTCAGAATCATCAGAACATCTTGGCATGAATGAAGAACTGATACAAGAAGCGATAGGTAGAAATAAAATATACAATAAGAAATATAATACAGATAAACAAGTGAGAGAAGTATGTTCTAAACTCAACTACACCAGAGAATCTCTAGGTAATGGTAGAGAAAAACATATGATCAATGGTATACCATTTTCGTTCCCAAAAAGTAATGAATTTACTTTTGCAGATATGAAAAATAAGAATGCAGGCTATACTATGGATATAGTGAGTGAAGATGGTAAAAATCAGTACGACAAGTTTCAAACAGAAACAGGAATGAATAAACTTAGCCCAGACAAAGTATACGAACTCCTCTGAGAATTTGCAAAAGCTATGGGCATCCCATCGACTATTGATTATTATTTTTTCGAATGAAATTCAGCAAAATCACAAGGTCTCTTACAGATATTTAGAAATATTACAGGATTTGAAGGAAGGATTACATTGAATATCACAAATAAATGATATGTCGAGTTTCTCTGTTGTAATGGCTACTCTTGCTGATTCGATGTCTACAGCGGCGACGATAACTATGTCGCTTTCCTTTCAGGGTTGTAAGTTCTCCTTATCACAAGGAGGAGACCTCCGCCGGAGGCATGACAGGAGGAGTACTCACTTTGCAGTGCACAGTAATTTGTCATTGCGAGGGACGAAGCAATCCATTGTTGAAATGAACAAGTGATCCAGCGAAGCGGACCTGTCTGACATCAGGCAGGTTTTTTCTTTTCAAAATTTCTTGAATATTACGACGAGATCGTTATGGTATGATAGTTGATGGTAGAGGTATCATCAACGAGAACTACAATCTAGTGTACCACTGTCTTGATCTCGTAGAGAGACGAGATAGTTATAAAAGATGAGTTATGGAGTGATCTGTATCCTCACAAATCAAGCGTACACGTCATCGAGTATCTCTATTGTAATGACAACAATTGCTGATTCAATGACAACAACAACGACAATAACAATGTCGCTTTCCTTTCAAGACTGTACTGTTCTGTATATCCTATAAAGTCATTACATGACTATTGTGTAATGATTTTTTAATATTTTGTTTTGTTGCATGAAGCTCAATTATGATCATCTTGAAAGCGCTTATTATCGTGCTCGTAGATGAAAACTCAAAAAACCTGAAATAATCTCTCGAGAAGAGAATCTTGAAGTAAATATGAAGAAACTCTATCGTGAATTATGCGATGAGACCTATACGATTAGTCCCACGAGAAGATATATCATCCAGGATCCAGTCGTGAGAGAAATTATTGTGCTTGCATTTCGTGATAGGATAGTCCAACATCTCATCCATGCCTATCTCTATCCACTTCGAGACAAACGATTTATCCATGATAGTTATAGCAATAGAAAACAAAAAGGAACATTAGCTGCTATACAAAGAGTTGATTATTTCATGGGATCATGTAGTCATCAGTATACTAGGGATTGTTTTGTGATGAAACTTGATATTCAGTCGTGTTTTCTTTCTGTTGATAGACAGATATTGCGAGAGATGATTGTGCAGAAGATGCGAATGATAGATATATCACGAGATAAGGTTTGAATATTATCATTGGTTCGTATCATTGTCTTTCATGATTATTGTTATGATTGTGTGGATTGTACGATATCTTTACAAAGAAAATTGCTCCCTCCTCACAAAAGTCTCTTTTCTGTTTCCAAATCTCAAGGTATGCCATTAGGTAATTTGACCAGTTAATTATTTGCGAACATTTAACTTCACGAACTTGATCAGTTTATAAAATACAATTTGAAAATCAAATATTATGCTAGATATGTAGATTATTTTGTGTTATTTCATACTGATAAAAATTATTTGCTTGCTTGTCATCAACACATCAAAAATTTCTTATATGAAAAACTCAAAATGACGATTCACCCTCATAAGTTTTATCTCCAACACTATGCTAGATGAGTGAAATTTCTTGGTGTGATGATCTATCCGTGGTATAGAGTAGTAGGCAAAAGAATTATCTCCAATGCTTTTAATAAATTATCTTCTGACTATGGATTGCCACGCTCCGTTATACTATGCTCGCAATGACAATCTCTTCAACAATGAGTTTGTAAAATATATCAGTCGTTGATGTCCTATGATGGTCTTGCTCTGCATCATGATTGTTATAGATTGAGGAAACAATGGAGGAGCAGTTATATCAATAATTTGATAATATATTAACTAATATGATATAGTTCCCTCATCTTTTCTATGACTGTACTGATGGTATATCTGGGTTCTTGGAAAGTATGATAATACGGAGAATGAGGATCCATGATAGTAATGCCAGTCAGGTTGTGTCGGTTTTGAAAAATCTGGGAATGCGTAGTGATGATAGTTTGTTCTTGACCAGTACTGATGGCTCGATATGCTTTTGCTTTCTGTACAGAGGTAGAAGAACCGGTAAGGATGAGCGAGTTGGTATTTGTCCATTGGTGTCATTGCGAGCGTAATGTAGTGGAGCGTGGCAATCCATAGTCGTCTCAAGAATGGATTGCTTCGTTCCTCGCAATGACGTTTTTTTTATGTTTGAGATATTGTTGGATACTCAGAATACTGGGGAAGAGGATGAGCTTTTGTTTATGGATTGCTTCGTTCCTTCCCCCAAGAGGACTTCCTTCGGGGCGCGCAATGACGTTTTTTTTATGTTTGAGTAGAAGATCAATATCACTTCAGAAAAAGAGTGGTAGAACTTTATTGTAACTACTAAACCATTCGTTCACCATCCGATGGATTCGTGCTAAGGTTTTGTGGTGACACAAAGTAGGAATTTTCTGACTGATAGTGATAGTATGATGAGTATATCATTGTTCTGGTCGAGAGATCTCGTCTCCAAGATTGAGATAATAATATTCGCCATCGAAAATAAGATCTCCAGGTTGAGTTTTCTGTGCAGGAGAGGAGAAGATATTATTGCTGGTATTGGAACCGAAGCGATAGAAAAACATGATGAGAGTGTAGAGTTATCAGTGAAGAGTGAAAAGTTTATACTGATTTAGGTAGTGCTTGCAATAAATATCATATTATTTTATTATAAAAACTCTTGCATTTGACATAAGTGATTATTATTATATGGATAATTTATCGAATATAGTGTTTTAGTGATAAAAAATTCTCTCTATGAATACTATTATTACTCATTGGTCAGCAGATAATCGTATCCTTGCCAGACAATTATATGAACAAATAGAACAAGAGATTACTACACAATGGAAAGGGACTTGGTATAGACGTCTGTGGTTTTATTTTTTTGAACAAGAGATCCGTCATGATACCCGTCAAAAAATAGAGACTCAATCACAACTTGCTCCTCATCATCTTCTAGATCCTGAATATCAAGCGTTACTCGCTCGTTGTGCAAAATGAGGAGTGAATCAGTATGAAACTTGGGATGAACTTACCCTTTGGATCAATAACTATATTTTTGGTCAGGGAGATTTTTTTGAATTGGATTACGATATTGCTGATGAAAAGATAGTTCAACTTATGATAAGTGCATTAGCTCAAGGATCATCACCTAAAGGACTATCTAGACAAGGTCCTTTTATGAGTGATGTGATTTTGGAACTTCGTCGTGCGCGTGCTGATGTAGTAATTGTTTCACAAATTAGTGAATGAAAACATAGTTATCAGACACTATTGAAGATGTGTGGAGAGTATATGGGAACTTTTGCTCGTGTACCACGTTTTGTAGAATATTATTCTACAGGATGGTCACAAGACACTATTATCGCAGCAGTAGATGATCATGATCGTCTTGAAATTATCTTACAACCAAGTTACTCCCTTGAGTGTGCTACTATAGATTCATCATCTATTATTCCTTATGGGTATATACAGATAGAGAATACACCATATTCTACGCGGTTTGGTAGATTGGGTTATCGGTGGGCGAATTGTCCTTGGTATATGAAAATAGGAGTAAGTATTCTTATTGTAGTATTGTCGACACGATTAGGAGGATCTACTTTACTGATTTTACCAATTGTGTGGTGAATTATAGCAGTAGCAAGAACAGAATCTCAATATCTTGGTATCTTCCAAAACCTACTGTATCGTCGATATACATCATATACTACTCAATATACTGAGTATATGACTTTGTATGATACTATGGTCGATCCAGAACAATCTACTAAAGATACTGTCCAAGCGCAACAGCTCATGAGTCGTTGGTTTGATGTCATACCATTTTCTGGACATGAGATAATGTGGGAAACGACAAGTTATGCGAAACGTTTATATAGTTATATAATGTCCTTTTCACATGAAGAGAGTGTCCAAAAAGATATTGCAACTATGAATGCCGTATCACAGTGGTCGAATGATCATCATCTCTCTTTGCTTATCATACAAGACGCACAATATGTTGAACAAACACTTTATCGTTTTGTCTATTTGCTAGACGCAATGAAACAAAATCTTCTTCAAGAAGAAGTATATGTATCAGAATATCAAGCTCAATATGAAAGTATTGATGAGTTGATATCAGGTAAAAAATATAGTTTCTGGTTGTGGACGTTCCGTAATGCATTGCGAGATGGTGCTATTGTAGCTATTAGTTCTGGAGTAGTATGATGGATGGGTTCGTATCTCCGAAATTGGTCAGTAGGAGGAAGTACTGCATTAGCAGCTGGACCGACACTTGTGACACCAACACTCACTCAGTCAGATGATATATTGCTTTCTCATGCTCAACTCTTAGTCCACATGAAAACAGAAATGACTGTGGATGAAATTAATAAATTTTTTGGAGCTATTCAGACAGGAAAGGCAGATACTTTATGGGATACCATGGTAGATTCGTTTGGATTTGTGAAAGGTAATATCTATACTAATCATCTTATGGATACCTGGTGGAGAATTTCTGATGATCAGATGACGAGTGAATTATTTACTTCTGCTTTTCATAGTAATGTAGCTACTTCGATTGCTGATAGTGGTTGGAAGAGTATGATGGATTTTCTGCATCGTATCTATGATTATGATAATCTTACTCAGTATTCCTCATTGCTTGATAAGCCACGATTGTCACAAACTTTACAAGATTTACAATCCTGACAAATGTCTGTGTCAGAATTCGCTTCTTTGCCTCTAGAACAGAGAGAAATAGTAACACAAGCATTGTTTTATCATCTGAATCCTCATGCCTTACAAGGATTGTTTGATGGAAGTATTGGTGGGATGGTACAAGAGTGAAATAGTGATATAGTAACATGATCAGTCGTCGATTCTTGAGTTCTCGTGTCAACAGGAGTAAATAATATGACAGGAAATATCGTTGATACTGGAGCACAAGATCATACTTTACAACTTGGAGATACTCTATTACAGTGGTTAGGAATCCATACAAATACAATTGATCCAGGAGTGACATGATCTGTGGATATGCCAACTATATCTCTTACAGGTGATATTGATCTGTCTGATGTGTCAGAACTTAAACTGACTATTTGGCAACAATTTGTGGATTGGAAGACAAAGATAGGGGTGTCATGGGCTGAGCGTTTTGTTCGACCAAACGGTGATGGTTTTTCAAATCGAAAAACAGCAGTCTGATCTTCATGGTTAGAAAAATTTCCATTACCAACTCGAGATAGATTTGTAGCATGGAAAGAAGGTATAGCAAGTGCCTGGTCAGAAAAATTTGCTCGACCTCATTTTTCATCATCAGTGATCCCAGATAATAATGTAGCAGAAAGTATAGATATGCCGCATAGTGCTTTAGGTGTGGATGCGATTAGTGCTGGAGTTCAAAAATCATCATTGTGGTCACATATACGAACTTGGTTCAAAGGCACTCCACCTGAGAAACTTATTGGAACTCAGACAGGATCTCTTGATCATACGGGAGTGGTAGATAATGTATTATCAGGTCTGAATAGTGAGGATTTACAACTCAGTTGAACAGTCATCGATCAGCATGCACTTGCTCCTGGTCAGATTGCTCAGTTTACTTTCCCTATGGTGAGAAAAGACAAGACGTACAGTTAAAAGTTGAGAGTGTAGAGTATACAGTTAAAAGTTAAATCCTGCTTTGGTAGGATTTTTTTAGTTATTATTTTATTTGTTTAATTCCTCAAATAGCAAATTGAGAAATTCTCTTACCATCACCTGTAAGTGGTGCAATATCTAATGAAATTTTATCAAGATTATCGGCATTTAAATTTTTGACCATATAGATTACTGTTTCATATAATCTACATTGTGCTAATACTTTATTATCTTCATCTTGAAAATTTTCAAATTTCAAATTTTCTGTTGTAAGTTTTTCAGAAATTTTCTGCATCAAATTTTTTGCCCACATCTCATTTTTTCTATATGTTGTTGCTATTAATGTAATAGCATTTTCTAAATTTTTAGGGAAATTACTTATTTTTTGTTTCAGTTCTTGTTGTTTATCTACTCCCTTGATAGGCTCTTTGCTTGTACCTGCTCCTAAAGTAATTTTTTGTTGATATCCGTTTGGTAATTGTTGGTTAATGATATTATTCAGCATGGTAAATTTATTTCTAAAATTTTGTTTTCCAGATTCACTGATATCTGAACTTCCCATATCAAATAAATTATCTGCTCTTACCTTATCTAATTGGCTAGCAAATCCATCTGTCCTTTCCCCAATATACCCATCAGTAGATGTTGTGATAAATACTTCATCACCACTAAGAGATTCCATGTTGATATGTACTGGCATACCTCAAAATTTATTTGCATCTAATTGGAAAGAACCGTTACGAAGAGTTATTCCCTCTGGGAGATTTGTATCCCATATAATAATATTTGGATTTTTTCATTCTTTATTAGATCCTATATTGATTCCTGTAATAGTTTTGTTACCTACCGTAAGGCTAATCTTGGCGCCATTTGCATCTACTCCTGTAGTTAATAAGGAAATATTCATTTTGTCTCTTCCTGGTATCCATTGTATGGTGTCAGAAGAACGAAGAGATTCTGTAGTATTATTACTACTGTATTCATATTTTCACAAACCAAAAACTGTTTTGGTTTGTACTAAGTCAGTATTAGGAGAAACCTCGGTACCAGCAATAAATCATGATGATCATGATTGATCTCAGACGGCCACCAACTTTTGGAAAGATAGAGGCGGAATATTTTCATTATTTTTAAAGAGATTTCCATAAATAGCTTTTCTTACACGTAAGTCTATTCAATCTCTTGTGTTTCTTATATTATCATATCATTTTTCTCTCTGTCGATTTGATACTACAATATTAGTAAGATGAATAGATAAAAGATCTTTCTGCTCAGGAGAAAGTTTATATATTCGTTCAGAGTCATTAAAATCAATTTTTTCAGCAGAATTGGTTTGATATTGTTCTATGAAAGTGATAAGAGCGCCTTTCATCATTTGAGGATTATTAAGTATATTTGGAATATCTATCCTATCTTGGGATCCCTCCTTAGTTATAATGATATTACTCCTTTCTACATTATAGCGTTTTTTACAAATAGCTTCATATGTTTGTTTAGCTTGATCTAGACTGATGAGATTGTTGTCTTTTTTTTCTATAGTCAATTTAGATTGGATAGTGTTTTGTAGGGTGGTAAGTTTTGTATCATTTTGTTGAAAACCTTGAAGATAATCTATTACATTCTTATATGCTTCTAATACTTTTTTATCGATAGTATTTTGAGATTCTAGAAATTTTGTTATACCATCAGCTATTGCATGGAGATTTTCAGTATTTTGGAAAATTTCTTTTGCTTTATTATATCAGATAGGATTTCTTAATACCTTTTGTAAATCTTGAATATCCTTCTGATCTATTCCATTAGTATCATTCTTTTCTTTGTCTACAAAGTTTTTAAGTTCTTCTGGATTCATGGTGGTGTAATAATATAAAGATAAAAATTACATATTTTCTAAAAGAGATTCTAGTTCATCTATATCAGCTTTATCTTGGAGTTTGCTGGTTTGTTCGGCATGTTGGAGTTTAGTGAGGAAGGTAAGACTTTTTTGTAATTTCTCTTTTTCTAGTTCATCTTTGGTAGAGTTGATAGTGTCTTTCACCATCATCACGAGACTGTCGATAAGTTCATCAGATACCTGATTGGACTGGATAAGAAAGATAAGATCATCAGTAATAGGAAGAGTTGCTTTATCCATAGTACTGAGGAATTTGAGGAGATATTCTGATTTGGACATGGGGGTTAGTAACATAAAATATAAAGTACTTTAATAGTAGTGATTATCATTGATTTGTCTCATTTTGTAGATTTTTTAGTATATTATAATTTGACAAAAATTTATTTATGACTATAATATATGCTATATTAAGTTTTAGTATTATTATTATCATTACTATGCGTCGTCAACTTTTGACTGGATTGGTTGCTTCATTGTCTTTATGAGCTATGAAAGCACATACCGTTCCTTTGTCATATCCATGAATTATACAAACTGCTCAGGGAGATCTTTCTCAGAATTTGAGTTTGCAACAGATTCTTCAACTTGATACACCGATCCGTGCTATGTCGTTGTCAGATATTCAGTTTTCAATGCTGTCTTATATCAATACTGTAAGAACAAAGCATTGATTAAAAACATTGAGATTATTGGATAATCCAGTGGCTCAAGATCATTCTCTCTATCTTTTTAGTTCTGGTAATGATGCAACATTAGAATATATGGATCATTATGGTTCAGATGGAAGCGCTGTTCGAGAGAGAGTAAAAGCATACAATATACCACTTTATGACGGATTTAAAGCTCCATCTGCTTGAGAAAATCTTGCTTCATCCAATATGACAATACGTGAAGCAGTTGAAGCTTGGCTCACAAGTCCAGGACATGCTGAAAATCTTTTGCATAAAGCTTGGGATGTAATCTGCGTAGGACAT
>CAYWIJ010000012.1:0-35962 GCA_964458335.1 uncultured Candidatus Peribacteria bacterium | reverse complement strand
TAGGATATATCCCGAGGTACGAGGGCTCTCGAACATGGTGTAATCTTTTTCACAAACCAATAATTCAAATGGTGGGTGATATAGGACTCGAACCTATGACCCCCTGCTTGTAAGGCAGGTGCTCTAGCCAACTGAGCTAATCACCCATCAATAATGGCGGTCCCACGGGGAATCGAACCCCGACTAGAGGATTGAAAGTCCCCTGTTCTAACCACTAAACTATGAGACCAAATATAGTTAGGAAGTATAAAAGTTTTTAAGGTTTATAAAGTTTCTCTTTACTTTATAACTTTATGAACTTTCAAACTTTATAAACTTAATAATGGCGGACTGAATGGGACTCGAACCCACGACCTCCCGCGTGACAGGCGGGCGTTCTAACCAGCTGAACTACCAGTCCACATAGCCAACTATCGGACTTGAACCGATGACCCACCGCTTACAAGGCGGTAGCTCTACCACTGAGCTAAGTTGGCATATACAAGCATTATGCTTGTGTTTTGTTGAAAGTTTTTGCCACAAGAGACTTTCTTCTTGCTGCAGTATTTTTATGTAAAATACCTTTCTTCAATGCTTTATCAATTCTTGCATAGACAGTATTTACATCGTCCTTTGTCAAAGCTTCTTTTTTTGATACTTTTTTATTAAAAATATTCAAAGAAATTTTTAAATCATCTTTAAATTTTTTATTTACAAGTCTTTTCTTGTGAGATTGACGCATAGCTTTTTTAGCTGAAGATGTAATTGGCATGTAAAGAATTGAACTATAAGTTAAATAAGATATAACACTCCGAGGATCGGACTCGAACCGATGACCCAGTGGTTAACAGCCACTTGCTCTACCGACTGAGCTACCTCGGAACACAGGAATATTACTATCGGTATTTTTTGTACGTAAATGTATGTATAAGAATTTGCTATTCTATTTCAAGAGATTTATTGTAATGAGTACAATCTCGGAAAGAAGGACTCGAACCTTCAACCTTCTGATTCAGAGTCAGATGCTCTACCAATTAAGCTATTTCCGAATACAACAAAGATAGAAAAAGGTTAGTAAGGTTTATAAAGTTCAAAGGTTATAAAGTATTAGGTCTATTAGAGGCAGTTAAATGTATTTAGGTTATTGAGTAATATCCATAAATCAGTACATCTCAAGAACTAATCCAAAACTCGTAAATCCGAAATTCTCTAATACCTAGTAATTAAGAACTAACATCTAATAAATGGTACTAGGAAAAGGATATATCTCGAGGTACGAGAGTACTTGTAACCTACACACAACACTACAAATTTCATCAAACATTCATTTGGAATTACCGGGGACAGGACTTGAACCTGCACACCGTAAAGCACTTGGTTCTAAGCCAAGCATGTCTACCAATTCCATCACCCCGGCATATGGCACCATATAATTTATAACATATTGCGGGGGCAGGAATTGAACCTGCTATCTTCGGGTTATGAGCCCGACGAGATACCGTTTCTCCACCCCGCAATCAAAAATAATGGCTGGGAAACCAGGATTCGAACCTGGACGGACGGCTTCAAAGGCCGCTATCCTACCATTAGATGATTTCCCAAGAGAATAATAGTGAACAAAAATAAAGCAAAGAATGCTTTGACAATTCGATTGATAATAGTATATATTTACTAGTATATTGCAAGAGAAAATAAAAGTTTTTTAAAATTGGTACATTACTATGTCCTTAAAAACCATTTATGTAGGAAGATTAGACGAAGAGAAAGGTATCAAACATCTTATTTTTGCTATAGAGCAACTTCTTAGAGAGAACTATGATATAATCATTCATATTTATGGGCAAGGACAGTACACTTCTACTATCATTTCATTAGCAACTCAATATCCAAAAAACATTCTCTATCATGGATGGCAAAAAAAGAATACTATCCTGACTAAACGAAAACGTATGGATTATTTTATTATGCCCTCACAATTTTTAGAAACATTTGGTCTAACAGCTTGCGAATCACTCCTCTGCTGAGTACCAGTTATAGGAAACAAAAAAGGTGGATTAGTACCATTTATAGATGATATACTCAATATACAAGAATATACATGACATCATGACTGAGAAAAAATCTATAATCTCATCACCTATCTGATAGATAACAATATCAAAAAATCTCAATTCTCCAAGATAATAGAAAAAACAACACTATCGTATAACAAAGAAAATCGATATCATCAAAGCTCTCAATTCTTACCTCATGGTAAAACTACTCTCTTTATCAGCGATTACATCAATTATAATGGAGGTGGTATTGAAACTCATATCCATGATAGTATTACTATTCTCCAAGAACATCACAACAAAACTCAGCTCTATGGACATCAAGCTCCTGTTGGAAAATTTGCTTTGATTAAAAAATTACAAATGATGGCACGAAGCAGTTTCAATATCATAGATAGTATAAAAATTCAGAGAAAAATTAAAAAAAATGGTATCTGACTCATACGGCGACATAGTATATCGAGAGTAATAGGTCGACTTCCACTTGCTTATACTTCTACGGACAATCATATTATATCACACCATGAATTGGGTCTTTTTCATCCTTATCCAAGCAAGACATACAATATACGTCAGATTCCTCATTCTTGGTCTCTTTTCTCATTTATCAAAGCAGGAAATACAAAAAATCCTATCAAAATTATCGCTATTAGCGGGAAATACTGTCTTATTCGACTTATTCATAAACAGTTGAAAAAGAAGGTAAAAACTCATATAGTTCCATCAGAGCGAATGATCGATATAGTGAAAGCTCGACATCCTCAGAAACAAGTCATCTGTATTCCACACTTTGTGGATATAGAATAGTATTTATTTCTTCCATTCCGATGAATCTGTGACGAGAAAGCATTATCTGAATTCTTATCAGCTTGATTGCAATACCGCGATTTGGTCTGCGATTATTTAACAAAATAGGAATTATAGAACACAAAAAATGGGCAAATTATTACAGCAGAAAACCCGTACCTAATGCCCAATGAATATGGTTATGGCTTACTCTTATCGTCGTTATTACCCTCTTATGACGAAACTATATGGATAATCAATATATGATGATCTATTTAGGAGCGATAACCCTACTTTCTCTCATTGCAACCATAGATCTCTTTAGACCATTACCATCATGGTTTAGACTTTTGCTTCAATTAGGAATATTTGGATCTCTTGTAATATATTGAGGGATCTCTATCGATACGATTCGTATCATCGGTAGTGATGTTGCCATAGAACAGTGAATTGCTATCATTGGAAGTATAATATGGTTTGTGCTTTGTACCAATGCTATCAATCGATTTGACGGAGTACAAGGACAAGCAAGTGGTGTGACTGCTATCGGTTCATTTTCACTCTTAGCGGTCGTCATATTCATTGTTCTACCAAGTTATACCGAACTCACACCATACATTAGAGATCAATTAGAAATTACGAAAATCATCGCACTAGCTCTAGGATTAGTTTCTCTTATATATACTTATGTAGAATATAAACCATTATGACTGATCAGAGATATTGGTACCACTATATTTGGATTTTCACTTGCCTATCTTGCTCTCCTTGGAGGTGCAAAAGTTTGAACACTCGTCGTAACACTCTCTATCGTATTATTTGATTTTATATGGGTAATAGCAAATAGAATTTTTATTCTCAAAAAAAATCCTATGAAAGGAGATTATACTCATTTCCATCATAGATTAATTGCAAATAAATGGTCAAGAAGTGAAATCAGACGATTCGTGTGGATTTGGTCCGCTATGCTCAGCGTCCTCATGATCCTCCAAGGAACCAATAGTATTAACAAATGGATCATTCTCTGCATGATGGCTCTTCTCTTTTTCTGAATAAATATTTATTTATTTTGGATAAAAAAACTTCCTACAGAGATGAAGGTAGATTTTAAAACGGAAGAAGTAGAGAAGTTGGAATAATACTATATAGTCAATAGTAATGATTCTATAATAAGATTTATAGATGAGGATATGGAGATTTTCTCAAGAGAAAATCTCCACTTTTTGTATTGTTGAGGTAGTGAATTTCTGGAATCTTTATTTTTCTTATATCTACATTATGGAAATTTCTCTTCATAAAGCATTTACACTGGTAGAAATGCTTATCGTGATCGTCATTATCGGCATTCTTGCTGCGGCTCTTATCCCTAGACTTACTGGAATTCAAGCTCGTGCTCGTGATACTGCTCGCCTTACTGATATCAGGAATATACAGAAGGCTCTTGATCTTTATTATTTTGATTATGGAAAATATCCCAGAAGTGATGGGGCTGTAGGGTGTGCCACATATACAACTATACCAAATTCTAATCGATGTAATAGCCTAGAATTAAATACTAACGGTCGTTGGATTGCTAATGGTGCTTTAGCTCCTTATATCACTAATGACCCAGTTGATCCCAAACCTGATTCTCTTACTAACATCACTACTGATAATTATAATTCAATGAATAAGGATGGAGGAGCTTATTATTATCTTAGTCATACTGCAAACCCATATAAATGATGCACATCAGGACAATTCTATATACTCATAGCTGGTATGGAGGTTATCAAAAATAGAATATTGTGATCAGATTTTAAGATGTGCGATGGCTCTTCTATGGGAAACATATATTGATGATCTTATTATGTAGGAAGAACAAACGGTCCTTTATAAAAATTCTATTTATCCAATATTTGCCTCTATTCCATAGATAGGCTCAATTTTTTGTGTAGGAGAAAAGATATCAGTACAATCAATCTCTTGTTCATGATACGATACTATCACTCTATTCTCATGAAATGAAAGAGCAATCTCCTGTGCACGATCTACAAAAAAAGGGAAATCTCCACCCACAAACCAATCTACAAAAAAATCTGACCTAACTTGTTCTGTGTCAGCAAAGTTTTGTTTTGCATAAGTATTATGTTCATCAGTTTGTAGATGAGTTATCCAAAAATTTTTTCTCTGTCAGAAATAAATATATCACGATTCTGCCAACAATCCTTGTAAATACAAATATCTATACAATTCCATTTTACCAATAGTAGTTACTTGAAGGATTCATCTAGAAAGCGATAACAAAAGGTTAGCGACGAGTGCACCCACTCTAAGATTAGTAAATGAACCAGGTCCATTAATAACATACAATACTGGTGGACGATATTCCATATAAAGAGATACAATTTGTTCTGTCAAGTGCTCCTCTACCTGTTCAAATGGAAGAATAATATGTTGATCTTCAACAACCAACACAATACGTTCAGCTCAGAGATTTAAAATCATAGGATATGATAAAATAAATACCTACTATATACACAACACAAGATATAAGTCAACGAAATTAGTGCAATAAAACAACCAAAATTACATTTTTTCTCTTCAATAGCTATAATAAGATTATATATTTATTCTTCCTTCTTCCAAAAATATGGAGAAATTTCTCAAAGCATTCCGTCATTACCATTGGATTATACTTCTCGTTATTATAGCAGTAGGATTCTCTTTTTGAAGTGATGTATTTGCACAGGTAGCAAATACACAAAACAATCTCACAATCAATATGGCATCTACAGCTCAAACAGAATCACTTTCTGATCTAGTATTTAATTGATTATGATCTCTTCTTAATATCTTGTATATCGCTACGTTACCTATCCTCATCATAGCAGGGAAAGCAATGGATAATTCTATGGTGTATGGAGAATTTATGAATTTAGATAAACCATTATATATGCTATGGAATCTTAGCAGAACATTTGCTAATTTTGCTATATGAGGAGTACTTCTTTGGAAAATTTTTAATTATATTTTTAAAGATCGAGGTGGTAATGCTCCAGATATACTCAAAAAAATTATTACAAAAGGTGTATTGATCATCATTGGTATCAATGTCTCTTGGTTCGCTTTGGGAGCATTATTAGATCTTTCTACTATTGCTACTTATGCTTTAGGTGCTATGCCGTTAGGTGCTATTAAAGAAGTCAATAAAGGTAAAGATATGCCCATCTTAGCTATATCTACATTTTTTGATTTTCAATCAAAATCCTCTCGTGTTGCTGGTGGAGTGCAAAAGATAGTAGATCCCTATATTTACTATAAACGATGAGATATCAATATACCTCAATGTGAAAAACTCTATCATAGTATCGTCCTTGGTCCAAAAAATTATCCTATTCTCCCAAATAAACCTGATGTATCATTTACTGGATGGACATGAGGAAGACAATATTGTGTTATCAATACTCAAACGCTTGCCGACATTACTGATCTTGAAAATTGGAAAGACACAAACTTCACAGCACCATTCTATAGTTCAGGAAGAAATGACAATAATACCAGAAATGAGCTCATGACACAAGTAATACAAAAACTAGAATCAAGTACAAACTGTAGTGCGGATCTGACTGGACTTACTCTCAATAGCAACAAAACTGGTACAATTGCCTGATCAAATCTTCCTGCTCTCTCTACGGCATTACAATTTGGAGATGGAGGTAAAACAAGCGCCACTTTCTGTGGTGGGACTGGTGCTACTAACCCTATCACTATTACCAGAAATGCATATAATGAAACGGGTTGGATACAAGATTTTCTTACTGGATGAACTCCCTACAGCGCTCAATCGTCACAAACTTTCCAGACACTGATGGATCAGTCACAAGGTATGGTTGGTCCATTTGTCACACTCTATATGACCTTACTTAATTTTTCAAATCTTTCCAATACCGATACTCATAATGCTTCTGTAAGCAATCAGATCTGATGATTTGTAGAATTTGGACTCAAAGCAGCCATGAGTATTGCAGTATTTATACCGCTTGTTGCTATTGCAATGACACTTATTATCAGGGTAGTCCTTCTTTGGGGAATCATAGCATTTATTCCTTTAGGTATAGCTTTTTATGGGCTAAAAGATGAACTTCCTAAGAAGGTAGAATGAGGTATGAAAGCCCCTAAGCGATTATGATGAAAATCAATAGATGAAAAAAGTATTATCTGACTAATTTTCGCGCCCGTATTGCCTGTATTTGTGTTGAGCATCAGTATCATTATCCTTCAGACCCTCCAAGGAGAATTATCCAAAGCCATCACAGCTGATAATCCTACACGACAGTTTTTAGGCATCCAAGCAAAACCCAAAGAAAATGATCCTTCTACTAGCTGTATAAATTTCTGGGGCATGGTGGATACATGTATTAAAACCGATAGTGAAACTGATGTAGGATCTGGCTTTTCCAATCTTATTCCACGATTATTTATCAATCTATTTGGTATCGGTCTTATGTGGTCTATGATGAAAGTATCACTTGCAAGCAGTAGTCTCACTGCAGGTGTCGGATGATCTATTATGAAATTCTGACAACAGGCACTTTGAGCTATCAAGATACCTGGACTTGGTGTGTGAACAAATGCTATAGAAAAAATAACAAAACACGGAGTGATAGGAGATACTATAGCAGAAAGATTTTGATTTAATAACGATACGATTCAGAAAGAAGTTGATATGTTATTAGGCAATAAATTTGGTGATGACAAAAGTACTGACTGATCAACAAAAAATACTACTACTCCACTTACGATCAAAAATACAAAAGCTGTTGAAGATGCCGTCAAAAAAGAATTTATTAGCACTACAGCAAATCCTAAAACACCACCAAACGTAAATACTTTTGCAAAAGTACTTGAGACCAATGACAAAGAAGCTCATAAACAATTTAGCGATATGTCTCAACAAAATAAAGCAGTAGAAGTACTCAATTATATTAACAAACTTGATAATGCAACACAAGAAAGCATAAACAAAAAAGAACTTATAAAAGATGTCTTAGAAAAAGATATTGATGATATTCTTAATGAAAAAGATACAGCTAAAAAAGCACAACTCATGAAACAATTAAAAGAAACTATGGTTGATAATAAACTTGATACACAAAACAATATAAGTAAGGCATTTACATGACAAGAGGAACATCAAAAGATTATCAATGACCTTTTCTCAGATATTCGTACTACAGACTGAAAACCTAAAACTAATCCACCAAGCTAATCTCCTAATTATAATAAGCTTTGTTTTACATTACACCTATGATTCTCAAGTGATTCTCTCATAAGCATATCAAATATATGATTACTATTATCATAGTAGGTTTTTTCTCTATCACTCAAGTCCATGCACAGAGTTCAACAGCTTGTACTCCTGATATGACAGCACAGTTCAATCAACTCATCAATATAGCTTTATCATTACTTTCTTGGTTATGGATACCATTGGCAACGTTTGCTGGGAAGCTCATGGGAAATTGATTTGTCTATGGAGAGTTTATCAATCTCGACAAAGTACTCTATTATCTCCGAAATATTAGTAGAACATTTGCAAATTTTCTCATTGTAGGACTTTTACTTAAAAAAATTATTCTAGATAGTCTTGGATGAAAACTCAATGGATCAGAAATCGTAAAATATGTTGTTACAAAACTTATCGTAGGAGTTATTTGTATCAATCTCAGCTGGTTTGCAGTAGGAGCAATAGTAGATGTAAGTACAATCCTCACTTCTGCCGTAGCATCATTACCAAGTACCTATATAGCTTCAAATGGGAAAGTCATCAAAGAAACAATCAGCCAATCTATAGGAAAGTATTACAATGGGAAACCACAACAAACTATTGATCTATCACTATCGTTATGCGATACAACCAAACCTATTAGTGAGACTGGTTATGCAGATGGAGCTGATAAAACAGCAAATCCACCATCTATCGATGAAATTCTTGATAAGATCCTCCCTGATGAAAATAGCGTATCAGGACCACTACTCTATCTTGGGATTGGAGTTATTCAAGTACAAAACTTCCTTCATAACACTAACGATCCCAACGCCATCAGCGACAATCTCTTCGTCATCAGTGTCAGAGTTGCTATTATTTTTGCTTTCTTTTTTTCTCTCGTACTACTAACAGTCGTCAATATTTTTAGATTAGTAAGTATTTGGTTAGTTGTCGCATTTGGTCCAATATTAATCATATTGTATCTATCAGATGAAAAAGAATTACTCAATAAATTAGGTGATAAATTTTCTCCCACTAGTATTATCAAAGCAATTTTTGCGCCCGTCATCGCAGTAGGATTGATGAGTATCGGTCTCATTGTAATCGTCATTATGCAAAGTTTCTTACAACTCAAGACTAATGTCGAATGGGGAGATTCCTATATATCATCAAGTGCACAAGGATCACGTATAGGCGTAAGTAATATTTTTGATACAACAATTGCTGGTGATATTCTCTGAACAGGTGTTGGTGAGAATATCAAAAACACTTTTACGAATATACTGCTTATTATCTTTACTCTCTTTATCCTCTATGGTATTACAACAATACTTTCATCATTCTTATCTCAATGATTCTGATGATCTACTGTAAAAAATATCGCAGAGTTTGGAAAGAAATTACCTGGTGGATTGATCAAGATTCCTACTGCAGCTGGTCCAGTAAGTCTCTCTGCTGCATCAGAACGATATACCACTAAGAAAAAGAAATTTAAAAATCAGTTTAACACTCAATCTCAAGAACAAGAGGTAGCATTGCAAAATATGATGAGAAAATCTATGGGATTGAAACCAATTCCTAGTCCTAAGGATTATAAAGAACTTACAGATTATGCTAACGCCTTTAAAAATGGGAAAAAAGTTTTTACTGCCAATGATTATACCACTCTACAATCACATATTGCTAATGTCATGAAAAAGACAGAATATTATGGAGAACAGATGAGTATTAGTAGTATGCAATGAATATCTACTGCCTTAGAAATATTTTTGAAAAACATTGCTACCAATAAAGTTCCCCTCCACAAATTATGATTCTCATGAGATACAATATTAGAAGAACGAAAAGATGGTGACTCAATACAAAAATTTATTGAAACAAACTATTCAAAAAATACTGACACAAAAAAATTCTTCAACAAAATCTATGAAGATCTGTGATGAAACTCTACTCAACTCAAAAGCGATGGAAGAGATTTTTGGACAGGCAATATGAAATGGAAAACACAAGAATAATCTTGCAAAAAACATCACAATATCTATAACCTTCTTAACTGATACATATGTCGACCGTGTCAGGAAAGAAGGTTTTTATGTACACAATAACTGATGAATAAGAAACTCAAACTTCACAATACACTCACTCATTCGCTTCAAACATTCGAGCCAATAGACCCAAATAATGTCCGTATTTACTCATGTGGACCAACCGTCTATGGAGCACCACATCTGGGGAATATGAGGAAATATTTTTTAGATGATGTTCTTAAGAATACTATCAACCATATCCTCTGATATCCCACTACTCATGTGGTCAATATTACTGATGTAGGTCATCTCACCGATGACGGTGACCATGGAGAAGATAAGATGGAAAAAGGCGCTCGTAGAGAGTGACTCACTGCTCGAGATGTTGCCAAAAGATATGAAGAACTTTTTCATGACAACTGCAAACAACTGCTCCTGACTCCCTTCGATGTTACACCTCGCGCTACCGAACATATCGCTGAACAGATCGATATGATTCAAGTTTTAGAGAATAAATGATATACCTACACTATCCCTCACGATGGTGTCTATATGGATACGAGTAAAGTAGAAGATTATGCCGTTCTGGTCTGACAGAAACATATCGATGGATTGAATAAATGAGCTAGAATCGAAGATAATGGAAAGAACAATATTACTGATTTTGCGCTCTGGAAGTTCAATACTACAGGACAGAAACGTGATATGGAACGAGAAAGTCCATGGTGAATCGGATTTCCTGGTTGGCATATCGAATGTAGTGCTATGTCAATTAAATATCTCTGAGATCATTTTGATATCCATACGGGAGGTATTGACCATATTCCTATCCATCATACCAACGAAATCGCCCAGTCACAGTGTAGCATTGCTTCTACTCCTTGGGTTAATTACCGAGTACATTATCAGTTTCTGAATATCGACGGACAGAAGATTAGTAAATCATTAGGAAATATTGTCACGCTTGAAGAAGTATTCGAAAGATGATATTCTGCCCAAGATATTCGTTATTTTTTCTTCCAATCTCACTATAGATCATTCCAAGACTTTACTCGAGAGCATCTCGAAGCAGCCAGCAAAGGTCGTAAAAAACTCAAACTTGTATCAGATGATAACTATCCAATAGACGAAGTCATTACTCCTCTTCTTGATGATCTCAATACTCCTGCTTTCCTCGCTAATCTTCATAAGTATGGAATCTCAGAATCACTAAACAGTATCTATCATCTGTACAAATTAGAAGAAAAGATCAAGATTCCTGACGAGATTCAAGTATTAGCTCAACAAAGACGAGACGCTAAACAACACAAGGATCGATCTACAGCTGACTCGCTCAGAGATGACTTAGCACAGCTCTGACGAGAGATGAATGATGGAAAAGACGGATATGAGATTGTGAAGAAATAATGAATGATATAAAGAAACTATCAGCTCAATATATAATAATAATAAGAAGTCTGATAGTTTTTATTTCTTATAAATTACTCATTCAAGGAGATTAATATTTATATTACTTAGCATATAAAAAACATTCTTCTCATTTTTGATTTCTATTACGGGCAAACAAAATATAACCATCATATGGAGCTAAAATTTGATTTCAATTATCATATCAGATAATTTGTCATTTTTTACATAATTCAAATTCTCTAAAAGGTTTTTTCAACGTGAAACTTTCAGATTGAGAGATATGCATGAAATCAGGTTTTAAAATAGTATGAGAAGAATAACTCTGAAATATTCCATCTATTAAACCAAGATAACAAAGAAGATTAATTGACATATTATAAGCATAATTTGCAGTAATATGTATATCATCTATTATACTACCACATTCTAGACAAAGTCATATTTTTCAGAGTTTAGTCATATATCCATCAGATCATCCTTTCTGTATAGCATCTATTCAGTTTAGCACATACTGTATATCAAATACATAAGCATAAGATTCTGCCTCTGTTATTAAAAAAGGGAAGGATGATAAATCTATTGTATTATGAAGATCTAAAAGAACATCTGCTTGATTTAAATATGGTAATAATTCTTTTACACGAAGTTCTTCCTTAGTGTTCCCTAGTTTTTTTCAAAAACATCTATTCATATTAATATCAACAAATCTTATATTCTTCTCGATAGCATCAATATTTGCAAAAACAACAATAAGCTTTCATTTTTTTAAAGAAATTCCCTCTCTGATCAAGCGTTGCAAGGCAAAGATTCCAGAATGTTCATTACCATGAACTCATGCCATTAATACTACCGACGGTCAATCAATTCAAGAATCATATTCAAAGATTGATTTTTTTCTTAAATCCATAACAATATATAAATAACAATAAATCAAGGTTATAAATCTACACTTTTCACCTCCCCACTCTTCAAATTCTTGATCTGATAGATACCTTTTTCAAGTTCATTTCATCACAAGATCACGACATACTGACATCATTTTTTGTCAGCATATTCTAACTGCTTCCCAAATTTCGCTTCTACGGGATACAGTTCACATTTTTTTCACTCTGCAATAAACTGCTTATAGAGCAAGACAATCTGCTTAAAGGTATCATCAAAATTCAAAAACATATACACTTCGTTGTCCTGATCTGGCAGTATATATTGCAATAATATCTCCATAATTCTCGTCGATACTGACATTCCAACACCAGAAAATGAATGTTTTTTATCAATGAAATCGGTGAGATTTTCATATCTTCCTCCTCCAGCAATCGCACCTAATTCAATATCATCTTCGATAAAAAACTCTGCAACTGCACCCGTATAATACGCATGTCATCTCACAATCGGCAATGCGAACTCTCGGTAAACACCCAACATGGTCAGATATTCTCCTATTTTTTTCATCTCCTCATAACCATCATAGTCTTTCATGAGAGACAAATCTGTAGTATCAATAACACGTTGGATAAATTCAGACTGCTCAATCGACAATATCTCGCTAAGAAGTTTGATATTTTGTTCATCACTACGTTTATACCGATCATCAAGGATTTTGAAAAGTTGTTTTGCTGACTCAGGTGCAAGTTCCCATTGTTGTACGAGAGATTGTATCAGACGAATATGAGAAACTTTAGCAACAATAGTTTTATCTATCTTCATTGTTGAAAACACATCTTGTAGAGCTTTCATCATCACAATAATCGATTCTGCATCATATCGCACTCAGACATCTTGTGAAGATCTCCAAATAGTATCAATATCAAACTGCCAAAACTCTTTATAACGACCACGTTTTTGTCTTTCACCTCTCCACACTGGCTGTGCTTGATAACGCTTAAATGGAAATACTATCTCATTGAGATGATCAAGCGTATATCTTGCAAATGGAATAGTCAGATCAAAATGTAATGCATAGTCTTTCGTGTCCTCTGTTCCTTGTGCAAGTCCATAGAGTCCATATACTTGCTTATCAAAAATATCTCCACCTCTCGACAAAATATCTACAGGCTCTACGGCTGGAGTTTGGATATGAGTATAGTTTTGTTGTTCAAAATGTTTGCGTAATATATCATGAAACAAATCAAACACTTTCTGCTCCTGTGGACTATACTCTGGAAATCAACCTGGACGATACATCAACAATGAAAAATGAAGAATTAAAAATCACAATAATAATACACAATATCATCACTATTGCAAGAAAAGTCACTTCAATATAGTATTTTTCTCTACTTTCTATCATAAAAGCACTTGAATTATCTCAAAAAATGATTAACTTATACCTTATAATTTATAACTTATCACTTCAATCATGACTCCAGCACAACTCAAAAAAAAAGTAGAAACACTTACGAATGCATTCCTCTTCTTTGAAGATGACAAAGAAACGTTTCAATTTTTAAAAACTCTTCTTTCACAAGACGAACTCCTTGAACTCCAACAAAGACTGAATATTGCTATCAGGCTTTACTTTGGCACTCCCTATACTCAGATAGAAAAAGAACTTGGTGTATCTTCTACTACCATCGCCAGAGTATCCAAAGCTATGAAAACAAGAAACAATGGATACCTTCCTCTTATCCAAAAAATGTATGAAGATCAAGACGAGGAATAGAAATAATGAGCAGCAATAATCTGTCATTGCGAGGAACGAGGCAATCTATTTTCTTTATAATACAATAGCAATAAATGAAAGCCATCTTCATTATTCATGGAACACTTGGTTATCCAGAAGAGAATTGGTTTCCTTGGTTAAGAGAAAAATTAGAAGACGATGGACACAAAGTTTTTATACCTCAATTTCCGACTCCAGAAGATCAATCTCTAGACAATCGGTATTCTCTATTGGATAATTATAAAGAGTATATCAATAAAGAAACTATTTTTGTAGGACATAGTTTATGAGCACTTTTCATACTTCATATTGCTGAAAAGTACAAAGTCTGACCAATAGTATTAGTAGCAGGATTTCTTCATGATCTATGAAATAAACGCTTTGATAATCTCAATACATCATTTACAAACCACAATTTCAACCGAGAAAAAATTCAAAACAACATATCATCATGTACTATTTATCAATCAGATAATGATCCTTATATACCAATGAGTGAAGCAGAAACATTAGCTAAAAAACTCAATACAACGATTACTCTTGTACCTAATGCATGACACTTCAATACTCAAGCTTGATATACACAGTTTGAACAACTCTATAATCAACTTAAAACTATCTAACTCAATACTTCTATAATTTTATGTTTATTTTTCTGTCCCGATATCAGTTTTATCTGGTATTTTTTTGTTCAAAAGTGTTCAGCTAATAAAAAAAGTATTGCATCATTCGCCTCTCCATCGGTAGGTTTTGAGGTTGTATACACATGGTAGACAGTATTTCAGAGAAGATCTTCTTCCTGTCTCACTAAGTTCTTTTTTGCTCCAGGGTGAGCGATGACTGATAGACGCAAAACTTATAACTTACGACTTAAAATCTATAATTTCTTATCATGAGAGTCTTCGCAAGTCTCATCGTGACAATGTGCATGTGCTTTGTGATGATGCGTCACACAGTGATTCGTACGATGTAGCCAATATTCCCCCAACGCTATAAGAACTCACGCCGCCAATGTACCGACAATCAACCATGTCATACTATGCTCATCATGACCGTGTCAGTGTTCTTCCATTTCATGAAGAGCCTCCAATCCAATATAGATATGAATCACCACATGGTACAAAAGTGGAAGATAGGTACAAAGAAATTTTTGCCAGACACGCTTAGCATAACTCTCTCTTATCAGTCATGCAACGATCACAACAATCCAATACGATGTATGTAAAACACCTGTAAGAGTAAGCAGTGAAACTGGAGGAAATTCTCTAAAAATAATCAGAACAAATACTATCTCTACAATAAGAAAAAACAATAAATGATTCATAAAGTTTTTCATTGAGTCAGAAATTTTCATTTTTTATAAGCAGAAAACAAATAAAAGAATATACTAATTTTGTTGATGAATACAACTTTTACTCTTACAAACTGGATATCACTTATTATACCACTCTACAATACCTCATTGCAGGGAATATGCCTCATATCACAAACTCCTCACATAATTCGCTATAATTTCAGATTTACTCCCATAGGCACAGATGAAAACATACGTATAGCCTTGTTGTAATGATGTCTCCATAAATTCATCGACATACTGAAATGGAAGTGATTCTGCTACATCGATATGATACTCATCAAACTGTTCTTTCCCTCTTAAATCTACAATCGATAATTTTTTATGATCATTGATATTTTCTAACAATTGTTGAGCTGTATATCATATTCATGATGATGAAGATCATGTATCATATTCATACAAGTATGGTAATACCGTATCAGGACAAGTAAAGACAATATGAATATCCTGTTCGTTTCATGCACATGATGATGCATATTCCAAGGCTGCATGATATTGCATTCCCGTACTTGGTCATCATAATAGTCCATATTGACACAATATTTTACTTTTTGCATAAGCATCATCACGAGAAACTTTCATCAGCTCATCGACATAACTCCTCCAATCAAAAGCAACATGTTCAAGCAGTCACTCCGTCCTTGGTCAGGGTATAGGATTATTTTCTTTCCTTACCGTCCCTATTACTTTGAGATGATTATTCTTTTCTTTGAGATATTTAGCACTACCAATTAGTATACCTGTTGTTCATAAGCTTGTTACCAAAACATCTATTTCAGGCAATTGCTCATATATCTGTGGTCAAGTAATGTCATAATGGCTTTCCCAATTCAAAGGATTATCATACTGACCTGGATTGTACCATCAAGACTGCTTTCACAACTGTCTTGCAAGATTGATACTACTATCAGGATCTGACGGATCAGGACAGATCGGCTCTTGATGATAGTGTAAATCCAATCACATAAGTTCTAAGATTTTTTTCTTTCATTCTGTCACTTCTGTAGATACAATAGCTGTCGTATCAGCTTGATGATATACCTTACCATAGACTCCTATGGAATAAGCTGTATTGCCTGAAGAGCTTTCTACAAAATGAGTGATATCTGACTGTCTTGAACGTGCATCTTGAACCATATATCGTGCAGGTAGTGATTTCACATTCAACAGAGGGTTCATATACAGAAGTTTTGCATAGATGTGTATACCTTGTTCAACATAAGGATTCAATACTTGAGGTAATTCAACTAATGGTGTGATATAGTGATGAGGATCATGAAAATCCTGCAATGCATTTTCTCAACGATATACATGGGTATCCATCGTTATATAAAAAGATTAAATTTATCTATTTTTCAACTCTTCCAATTTCAGAACTCTCTCTACCAGACTAAATCACTGATAACTTTTTACTTCATCATAGATATGAGCGATACTCTTTTTCACTGTATCAGCTATTGCATCATAATGATATGAGAATAACCCATCATCAAAAGCGATCGTACCTAATATCTTATCTCCAAATTGTTCAGTAATCTGTTGTGCATACTCATTTTGTTGATATTTATTCACGACAAATCCATAATTCACATCAGACATCTCACAGAGATTCTTGATCTGTTGAGCTACTTTGATACTATTTCTACTTGGTTCCACGACAGTGATGAGATAATCACACGCATGATATAGACCAAAGTTGATCATATCAACACCCGCTACTCCATCGACCACGACATCATGTTTTCACTCATCCAAGAGCGTCAACCAAATCTTGAGTGGATTACTCATACCATGAGCACACGACGATCACATCATGACGTCTTCGGATCACAGTCAGACAACTCCTATTTTGAGATTATCATTATATTGAATCAGAACTTTCTTTGTATACTCATCCATCTCATCAAGGGCAAAACGATAATATCACAGATGTTTCTTAATCACGGCTCTCGCTTTCTGTCCTTCTTCCTGAAGATACACCAAGAGCTCATCATACAAATCCTTAAAACTAGGAGACTCTGACTGAAAATCATATCCCAACAAGTCAGTGAAGTCCATATTATGGTCGCTATCAATCGCACAGACCTGATGTTGTTGAGAGAGAAGATACTGTGTAAGTAGCCGACTGATGGTACTTTTCCCACTTCCTCATTTTCCTACTATTGCTATTTTCATAGTACATCAATTATTCAATAAAGTTTCACCATTATACACAAATGCAATACTATTGCAATAGTAAATGCAATAAACTTGCAATTAAAAATTAAATAACTATAATACTGTCATTGCGAGGAATGGAACAAAGTGAAATGACGAAGCAATCCACTAGGCTGTGGATCTGTATATGGATTGCCATGCTCCTCTCATAAATTCAGGGAAAAGGTCGCTCGCAATGACACAAGACAACACTCGTAGTCACAATATTAAAAGCCAATTTACTCGTTCACCAACTCGCCAAAATGTTCCTTAACCAAGCCCTCACTACTCTCAAAAACAATAACCAAAAAATCACCAAAACTCGTCGTTGGGTTTTGGAACAACTTGCTGATATCAAACAACCTCTCAATCCTTATGAACTCATCAAGCAATCAAATAATTCAGATATTGATATCACCACGATCTATAGAAATTTAGAAATTTTTGAATCCCTAGGTATTGTCCATAAGATCCAAAGTCTATGATGATATATGCCTTGTATCCATAACCATACCTGATGTCAGTCTGCTCATGATCTCATCATCTGTAGAGATTGTAATACTATAGAAGAAACACATCTCGACCAAAAGACAAAATCCCTTCTCTGACTCAGTGATGAGTATGTAGAACTTAGTGGGAGATGTGAAAAATGTGAAAAGAAAAAGTAGCCATTAACGACTACTCTTTTTTTTATACTACATTTTCTATACTTGAACTATTTCTTCACCTTTCTTATCAACAGTCATCTGGTCTTGCGCCATAGCAAGCTCAAATGCACTTTTATCTTGACGATCAATAAACTCTTGACCAATAGGAAGAAGTCTTCCAAGAATCACATTTGATTTCAAATCGCTGAGATCATCAACCGCTCCTTTCAAAGAGGCATCAACCATTACTCTAATAGTTTCTTGGAATGATGCAGATGAAAGCCATGAGTCAGTTTCCTTAGCGATAGAAGTCAATCCAAGTACCATTCTCTTAAAAATACATGGTCTCTTACCAGCAGTAACAAGTTCTTTATTGATAGATACTACATCTTCGTATTTCGCATGAGAACCAGGGATATAACTTGAATCTCCAGCATCATAGATAAATACCTTAGAGAATAATTGTTTGATGATAATTTCAATATGCTTATCATTGATAGCTTGTCCTTGTACTCCATAGACAGCATTTACTTCTCTAAGCATATATTTCATAGCTTCAAGATCACCAACAATATCTTGATATTCTTTAATATCGACAGCTCCAGTAGTAAGAATTTGTCCTTTCAGAACCTCATCTCCTTCATCTAATCCAATTGGATTCAATCCAATGAGTGAATATTCAACAAGCTTCTTAGTCCCAAAGATAATATGATCCTTTTTTACTTCTAATACCATTCCATCATCTTTTACTTTCATTTTACTTGCTCACTTCACAGCATACACAGATCATTTTATGAGAGATGTTCCTTTCTTTACAGTAGCTTCATATCCATCTTTAAACAGATATGTTTCTTTATCAAAGTTTGATTCAAGAATCATAAATCTCATTTTACCTTTCTCTGTGAAACGAACAATTCCATCAAACGGAGCAACAATTGCTGATGTTTTTGGTTTTCTCACTTCAAAAAGTTGTTTCACTCTATCAATACCTTGCGCCATATCTTCTCATGCAGATACTACTCATCCTTTATGGAAAGTATCCATCGTCAGTTGAGTAGATGGTTCTCCAATAGATTGTGCAGCAATAATTCCTACTGGCGTACCAAGTCTTACAATATCTCTTGTAGCAAGATCCATACCATAACACTTCTGACATACTCCCGATACTGTTTTACAGATCATTGGAGATCTTACATTTACAAGATCAATATCGCCCTCTACAATAAGATTCAATTTTTTCTTATCAATCATATCACCAATATGGAGGATAGTATTACCATATGAATCTTCTATATCAGAAGCCAATACTCTACCATACAATGTTTCTTCAAAATCTCCATTATATGATTCTATTTCCACTTTTGAAATAATTAATGAATCTTCAGTTCCACAATCATGTTGTTTTACAACTACTTCTTGAGATGAATCACAAAGTTTTCTTGTCAAATATCCAGAATCAGCCGTTCTTAATGCAGTATCAGCTTTTCCTTTTCTTGCCGTATGTGACGAGATAAAATATTCAATAGGAGAAAGTCCTTCTACAAAGTTTCCCTTAATAGGAAGTTCAATAATCTTTCCTGTTTGATTCATTACTAATCATTTCATACCTAAGATTTGAGTAGAATTATTGTATGAACCTCTCGCTCCAGAATCAATCATAGCAAATACATCATCTCCCTTCTCAATAAGAAGTTCTTTAGCATATTTTTCAAGTTTATTTTTTACATCAGTCCAAATTTGAATAATTTGTCTATGCTTTTCATCATCAGTCAAAAATCCTTTATAATAATATTTATAAACTTCATTTACTTGCTCATCTCCCTGTTTAAGAAGCGCATCTTTTTCTTGCGGAATTTCAATACCCACTGCAGAGATAGAAAGTCATGAATAGGTAGCATATTTAAATCCAAGATCTTTGATAGCATCGGCTACTTTTACAGCAGTTTCCTGTCCATAATCATCAAAGATGCTATTAAGTAGCTTATGGAGTTTCTTTTTTTGTATTGTTTCATTGATAAATAGAGTATCTTCAGGTAACGAACTATTAAAAATTACTCTACCCACTGTCGTTTCTATCGCTTCATCTTCAACTAATACTATTACTTTATCTTTTAATTTTACTGATTGAGCTTGATAAGCTTGAATAACTGCTTCAAGTGATTCAAAATAACCCATCATTGCTCCAGCATGGATTCTATCATCAGTAAGATAGTAAATTCCATGTACCATATCTTGTGAGTGAACAATAGCTGGCTCACCATCAGTTGGTTTCAAAACATTTTTGTCTGCCGCTATCAAGTTTTTAGCTTCATCTTGTGCTTCCTGAGAGATAGGAAGATGGACTGCCATCTGATCTCCATCAAAGTCAGCATTAAATGAAGTACATACAAGAGGGTGAAGCCTAATAGTTTTACCAGGCATAAGTTTTACTTTAAACGCCTCGATAGAAAGCCTATGTAACGTAGGAGCACGATTCAATAATACGTATTTATCTTTTACTACCTCTTCAAGATATTTCAATGCAAGATGATGTCCTTCTTTAATCATTTTTTCAGCTTGTTTTGGAGTATATGCAATTTTTTTAGCAATTAATTTACCAATAACAAATGGAGAGAATATTCTCATTGCAATATATAATGGAATTCCACATTCATCAAGTTTCAAGTGAGGTCATACAGTAATTACTGATCTTCCTGAATAATCTACTCTCTTTCCAAGTAGGTTTCTTCTGAAAATTCCTTCTTTTCCTGAAAGCATATCTGAAAGAGATTTTGATACTTTACTTCCAGCTCCTGTTGTTTGTTTCTCACCTACAAAGAGATTATTTACTGCTTCTTGCAAAAGTCTAATTTCATTTTTCTTTACAACATCAGGCATTCCTACTTGAATCATCTTCTTCAATCTGATATTTCTCATCAGTACACGACGATAGAAAAGATTAACATCAGATGTTGCAAATCTACCTCCATCGAGCTGTACCACTGGTCTCAAGTCTGGTGGTATGACAGGAAGTTTTGTAATCACCATATTCTCAGGAGCTACTCCAGAAGAATAAAGATTGATAAGAAGTTTAATAAGAATAAAGGTTTTCTTTCTCTTCTCTACAGACTTAATAGAAGAAAATTCTTTTAAATTTTTATCAATTTCTTGTTTAATATCAAGTCCCTTAAGCATATTATAAATAGCTAAAGGTCCTGAATGAAAGGCAACTTGTTCATCAAATTGTGCAAAAATATTTCTATAATCACTTTCTAAGATAGTAGCACCACGATCAAGAGTTGATATAAGACCTTTAATTCTATTAAACTCAAGATCAACTTCTACTTTATTAGCGATATATCTATTCTCTAAATCTTGTAAAGCATTTTTTGAAGCTTTTGTATTGGTTATAATTTGTTCTTTCTCTACAAGATAACTTTCATCAATTTTTGCTATAGTAGCTTTAACATTCTCTTCAAGCATCGTAAACATTGCTTCCCTTTGTTCATCAGTAATTTGAGAAGTTACAATATATTTTACAAATCCAAGAATTTTTTGAATCTCATTACCAGAAAGTCCAAGTAAGTGGTGAATACCTCCTGATACACTATTTTGATACCAAACATGGATTACTGGAGTTGCAAGATCAATATGTCCCATTCTTTCTCTTCTTACTCTTGCATTCGTAACTTCTACTCCACATCTCTCACACACAACAGCTTTATATCTTACTCCTTTATATTTTCCACAACTACATTCAAAATTTCTAATTGGTCCAAAAATAGATTCACAGAATAATCATTTCTGTTTTGGTTTTCCTGTTCTATAATTTACAGTATCAGCATGGTCTACTACACCATGTGATCGTTTTTCGATAGTTTGTGCTGATGCAAGTTTTACCACCAACCCATCAAATGATTGTTTTTGCATAAATAGCTAGTACAAGAAATAAATATTATATATTAATATTACTTTATATCAAGAAAGTATTACGATTCATCAGTTGCATATCCTGATTCTTCAAAATCTTTTAAGATATTTTCAATCATCTCTCCTTTATCATTTTCAGCAAGATCTACTTCACCATCATCGAGAGAATTTAAGAACGATCCTGTCAATCCTGAAAGATTCAATGATTGAATTTTATCCATCTTCTCTTTTGTATAATCTTCCATCTCTTCTTTACTAATGGGTTGAACATCTTGTCCAAGTCATTTTAAGATATAGGTAAGATAATTAAACGATTCTGGTAATCCGTTAATCTTCAAATTTTGATTTTTAATAATTGATTCATATGTTTTATTTCTTCCTACTACATCATCTGATTTAATTGTAAGCATTTCTTGAAGAGTATGTACTGCTGAATATGCTTCTAATGCCCATACTTCCATTTCTCCAAATCTTTGTCATCCATCTCTTGCCTTACCTCACAATGGTTGTTGTGTAATAAGAGCATATGGTCCAACTGATCTTGCATGGATTTTATCTTCCACCATGTGGTTCAATTTCATCATATGCATATAACCAACCGTGATTTTATTCGGAAATTCTTCTCCTGTTCTTCCATCGTAAAGTTGTAATCTCAAATCATCAGACAATCCAGCTTTTTTAGCTAACTCTTTTATCTGTTCTTGTCCAAATTCAGCAAAGGTAGGGACTGCAAATTTCACACCAAGGGTTTTCGCAATAAGCCCAAGCTGCGTCTCAAACACTTGCCCCATATTCATACGAGAGATTACTCAAAGTGGATTTAAGACAATATCTACTGATATACCATCTTCTGTATATGGCATATCTTCTTCAGGAACAACAATAGATATAATACCTTTATTTCCATGTTTTGCGGCAAGCTTATCACCTACCTCAATCTTTCTTGTCTGAGCCACATAGACTTTAATCTTTTGTTTCACTCCAGCAAGAAGATTATCACCCTTCTTAGAATCCAGAACTACTACATCAATAACCTTACCTTCAGTACCTGCTGGTAAATAAAGAGATGTATCTTTCAAACTCTTTGATTTATCTCCAAAGATCGCTTGGATAAGTTTTTCTTCTGGCGTAAGTTCTCCTTCACTCTTTGGAGTAATTTTCCCAACAAGAATATCTCCTCCTTTTACAACTGCACCAATACGCACAATACCATTTTCATCTAGATCTTGAAGTTTAGATAATGAAATACCTGGAATATCATTCGTAGTTTCCTCAGGGCCAAGTTTTGTCTCAGATACTTCAATTTCATGTTCTTCAATATGAATAGAAGTTAATTCATTATCTTTTACTAATCTATTTGAGATAACAATAGCATCTTCATAATTATATCCCTGCCAAGGCATAAATGCGACTTTCAAGTTTTTACCTACAGCAATTTCTCCTTTCTGTACCGCAGATCCTTCAATAAGAATATCCCCTTCTTTGACTTTTTGAGCTAAAGATACTCTTGGTTGTTGATTGATAATTGTTTTTTGATTTGATTTTTTGAAGGTAGTTAATTCATATTCTTTTGTTCCTCCTTTTTTATATTTTACTCTTACTCTTTTACCATCGACATAAATTACTTCTCCTTCTCCTTCAGCAGTAATAATTTGATGTGTATTCTCTACAATATCATCTTCTAATCCTGTTCCAATAAGAGGACTTTCTGACTTCATGAGTGGAATACCTTGACGATGTTGGTTTGTTGCAATCATGGCACGTACAGCATCATTATGATTCACAAACGGAATAAGTGATGTATTAGCAGAGAAAATTTGTGATGGATTCACATCCATATGAGTAATTTCTCTTACATGAAACAATTCCATATGATCAAAATGTCTTGCGGGAACACGTTTTTCTAATACATTTCCAAATTCATCAATAGCTGTATTTACTCACGCTACGACCACTTTCTCATCCATTTCTGGAGAGATATACACAATTTCATCAGTAAAATAAGGATTTACTGATACTCTTGATCCAAGTTTTTTATAATTTTTTTCAATAAGTTTTGCTGCTTTTTCATCAATATAGTGACCTTCTACTACAATCACTTTCTTCGTTACATTTCCTTTTGTATCAAGTTCAACAATATCTTTTCTTGCAATTTTATTGATCAGAAGTTCTGTATCAGCTTCACAGTCTTGAAAAATTTTCAATGCAGGAGTTTCAATAAATCCTTCATCATTGATTTTACTATATAATGCTTGATACAAGACTAATCCAATATTTTGTCCTTCTGGAGTTTCAATTGGACAAATACGACCATAGTGAGAACCATGAAGATCACGAACATCAAATTTTGCTGTTTCTTTCTTGAGTCCTCCTGGTCCAAGAGCAGTGATTCTTCTCTTATGTTCCATCTCAGCAAGTGGATTAATTTGATCTAGAAATTGTGAAAGTTGAGAAGTAGCAAAGAAACCTTTGATAGCATTATCCACAATTTTAAAATTTACAAGATCAGTAATTTTCAATGGATTTTCATCATTGAGAACAGAAAGTTTTCCTTTTACTGATTTTACAAATTTTCTCATGATTGGTTGAAGATGAGAGTACAAGATTTCACCCATCGTTCTGATACGCTTATTGGAAAGATGATCAGCATCATCAAGATAATATCCTTTCTTTTGGTTCACAATATTAAACAAATATTGTAAAGAGGACACCAAATCATCCGTATCAAAGAGATTGGATGCAGGATCATCTAATTTTTTATCAAGTCCTAATTTTGCATTGATCTTACGACGAGCAATTCTTCCAAGATGAATTCTATCTAAAGTAAGAAACTGTGCTTTTATATAATCCAAAGCATTCTGTACATCTACCAATTCTCCAGGTCTAAGTTTACCATAAATAAATTCAGCTGCAGAAAGAGCATCAGATGATGGATCTTTTGCTAAGGTTAAATCAATAAAATTAGTATCAGTATCGTCAAAGGTGTCAGTAAATGCTTTTTTAATAGCATCATCAGATTCTAATCCAAATGCTCTTAACAATGCAGTAATAGAGAATTTTCTTGATTTATTGAGTCTTGCAACGACATGTCCAGATTTTTCTACAGAAATTTCTAACCAAGAACCTCTCTCTGGAATAAGTTTACAAGAATAAACAAAGTCTTTTTGAGAATAAAATACACCATATGATCTTACGATTTGTGAAATTACTACTCTTTCTACACCATTGATAATATAGGAAGCATTGGGAGTAATAATAGGCATAATACCAATATTTGCTTTCTTAGAAAACAGTATTTTTTTAGATACTGAATCTATTAATTTAACTTTTGCAGAAATTACTCCACCATAAGTAAGTTCTTTTTTCTTACACACATCAATATCATGAAGCGGACTAGATATCTCTACTTCATCAATTTCGATAACATGTTTTTCTCCAGCAATATCCTGTATAGGATTTACATCCTCAAACAATTTATGAATATAAATTTTTACAAAATCCTCAAATCCCTTCTTTTGTAAAGAGAGTAAATCTGGAAGTTGAGCAAATTTCCTTTGTTCAGACAAAAATATTCTTCCTGACGCATTTTGAGAGTATTGTTTAAGGATTTCTTCAAAATTTATTGACATAGAAGATCCTGAGATATTCTTACGAGTAGCCATGAAAAGGACAGAGACAAATTAAAATATAGTAACGAAAAAAGTAGTCAATCACATGAGAATTATAACTGACTAATATTATTTCAAGAAATAAGAAATTGAAGAAATGTTGTGTGGAAATTCATTGAGAGAATAATGATAAACAAAATAATATCCGTCGACATTCTATGTTCTAATAACTATCCTCTCTTTGATTTCTTTTGTGGTCTTTGTGGAGTCAAAACGTGTCTTCATTTTCTTCTTCTAGCATTGATAGTATTTCTACCATTTGATGTTTCCATCTTTTTTCTTCGTCCATGTTTGCGAAGTCTTTTTCCAGTTACCCACTGGTATTTTCTAATTCTTCTTAATTTACTTGCCATACGGACAGTTTTTTATTGAGTAAAATAACTATTGAAGCGTCATGCTGAGCTTATCGAAGCATCTTGTCTGAATATTTACTAACAAGAATAGCAACAACCCTCACAATGACCAAAATAAATATCTCCTACTGAGTATAAGCGATAAGTCCTAATTCTCTTGCTCTAATAACAGCTTTTCTAAGTTTTTTTTGTACACGAACTGAATGTTGAGAATATTTTCTAGGTTTAATATTATCAAATCTAGTCATATATTCTTGCAATAATGGAACCGCTTTCCAAGAGATGAGTTCTACCACATCTTTATTCTTAAGGAGATCATTCTTCTTTTTTATCATAATTGAAGATTTAGTAAAGTAAATAAAATGATACGTGATTATAAGGTCATACCTTATTTTTTAGCAACTTTTTTATCTTCTTTGTCAGAAAGAACTTTTTCAAGTTTTTTTTGCATATCAGCATAAGTTACAAACTCTTCATTTGCTCCCATAGCATAGAAGAAATGTCTAATCAATCCTTTTACAAAAGTAAATTTCTTTGTAAATTCATTAATTGCTACTGGATCAGTATGAAGATAGTAAGAAACAAGATGAATATGTGTATTATCTTTTTTCCCTTGAAGAATATAAGCAGCTTTTACTACTCCAATATCATCTTTTTGTTTAATTGTATCTTTACCAATAATATCTTCAACAGTCGTAAGGAGCTCTGTTTTTTCATCAGCATTCAATGATGCTTTAATGACAAGAACAAGTTCGTATGATTTCATAAGAGAAACAAAATGAAATAAAGAATAAATACTATCATAGACATAAACTATCATTATAATAGTTATACTAAATAATATCTATGAAAACACTTTTATAAACTTAGACACCAACTCTCAAGAACGATTTCACTATAAATCCAGCTGGAAGTAATTCTTTGATTTTTTTAGACTGATCTTTAATAGATACTTGTTCGAGAAGAATATCGTCTTGTACTGCTTTTTGTACTTTACCAGACACAATTTGTTCTCTGATATTTTCTGGCTTATTAGCCAATGATTCATCAGCAGAAAATTCAGCAGTAAGTTGGGCAATACGATCACTAGGAACATCATCAAGTGACACAAACAATGGATTCATAGCGGCTACTTGAAGCGCAATAGTTTTCGCTACTTCATCATCAGATCCATCAAAGAAAACAACAGATGAAAGCGAACCACCGTGATTATACGCATATGCATTTGCAGAAGTCTTGTACACATACGCAATATTCATAGCTTCTCCAATAGTTGCGGCTTGATCTTTTACAAGTTTCTCAAGTTCAGCCATCAGATTCGCAGGAATAGATTCAGGATTTACATCATCACTATATTTAGCCACTGTAGCAATCAATGAATCAACTAAAGCATTGAAGGCATCATTTCTCGATACAAAATCTGTTTCACAAAGAAGTTTCACTCAAACAACATTTCCATCAGAGACGACAAACCTTACAATACCATTATTTGTTTCTCTATCTGATTTTTTGTCCGCTTTGATAGCTCCTTTCTTTTTCAATATTTCTTTTGCTTGTTCAACATCACCATTTGCTTCAACAAGAGCTTCTTTACAGTCACCAAGTGGAGCAAGCGTCTGATCTCTTAATTGTTTGATCATATCTATTGAGATACTCATACTGATTATGATTTATAAATAAAATTTTATTATTATCAAACAGGTGGTTCTGACGGAGTGGACGTTTCATCACTAAATAGTGAAAGTAATCGCTCACCAAGTCAGACTAAAAGTTTCATCACTACAAATGAGTGATTATATACCCCTGCTCGAGCTTGTTGTATAGAGAATGCCCAAATACCAAACCATATCAACAACACTAAAACAAATAAATATCCTAGTACTGTAGCCACAAAAAAGACAATAATCGCAGAGAAAAATATAATCAATCCTAACGTCCACAGAGAAAGTGAAAGTGAGAGATAATATCTTTCAAAGACCGACAACTCCTGTCCTTTCGCCAACATCATAACTATCCCCATAAAAAAGAGTCAGGTAATTGCTCTTTTCTTTTCTATTGTTGAAGGGATATATACATTTGGTGTGGTGATTTCTTCGTTCATTGTTCCTTTACAAAGTAAAATGACACAATCTTATTCTGTTTATATGAAAACAAGAAAATTATGCAAACAATGTTTCAAGAACATAAGTAGGTGATTTTTGGTTATGAAGATTCACTACTGCCATATTCCCACGATCCCACCATTTTGGGAAATCAGTAGAAGTAAGCAACACACTAGGTGTATCAGAAACTTCGATTTCATGAACCAATCCATCAAGCATAGTTCCATCTACTACGATCACCAGTTCTGGTTTTCTTGAAAGATTTTTTACTCCTTCATAGATTTTTTCGATCTTAGCGAGGTGTCTCTTGTTCATAGATTGTTCCTTCTTTGTAAGTTTAGCAAAACTCTCACTTGCGATAAATTTCTTCTTTTCGTTCATTTGTTTGATCGTAGAGAAAAGAGTATCGAAGTTTGTCAAGAATCCTGCTGGTAATTTGTGAGTAAGGTAGTGGAAGTTATATTTTTCAGCCAATGAAGCGATCACATCAGAAAGTCCTGATTTTTGACAAACCACAACAATTTCTTGATTATTCTTCTTCGCTTCTTGAACCGTCACATAAATACCATTCAATGCCGTAAGTTGAACTTCTGGATCAAGAACAACAGTACCGTTAGTCTCTTGTTTCCAGAATTTTCTTGTTTTTGGGCTTGAAGTATTTTTGACACCACCAACGTAGACGAAATTGTCTACAATTCATTGTACTGTAAATGCCATCAAGAACATAAAGAGGTTATAAAAGAATTATTTAAGAGTCACAGTAGCTCCAGCATCTGAAAGCTTAATTTTGAATGATTCAGCTTCATCACCTTTCACTCCAGCTTTCACGATAACTGGTGCTTTTTCAACCATTTCTTTTGCTTCTGGAAGGGAAACTCCAAGCAATTCTTTCACAACTTTAATTACAGCAATCTTTTGTTGTCCAACTTCAGTAAGTTCAACATCAAATGCATCTTTAGCAGTTCCTCCTGCATCATCATCACCAGCTGCAGCAGCTCCTCCCGCAACCACCATAGAAGCAGCAGTTACTCCAAATTCTTCTTCAAGAGCTTTAACAAGCGCAGCCAATTCAACAGCTGTAAGATCTTTTACAAGGTCAAATACTTTTTGAGCGTTTGTAGTTAATTCCATTAGATAAGTAATATAATAAATTAAAACAACTTAATAACAATTAGTAATTTAAAATTAAGAATTCAACATTCAAAATTTTATTATGCTTTTTCTTTTTTCTTTGCGATTTGATCCAACACTCCTGCTGTAGCCTGTACAGGATATTTCAAAAGATACAAGAATTTTCCAACCAATTCTTCTTTTGATGGGATATTAGCAAGTTCTGATACTGCAGTAGCATCTTTCCAAACATTTCCATACCATCACCCAAGGAACGAATAAGAATATTGCTTACCAGCCTTCTTGAAAGCTTTGTTCATCTTCACGATAGTCTTCAATGGAGCGAAATCTTCGTTATCCAATTCCATAGCTAAGAGAGATCCTTTCAGAGTTCCCAAATCTACAGCTTCTTTACCGTTTTTTTCAGCAGTTTGAAGAAGAAGTCTTTTCTTAACGATTCTAGAGTTAGCAGCACTGACAGCAAGTTCTTTTTTGAAAGAGATCACTGCATCTACTGGCAATCCAGATTGCTCAATAAGAACGACATCCTTACCAGAAGATAACATATCAGCATATTGGCTGATGAGTTCTTGTTTTTGTTGTCTAGTAAGTGCCATATGACACGAGATAAAGAATAAAAAATACTGTTGTTCAGACAGCATTCCACGAAATTGTACAATTAAGCGCGACAGAATATATCTCAAAAGAGAGATTATCTGACCGAGTTGTATGTAACAGTTCCTAGGTAGGCAGTGGTATTTCACACAATTAGAGGACGGAGTCCCACCTACTGTTTTGGGAATGTATCAGAGTGAATATAGGGATTTTGGGAGAGAATGCAAGGGGAAATTAATATCAACCAGTAACCATTTATAGGTATTTCTTTAAAATAGCTTCTTTTTGTTTTGGTATTTCTGCAATTTCAGATTCTAAAGCACTTATTTGTGCTTCAATTTTTTCGATTTCAGAAACTATTTTTTGCTGTTCAGAAAGTGGTGGAACAGAAACTTCGATTGGATATAAATTCATAACTGAAAGTCCAGGCTGTGCTGTTCCTGTTGCATATTGATTCAAATTCATAAAAGTTAATTTATGAAATAACCAAACTGTATCAATATCAGATTTTGGAGTAACAACAAGAGCGTGTTCTGTTGCGTGAAATTTGCCATTAACTAAATGAACATTCCCACACAATGCTCCTTGTCTTCCAACTAATGAGTATTTTCCTTCGTGTGTAGAAGTCTTAACAAATCCTCTTAATCCATTTCCTCCGTAACAGGGAAATAAATTTGCTTGTTGTTCTTTGCTAATATCTCCCACTTTTACAAAATCTCCCGCTTTCATTTCACAAACTTCACTAAGTAATTTTTTTGTTAGTGTTTTTGCTGAATTGAACGTTTTTGATATTTCTTCTCTCAACTCCTCAACTTCCTCTTTAGTTTTTTCCTCTTTCTTCTCCAAAATCTCAATTTCAGAAACGATTTTTTGCTGAATATCTAATGGTGGAAGTGGGATTTTTATTTTTCTAAAATCAGGCTTTTGCAAATGTCTTAACCCAACTCCTTTGAAATAAAATTCATCAATTATTGAAACGATACTTTCAAGAAAGTAAAAGAGATACTTTGTTTTAGCTTTAGTTTCATTATTACTTTTCACAACAAAAGTATCAGTTGAATATGACGCTTTTCCATTATAAAATTTAACAATGGCATTTCCACCTGTTGAAAGAAAAATATTCTCAGAATCTACCAAGTATTCATTATGTTTTAATATGGTTTCTCCACTTGTGAAGAAACTATACTTTCCATCTGCAAGGTCTTTTGCTGTACCGACTTTAATTTTAGATTTTGGTTGCTCAAAAAGAATTTCTCCTATTTCAGCACTATTCCACTTACTTTGAGTTTTTACTTTTTTTTTAACCGAAGTAGAAATATTCTTTTCAAATTCTACACGGTCAAAAGTGAGCATATCCACTAAATCGTGTCTTGAAATATTGTTTTGCAGACTTTCATGAATTTCAAAATCAAAATCTCCCTGAAATGCTTTGTAAATATAAGTGCTTGCTTTTTCTTCATTTTTAAAACTGTTTTCATCAAAAAGTTTGGTGCATTCTGCGATGCTTTTTCCTCTTTGTATCGGGTGTATTCCCTCACTTCCTCTGCGATTGGAAAACTCATAACCCAAAAAGCGTTTTTCTTCGTCTTTTTGTCCGCTTTTTACAACCACAACTTTTTGAGGATACGCTAAAATGAAGTAAAACAGTTTTTCTGTTTCTCGTTCTAAAAACTGTTTCCAAAAATCATCTTCGTTTTTGGTTTTTAATTTTTTACGGTATTCTTTGTAAATTTCGTGCTGTTCAATTTTTTCGTTGGGCTGTTTTTTTACCAAAGAAACATAATCGTCAAAAGACAATCCTTCCCAAACGTGATGAACATATTTAGAAACGGGTTTTTCGATTCCGTTTAATGTAACATCTGTAAAAGCAGTAAAGAATCTTTCAACTGCATTTTTTAAATTAATGCTTTCATAATTTTTTCTTCTTCTAAGGAAAAGTGTTACCGTATTAGTTCCTGTAGCCATAAACGTATTACTTCCCAATTCGGTAATTCCGATGATTTCAAAATACTGCAAAATGATTTCACGAGCTTTTGTATAAATTCCCGAGTTACTCAAAATAGAGCTCGGTAAAATAATTCCTGCAACTCCTCCGTCTTTAAGAAGTTGTTTCGTTCTTTCAATAAATAAAGTTTCTATTTCGGAACTATTGTCTGTAAGGCTGTCGTATAAATCAAAATCGTTTTGGTTGTAATAATCTATCGAAGCACTTTTAAAAGCCGAAACCGAATACGGAGGATTTGAAACGATTATCTCAAATTGTTTGTTCTCTTTCGGAAAATCTTTATCCGTAATCTTTAATTTCTCTTTGTAGTCTTTGTGTTTGAAATTTGCTAATCCGTCCGAATGGATAACATTAGCCAATCCGTCTCCGTGAAGATAGCAACCAACCTTTCCAACTTTTACCAAACGATAATCTTTTTCTACTCCGTACACATATTTTTCAGCCCAATCAAAATGTCTGACTTTTGCATATTCAACAAATGACTTTGCTTCGGTTTTTAATTTCAAATCATCTGTTTCATTCATCAACAAATGTTGAATTTCGTGCATACTTTCTGTAAGAAAATGCCCACTTCCAGCTGCGTAATCTATAATATAAGGCAGTAAATCATCTTTTTTAGCAATGGTCAGCTTATCTTTGACTAAAGTATCAATCGGTAAACTCTTAATCACAAATTGAGCTATGGGAACAGGAGTAAAAAATTGTCCTGATTCCTGTTTTAACCCTGTTGTTAAGAGTAACTCGAAAAAATCAGATAAATATTGTTGCTTTTTTGCATAACGAATTTTGAAATTCTCCAAAAGCTGAACAATCTCTTTTACAACTTTTGCATTCTCTTTAAATGATTTTTCGTCATAAACTTCTTTAATGGCAAATTCATTGTTTTTTTCCAAACGAAGTTTATAAATTACGTTCTCTTTAAATTTCTTTTTTAAATCATCATTTCCTACAAATAACGAAGCATATTGTTGTTCAAACTCTTCATCAGAAAAATCAGTTACCTTTTTTTCCAAAAAGTTTTCCATTCCACTTTTGTACAAATCCGTCAAACGCAACTGAAAGGAAATATCATTGTCTTTTCCTTCGATCCATTGAAATTCTAATTCTTCATCTGTTCTTTCTTTATCTTTTTCATCATAAATTTTACACAAAAACAGATTGAAAATCTTATTGAAAGCATTTGGCTTGTCAGAAACAACATTATGCCTTAATATCTCGAGAAAACGATTGAATATAAAACTACTGTCCTCGTGTTTTATATCTATTAAATTGTCAATTGTTAAGGCTTTAGGTTTAAAGTTATATGGTGGGTTTTCCCAAACTCCATTATTTTTGGTTAATTTATTCCGTTTTTCATAAAAGTCCTTTACAGTTGCTGTAAGTTTATATTCTTCTTCAATCTTTACGATTTCATTCTGAAAAACAATATCATTTCCTCTTAATTCAGAAGTATATAACATCAGAATTTCAGCATTCTTATCCTGCTGAAAATAAGAAAAAAGCTGTCCTCCATCTTTGTGCAGGTTTTTTAATTCTTTGTTGTATTCTTTACCGAATGTTTTACATTCAATCATCAGGTAAGCCTTGCTGTCCTTTTTTACCAAAATATCAAGTCTTCCTTTTTCCTGATGTCCGAGTTTCCAAGTTGGTTCGAGTATAACACTTTCGGGTTCATACCCTGTTTCAAGCAAACGATTGACACATTCTAAAACAACGAAATTTTCAGGTTGAGAAAGATTAGAAGTCGTCTTGCTTTCTGATTTTATTTTGTTGCCATAATTGATGATTTGTTTTTCAAAATCAACTTCTATAGCATAATTATCTATATTAGAATATTTTTTTATAAAAATATCCTTAGCATTCTCCTTAGGTAAAAATCATAATACTTGTAATAAGTCTTTATATAGCATTAAGAATGATGTTTATCTTAAAGAAAGATTTATATAAACAAACAGATTATCTACTTCTTAGAGAATAACAAATTATTATTCTATTTCAAGTTCAAGTTTATTTTTTGTTCTTTTCCTCATCACTACAAATTATTATACATATAGATATAAATAAACATTCTTCCTCTTGATATCTCCAAATCAGAATGCTATAGTAGGAACAATTCTTTATCCAATATCCTGAAATAGCCATGAATAATCACGAATTCATCATCCTCTACAACGGTATCTCGGATAGTAAATCCTATGTCTGATATGCAAATATGGCTTATCGAGAAGCCATGGAAGAAGATAGAAAACATGAAATCCAGCAGATTATGATCCTTCCTATGTCGCCACAAGACCTCACAAGCTTGACGAATAGTAAATGAGCTGTGCTCGCACACAAAATTCTGGAAATTCTTACGAACAATTCTGACAATATAATCTATTCAAACTAAAGTTTTTTTCACAAAAAAACTCCTCTACTACATAGAGTATAGGAGGTTATAAGGGTTACTTTTCGGTGCTATAGGATTTCAATTCGTTATCACACCATCGGAATGCAGATCCTACCAATTCGGTAGCCTGGTTTGCATCTTCTTCTTCCAGATCATCGATCCATTCAATGTTTTCTAATTCTACATTCAGGATGAACCGTGGATGTTCGGTATGTAGGACAAACAGATCATCAGGGAATGCACTGTTGTCGGCAAGTAAAAATTTAGGTAATTTCATTGTTCTTTTGTTTTAGTGGTTAGGAGATACTTATATATAAAATAAACCATAAAGTCAATAATAAATAGAAAATCAAAAGTGAGAATAACTGACCGATATAAAAATATCATCACACAGAAATGTTCTATCTTGTTTTCAAGGTTTCTTTTTTTATACTTTTGATGATTTTACCGTTCTCCAATGTTATGAAAGCACATAGCTATACTACCACCCCAGATCTCAAGACACCGTTCTTTCATACCACGACCTCCTCTCACAAGCTACACAACATCCAGGAGTCAGAGAATTATCTTTTTGTAAATCCCAGTAGTGTGAGACATGAGATTATCGGTATTGGGTGAGCAATCACTGATGCAAGTGCAGTGGTGTATGACGCCTGTTCAGAGGATTTTTTAGTACAAATTAATTAACTTTTATTGATCCACTGCTCATAGGCAATAAGAAACTTAGTCAGATGCTCTTGTCATGATGCGGTGATCATACCATCCTCATCAAACCATGTCATAATCTGATGATAAAATCATTCTGGTTGTGGCATGAGAGCAATATTAAGTACTGCAGCTACTTGTCTTACAGATTGATTCGCCCCAAATCCACCCAAATTACTGGGTGAAACACTAATTACTGCACCAGATTTACCACTTCGTCCATTCTCTTCACGAGGACGCGATGCTACATCGATTGCATTCTTGAGACCTCCAGGCATAGATCTATTATACTCTGGCGTGACAAACAAAAAAGCATCTGCATTACGAATCTGTGTTCTCAAACGCGTCCATGCCGCAGGTACTACAGATTCTAAATCTTCATTATACAGTGGTACATCGCCAATTTCCACCATCTGAAGATCAATATCTTCAGAAGCTAAACGCTGAAGTTCATGAGCTATTTTTTTACTCCACGATCAATTCCTCAAACTCCCAACAAGTACTGCTATAGTTTTCATGTTTCTCATACATATATAAATATATAGGGTATACATAATCTTCTTATCATTTCAAGATAAGAAAAATCCCCTTACCTAATAAAGTAGAGAGATTTACAATGAGAAAACAATTTCTTTTATTTCAAATTCACAAAATCTACCACAATATTACGAGAATTCTCTGCATGTCCTACGCAGATTACATCCCAAGCTTTATGCAAAAGATTTTCAGCATGTCCT
>CAYWIJ010000011.1:30143-36063 GCA_964458335.1 uncultured Candidatus Peribacteria bacterium | reverse complement strand
AACTCTTGTTGGAGTTTAGATTGTTCAAGGCGATAATATAGTTCTGCCCCATTAATAAATAATGACATTAATATAACCCCCAAAATAAGCATATACCATTCTAATCCAAAACAATAATTTAATATTAAATAAGTAGGTACATTAAAAGCAAGGCTCCATAATGGTTTTTTAAAATCTAATTGTTTCATAATTTTTATTTTTCTGATTTATATTTATTTTTTATTTTATATGTTATAATAAAATTACACAAGAATGTCAATAAAAAATACCATAGCATAACTATGGTATCTTATTTTTTATTGATGATATGAGTATATAAATACTCCATATCATAACAGTTGGAATACTTGTTCCGATATAAAATTTCCAGAACAAGAGCGAACTCCAACTTATTTTTTTCGTAATACTTATCCCTTCTAAAGAGAATGTATCACGCCAGACTAACCATAATATCCCAATATAGATTAGGAATACTAATAGTCTCAAAAGCCTTTTTAAATTGTTGATTTTTTTCATTTTGATGATATTTTTAATATTCGTATATTCTTATACACAAATAATAATACAATGTCAATACTTCTTTCGCTAAAAAATTCTTCATTATTTATTCTTACTTGTGACTTTTGCTACTTCTTGTTACCTCTCAACTGATTATATCACAACTCATACAAAACACAATACACTCAACAACCATTTAAGTCAGAATAATTGTATATTGTTGTATTTTCACTATTATAAAACAGTATTTTATCATCTATCATATCTTGCTACGCATGAAACATTTTAGATTATTTACTGCTGTGCTATTTACTGGACTATTTATCAGTTCATCTGTCTTTGCCCAGTCTTCTCTTCCAACAGAAACTACCGATATCAAAGAAATCAAAGCTCGCTACTGTAATGATCCTGAAAAGTCTGATGTAAAATCACTCTTTCTTGATGCAAAAATTGATGAAAAAGAGGTAATTTGTATCGATTTTATCAATACGAGCAACAAAACTGCAGATATTGGTATCAATTTTGTCGATGGAACAGTAACCAATGATGAATCACAAAACAAAGCTTGCCTTCCAGAGACTGAAAAAACAAATTTCTGACAATACGTAAGTAATTATCCAGAACATGTCACCATAAAACCCAATAGTGCACAAAGAGTCTTTGTTGATCTTCTCTATACAGGAGGATTTGCAGGAACAAGTTATGGCTGTCTCACCTTTCATTCTCTCAACAATGCTATGAGTAATGAGGGTATGTTCAATGTATTTTCAAGAGTAGGATCATTTATTGATGTATTTGTAGAAGGAGATTTTACTATCGCTCTTATCTCAAATCCTATTGAAAGTGAATTTTATGACAATCTCACTCATAATCCAAATTTCTCCATCTATCGTATGTCAGACAAACGATCAGACTTTTTCAAGAAAGATTTCTGGACCTACAAAGCAAGATGGGATATTACCAATACGGGAAATATAGCCGTCACAGGTCATGTGAATCTCACATGGAATGACTGGTACATTCTCAAAGGAGAAAAGAATACCACTGACCAAATCTTTGTACCAAAACAGACAAGATCATTTGAAACGGTTTTGCCATGGTATACGACTTGGTTATTATGAGGTCCTACTACTGTACAAGGATCGGTACGCTATGAGGCAATTTATTTGTGATCGTATGCAGAGACGGCACCACAAGAAACCTTTGTACTTACTGATATGACTGATCACTTCTTTAGCCCTTGGTTTCTGCTCTTTGCTCTCCTTTATGGTCTTTTCTCTTATAGAAAGAAGATAATAAAAAAGAAGAAGTAATTATCAAAAAAGCTATAAGTAATAAGCGATAAGTCAAAAAAAAACTTAAAGCTTACAGACAGCTTGAAATTTACAGCTAAAACAACACTTACAGACAATTCCCTAATAACTAGCACCTAATCACTAATAATTCATGCCCAATGAAACATTATCTCTATCTTGTACATTATATCACCTATGGAGTCATCATCATTTTATGTTGACTTCTTTTTGCAAGTACGGGATATCTTCAAACAACTGAATACAACACGCTCTCTATAAGTATCAATCTCGTAAATACGTATAGTGGATCTCTCACTTGGTCAGATAACAATATGTTTGTCCTACAAGATAACATACTCTGGACAAAAACAGCTCCTGAAATACAAGTCAACGCAAGTACTGGTGGATATATACAGATTCTTGACGAAAACAATACAACAGTATTGAGTGGGAGTCATGCTAATGCATATAATGATTATTATATACTTCATCTCACAGGTGATGGTCTCTATCATTTTAAAGCTCTTTTTCATAGTTTTGATGGAGAACCATTATTTACAGATATCTTGTCAGTTGTTTTTGATCATACACCTCCCACATTACCTATGATATTCTGACCTATAAATAATACTCTCATTACTGGTGATACTATAAATTTTAATCGATGAAGTAGTACTGATAGTGGAATTGGATTCAGTGAATATAATATTCATCTCTCACTCACGCCTGATTTTTCTTCTGATGTAATCATTCATACAACACATCCATTCTTATCCCTATGAAAAGATGATATTCCTCATGGGACAATATTTTGGTATATCGAAGTAAGCGATATACTGGGTAACAAAAGTTCAAGTATGATCCATTTTTTTCATAATCAAGTATCAAGTACGATTCATCATGGATGAGGATGATATACTCTCATCAATAATTCAGTATCAGAAATAAGTTCTGACTCACAGAAATGGTATGTCCCAGAATATGAAGATAATCCTTTATCAACAACTACTGAAGAACCAGAACACTCTCACTCATGATCTAGCCAAGCTTCTTGAGATTATATTTGGTTATGACCATCAGAAACAAATAATACTATCACTAGCGATACTACTATCAAAGATCAACTCTTCACTACATACTACAATACTATTCAAAAACTCTGTCAAATGTACGGACAATGTATCATGTTACCATGACAAGATGATGAAAACCATACCAATCATAGTAGTGCTCCTGATAGTAAGGAATATGAAGCACTCATTCAATCCTATCAATGATTACATCCTATTGGACTAGATATTACTATCATAAGTTATATTATTATCATCTTTTTTGTAATATTTTCGTCTCTCTGACCTTATTTCCACTCATTGTATCACATCAAAACATTGCTTCCAAAGCCAAAAATGGACTAAACCATAAAAAAGTACGAAAATATTTGACAAAATATAAAAAAAGAATATTATATAGATAGAAAAATGGAAAATATTTTATATATTATTCTTAAACAAATGATTAAAAACAAAAAAATTCTTGCCTGACTTGCTCTGACAGGGGTGATAGCACTTGGTGTAAGTTTTGTATCAGCTGGTACTGGCTGTATTGGTGGTGGTACGACATGTAGCACAAACACTAGTGTATCTGTAACCATTACCTCTGGTGATGTATGTATTGGAAATGATGGTAATTTCTCATTTGGTAACTTTACTGTTTCATCATCAAGTCAAACAGTGAGTGGATCATTTGCATCACCATTTTGGGTAGAAGATCTTAAAGGAGATAATGCTGGATATTACACTACTGTACAAATGAGTGGAAGTCTAGCAGGATCAGGGTCATCCACCATTCCATCAACAAGTGTATCTATAAGAGCAAATGAAGGTATCACTACTATAGCTTGATCTTCTAATGTTAATGTAGTAGTTGATAGTGCTGTAGCTTGAGGATATCAATCACTTAACAATCCTATCACTCTCATTAAAAGAACAAATGCTACCAATTACTGACTTGTTGGTAAATATGGTACTACACCATCATTACAACTCGTTATCCCTGCATATCAAGCAGTAGGTAGTTATACGGGTACTTTACTTTATACACTTTATACAAACTAAAACCTCTCTGACTTAAACACAAAAAAACCTTCTTCATGGAGGTTTTTTTAGAATTTGCAATTTATCACAATTTTTCAAAAAAACAATACTATTTTGAGTAGGAGACTCTTATTTTTGCCAAAAACAGCATTATGAATATACTTATGATGCAATAATTTTGCACTAATTTCTTGTATCTATGCCAGTTCTTCATACTTTACACAGAACAGTATCACTTCTAAGGATAAGTATTATCCTGTTTTTTGCATGTATCAGTATCCTAACAACTATCTCCTATGCTGATGATGACACTTCTATCACTGAATCCATAACCACTCCCACAACAGAAACTCCATCCGATAACTATATCAGTGTATCTGATCATGATACTGTCACTTTTTATGAACAAGATGAATCAACTGAATCTATTACAACTACAGAAACTCCATCATCCGATGAGTATACTACTGTCACTGAAGACGATACCGTTACCTTTTACGAGCAAGATGATGATATCACTCTAGATAATTCTGAACTTTCTGACGATTCTGAACATATAAGTATATCTACATCTGGTGATTATACTATGATCACTCAAGATGATACGATCACTTTTTATGAACAAGATGAACATAACAATCTCAATAATTCTGAACACACACAACCATCACTCGTCATCACTGATCCTAAGAAAATACCACTCATTGATGAATTTGGGCGTTTTGATCCATCTTCACTGTCATCATATTATGTATTCGATGAACATAGCGATATGACCTACTGCTCTTACGTTACCTATCTGAATATCAAACAACTTCTTGAACAATTCTCATGATCAGAATATACCATATCAAGATGAAATGCTGTTGATATTTGGGAACAATCATTGTCTTCATCTCCACAAGACTCATTTACTAATGTAAAGAATGATGGACAAGAATTTATTGATCATCTCAGTACTATGTACTTCCAATCTTGAGCAACTGTCTTTGATATAGTCACACTCAAACCTAAAGCACAAGATGACAAAAGTGAGGGATTTTCTATCCGCCAATCACATAGATTTACTGTCGTACTTGGACAAGATGACAATCGATATGTACTCGATACCGTACGTATTCCTTCATCAGAACCTCTTCTTTTGCATATCTATCTAGAACAACATATCTTTGATCAAGAAGATCTCCGTATTGCAAATTCATATACTTTGACCGATATATCATGATCAAAAGATCAAATCCTGACTACAACTCAAGACAATCAGTTAATTACTGTTCATTCTCCAGCAGAGTTTTTGCCTCATTTTCTACAATGACTTATCAGTGCTCCGCGTAGTGGCGATAGTATACAAGACGAAGTAGTTTTTCATACCTGATTTCGTTATGAAACTCCTGATGGAACATTATCAGCAATCATCCCTACAGGTCTCACTATCAAGACAGCTAATGGCGAAAAATTTAATCCTTTAGTCTTTGGTATACAAGAACTTCCTGATGCAAATATCGATATTGCCAATGGTAGTGGTCTCTATGATACTATTTTCAAATTTTGAGTAGATGGGCAACATCTTATCTTTTCACAACCGATCGAATTGCGTATTCAAATTTCTGATTATGAAGATGGTAGCACTGTACAACTTCTCGTTCAGCACGAATGACAATCATGGAGTCAACAAGGTCTGACTAATAATCCTCATGCTCTTTGTCTTCCTGATGGATCATTGCGTGAAGAAGATCAGCTCCATACAACCCAAGTCCACAATGGAGAAATAGTATTTTATACCTGTGGTGCATCAAGTTTTGCTTTTTGATATGTACCACCATGATTATCATCAGCAAATGGAGTTATCAACAGCTTAGTACAACAATCTAATGGGAAAATCCTTATATGAGGTGAATTTTCTAATGTAGGAGGGGAAGAGCGTAATAATATCGCAAGATTAGAAGAAGATGGTTCTCTCGATACTTCTTTTGATGCTAATGCCGATGGAATTGTACACACTATTGCTATTCAAGATGATGGGAAAATCCTCAT
>CAYWIJ010000011.1:22408-30043 GCA_964458335.1 uncultured Candidatus Peribacteria bacterium | reverse complement strand
GAGGGGAAGAGCGTAATAATATCGCAAGATTAGAAGAAGATGGTTCTCTCGATACCTCTTTCACTATTCCATCTTTACAGGGAGTTATAGTTGAAAGATGATGAGGAAGATCATTTTTTATACCGTATATTACCACCATAGCTATTCAACCTGATGGGAAAATTCTCATCTGAGGGAAATTTACTTCTGTTGAAGGAGTAGAACATAATAATATTGCCAAACTCAATATTGATGGATCTCTTGATAACTCTTCTCTTAATTTTAATATTAATGGTCCTATCTATACTTCTGTACTTCAATCTGATGGGAAAATCCTCATCTGAGGTGAGTTTTATAATGTAGGAGGGAAAGAGCGTTATATGATAGCAAGACTCCTTCCTGATGGTTCTCTTGATGAGGACTTTAATGTATGAGAAATTGAGGGATTTGTATATACTATTGCACTCCAATCTGATGGAAAGATCCTTATAGGAGGTGACTTCACCAGTATATGAGGTGAAGAGCATAATTATATTGCAAGACTCCTCCCTGATGGTTCTCTCGATACTTCTTTTAGTACTAATCCTGACGCATCTATTCTTACCATTGCTGTACAACATAATGGAAGAATATTGATCTGATGAGCTTTCTCTTCTATCTGATATGAATCTCGCCCTTATTTTGCAAGGCTACGAGAAGAAGATGGTTCTCTGGATTATGATTTTGATGCTAATGTAAATAATATAGTTAATACTATTGCTATCCAAAATAGTGGAGAGATTTTCATCTGAGGTGAGTTTTCTACTGTCTGAGGAGAGTCTCGTACTGGTATTGCAAAAGTTCTTCCTGATGGTACTTTAGATGAAGATTTTGAAGATACCGCCTTAGAAGGATTATTTAAAAGTATAGGTTGATGAATAGGGGGCTGAATAATTATACGACAAGATCCTTATATCACCACCATCACTATTCAAGATGATGGTATGATCCTCATCTGAGGTGAGTTTTCTAGTGTAAGGGGGGAAGGGCGTAATAATATTGCAAGACTCCTTCCTGATGGTTCTCTTGATGAGGACTTTAATACTGAGGTAGACGGTCTTGTACAAAATATCTATCTATTAAGCAATGGTGATATCATCATAGGATGATCATTCAGTAATGTATGAGGTTATCCCCGTACTTCATTAGCAAAACTTTTTACATCAGGTGATATAGATCCAGATTTTGATATGAATATACAGAGACTTGTTAGAAATTTCTTAATTGGTTGATGATGACTACTAGTAGAGGAGATTCCTTATATATATGCTATCACTATAGATTTTTATGGTAATCTCATCATTGGAGGAGATTTTACCAGCATCAACGATAATACGAATAATGCCTATCTTGCATGGATAGGACTCAACACTACAGTTAATAATCGCTCTCTCTGGCTCAAAGCTGATGCAGGAACAAACTGCAATACCGATGGATGCCCTATCTCATTATGGCAAGATAAGAGTTCATACCATAATGATGCTTCTCAATCAGATACAGATACACAGCCATTCTACAAAGAAAATATCGTCAATGGTCATCCTGTAATCAATTTTCAAGAAGATACACAATTTCTAACTAGTAGTCTCAGTAGTGACTACAAAACCGTCTTCGCTGTACGTAATCTTGCTGAGGCTGGATCTCAATATCTCTTTGGAACAGATAATAATGACATTGCCATCCGTTCCAGTTCAACATTCGATGGTGATTCAGATCTTACCTATACAGAGTGACCAGATAGCAATGATCGATCATACAATGGGTCACTCTCTGTCAATGGACAAGAAACCAATGTAGCTATGCAACAATATCATATTGTAAAAAGTGTATCGGAAGATCCTATTACTGATTATTATACTATCAGTGATATGTATAATAGAGGAATGTACGGCGATGATGGAATAGCAGAACTTATGGCATATACAACCGATCTAGATGAAGATACAACCAACAAAATAGAATCCTATCTTGCAATAAAATATGGCATAACCTTAGATCAATCTACTCACCACTTCCACCATGCTCATAACTATGTTCTCAGCAATAATACTCTATCATGGTCTGTAGTCGATGCCTGAATATACAATCTTGATATTGCTGGTATTGTCAGAGACAATGGGATGGGACTCCTTCAGACAAGATCACAATCTATCAATGATAGCAATGATATTATCATACAAGCTAATGATACACTTCCCAATATGACCAGTCTGACTTGGTCTCATAATGATGCTAGCGACGATCTCTGATATACGGATAATCTACCATGAGGTATAAGTTCAAGAACTGAGCGTACACGATACATCCAAGAAAAACATGGTGATGTTGGAGAAGTAACCATCACTTACCCTCCTGGCTGACTTCCTCTGGATCCTTATCAACAACCTGCACTGATGATTGATGATGATGGAGATTTTACTAATGGAGGGACGACAATCATTCCTGGTATAGTAAATGATGATAATCAGCGAATCTTTACGAATAATCTTGAAGATAATACCTATATCACCTTTGGGTTGTGGGAAGGAGATATCTGTATTGAGTGACCTTATTACTTTGACTTTTGATCTTATACAATACAGAATACATCACAGACTATTGTTCTAACATCTGATTCCTTTATAGTAGATGACCAGCGTTGATCTGGGAATGGATACTATACCACTCTCTCCATATCAGATCTTGTAGGAATATGAGATCATATTATTTCATCATCTAGTGCGATCAGCATTAAATCCTACAAAAGTGTCCAAACTCTTGCTGGTTATGAGAATCCTATAGTAGTATTCGATGATGCTTTATCTGATTATATTCCTGCTGATACTCCTGTAACCTTTATCAAAAGAGATTTGAGAGAAATATGAGATGGGTGAATAATAGGTCCTTGATGAATTAGAGGAACATATGGAGGAAAGATTCAAATGAGAATAATTCTCCCTGCTTATCAAGCTATAGATACTTATACAGGGATGATCACTTATACGCTCTATGAAAATTAAAAAAAGTTTCACCCTCTTCACTGTAAAACTACTGTTATTTCTCCAGATTGATCTTTACCTGTTCTAATACTTCTCTATCACCAACCTCTCTTTGGGCAATCACTTCGCTAAGAGGATATCTCTCACTTCATCACACATCGCTGGTAATCCACAGATAAACACACTCATATCATCAGTATCAAGAAATTGTAATGCATCATCGATTGCACTCTGCACATATCCTGATCTCATCACATTTGGATAAGTTATATTCATCTCTTTGGATAGACATATCTGATTGTAGACCTTATCATCCATATTCGTATACGAACTCATCACCGTGTCAGGAATATGCTCCACTTTTTTTTCTCCAAATAGATTCGCTATCTTGTCATAATTGCCCGTACGAATCAGATGGTCATAAATCGAAAGACAAGGTGACAAACCGCTTCCCACCGAGACGAAGAGATAATTTCTCGATAATCATTTATCAAAAAATTTACCTAATGGACCTGTCATGGTAATACTCATACCTGGTTTTGCAACTTTGGTCGCCCATGTCGAGAAAACACCATATTCTTTTCTTTTTATCGAAAAAGAGATAATCTGACGCTCTTGGAGGTCTTGGTTTGTCGAACAGATACTATATGACCTCTTCACGATCTTATCATCAATCAGTGTCTGCAACAGCATAAATTGTCCTTCAGCAAAACTCAGTGGCTCACTGACTTGTACATGAATAATTACTACCTCACCTGATGAAGAATACTCAATCGTTGTAATAAGTCCTGTCGTCGTTATCATTAAGAGAAAGAAATAATAAAGAAAAATAGCCGAAGCTATAATCTATGTTTTTGATGAACAATATAATTCATTTTCTAGACATACCACCAATAGAATAATCCATACATATAAGCCAATCCAAGGATAGCAACAATAAGTACTCCAAACATCATTCCGCACAACACATCGATAGGATAGTGCTTTTTGAGTTCAATACGAGAGAGTGCAATCGCAGCACAAATACCTACTACTCCTACTAAAATAGGGATAATCACAAATCTGTCTGATCACGCCACAATAGACTGATGTCATCGCCAAGACCAAATCAAACCAGTAACTGTAGCATTCGCTGTATGAATACTGGGAAACGATGAAGCATCTATCTTCTGAATCCAATTTTTGAATACATAGGGTATCGGTCTAGGTTTATAGAAGATAAGTTTAATAATACTTCCTCCTGCATAGCTCATTAAAATTGCTACCAAAAGCAAAATTGCATAGGGATCATCTCGTATTTCTCTATACGCTATGCCTATCTTTCACCAGAGTGGCAAAAAGTGAAGTGCAAAAGGTCGGATAAGTATCCAAGGTCACTGTCCTAAACGAGTCACTATTTGCCAAAATCTTTGTTCCATAGCTGTGTGGTGATGGGATAGAAACAATTAGCTCCTTGATACAGATTTCTGTTATAAAAAGCAAGGAAAACTTAAAATCCTGATTGAAGATCAAGCATTTTTTTGTAGTGTCAGTTTTGCTTAATAAGTGAGTTATGGTTTCCTCTTTCAAGAATCATTCCATCATCTATCACTAGAATATCATCAGCTTGTTTTACTGTCTGAAGACGATGTGCTATAATAATAACAGTACGCCCCACAAACAAAGTATCTAAGACCTCTCTGATAAGTTCCTCACTTATTGAATCTAATGCCGAAGTAGGTTCATCAAGAAGCAATATTTGAGGATCTTTAAGAAATATCTTCGCTATAGCTAACCTTTGTCTCTGTCCTCCAGAAAGCTTTACTCCTTTCTCTCCAATCTCTGTTTGTAGTCCGTTTTCAAATTCATAAACAAACTGACACTGTGCCTGACGAATAGCTTTTTCAAGCTGATCTTGTGTAGGTTCATAATCTAATGCATACGTAAGATTTTCATAGATAGTTCCATCAAATACGCTAGGTTCTTGCGTAAGATATCCCACATGATGATAATACGATGATAATGATACTGCAGTATTAAGATTCTGAGCAGTTGGTAAAGATTGTCCATCTATCTGTATAGATCCTCCATCAGCATGAAGAAATCCAGCAATAAGTTTCATAATCGTTGTCTTCCCTCATCATGACTTTCCTACCAATGCAATCTTTTTTCAACCTTCAAGGCGAAAGGACAATGAATCAAATACTTTCTTATTATCATAGGAAAAGGAAACTTTATCAAAAATAATATTACCTTGTTTATATTCAAATTGTTTTTCTAACTCATATCACAATACTTGTGGCATCTCATCAAAAGTAGACCATAATTTCTCTATTCTTACTCGGTTTTTGATATACTGTTTGTACAATTCAATAGCATCTCTCACACCTCTCTCTAATGCATTAATCAGTCACAAATATAACACCACTTGTGAATATGCGATCGTGTTGTCATAAAAAAATTTATATCCCAAGAATCCAAAAAGAAAGATTGCAATACATGCTAATCCAAATGTCGGAATATTAAATCCTATATGTTCGTATCTATGTTTTTGTAAATCAAAATATTTCGTCTGTTCTATTTTATCATAGAGTTTTTGGTTTTCTTCGTCTATTTTTTGATTAACAAGAATTTCATGTTTTGACATCAAAATCTTCACATTATGTCTGGATCGTTCGTCAAGAGCATCTGTTCTTTTTTCTCTCCAATGCTGTCATTTATAAGCCAAGAGTATCACAATATATATCATCAATACAATAGCGCCTACCATTACTATTCACCACTTCCATTCGATAACTGTTGCTAAGTAGACTGCAAAAACAACATTTACTACCATAGCGATACCCATTCGAGTCGTATTACTCAATAATTGTACCCATTGATCGACACCCTTATCTATGATAGATAACATTTTTCCTGTCCCAATAATCTCTGCTTTATTATTATCGATAGTGACAAATTTTTTGAAATACTGGAGATCAATAATTTGATATAAAGACCAAAAAAATCTTTGTCCATAAAAACTCCAAAAATAATTCCAAATCTGATAAAATACTATAAATATAGTATAAAAAATGAGAATTTTTATAAAAATCTCTTGTTGAGAAAATTCAATTGCATTGACAAGTTGTGCAAAGACTAATGTTGTGATTATTCCATAAAAGGGCCAAGTAGTAACCATCATTACCATTCATACATATGTTTTTTTAATGAGGATTGCTGGCTCAAAAAATCTTTTCACTTGTTGTCGAAAGATCATAGTTTACTTCATCAATTCTAAAAACAAAGAAAACAGCGTATGTTCCACACTCACATTACTGTCAATTTGGCGAAGAGATTGGATAAGGAGAGGAATACGGTCATACTGTCCTTGCTGAGCATACTGTGACATCAGATTATCTAAGAATATTCTTCACCATCATTCTTTCGAGATTTGGGTCGCTCACTTAGTCAGGATTGCAATAGTTTTCGTATTCAATGATGAAATAATACCATCAAAAATATCCTGTTGTTCTGTCGTCATCGATTCTGGAGTATAAGATGCATCACAATGAATAAGTAGTGCTCTGGACAAAATCGTCGGTAAGATACTATCTTTATTCGTCGTCGAAGCAATAATGAATCTATTGGGTAGTGGTTCTTCTAATGATTTGAGGAGAGCATTCGCTGCTCCAATAGTCGCTCTATCCAGATGTTCTATCATCAAAATCTTCGTATCACCAGCAGGCGCCATCGACAATCGATCGTTGATTTCTCTCGCCCCGATATCATCATATCACTCCTGTTTTTGCAACAAGTCAGAGTCCGTATTTTTTTTGTATTCTACCTTGAGACTATGATCTTTCCCAAGCATTGATGAATAATCTTTAATCTCTAAGACATCTTGATGAGCAAAAAAACCAGTAGCACTCTGACACATTTCACGAATAGATTGTCGTTGAGCATCTACTCACGGACCATGGATGATAAGAAACGGACTCACAATCTTCTGTGATTGCAACTGTTCAAGGAGAAAAGAAAGGATGGGAGACAAAGTTAGTTGAAAGTTAAAAGTTAAAAGTTAATAATACCTATACAGAATATACTATGAATCTCAATATATCTATTCAACCTGTTCATTCCAAAATCTCTTAAATAATGTATCTTTTTTTCTCAATTCTCAAGGAGCACCCTGATCTGTAATTTTTCAACCCTCCAAGCAAAACAAATAATCTGCCTTATTTAGGGTTGTCATTCTATGTGAAATCATAATTATAATTTTATTTTGCTTATTTTTTAGCAACAGGTTCATGATTTTAATTTCATTTGTTGCATCAAGTTGATTTGTCCCTTCATCGAGTATCATAATGGGCTTATCTTGCAAATAGACACGCAATAATGCTATAATTTGTTGTTGTCATCATGACAAATCACAATCATAAGAATATAAAGTATTGAGACCATTTCTTAATTTACGGATTTTTCCATCTAAGTCAAACATAGACAAGAGATCATATAATTCTTCGTCAGAATATTCCTTATCAACTCAGAGAAGCAAATTTTGTTTAATAGTAAATCATCGTAACATAAAAGGATCCTGCTCTATCACAGCAATATTTTTTTCGAAAAAATGAAATGATAATTTTTCATTACCTGTATTTCACCAAATAATAGATCTCTC
>CAYWIJ010000011.1:15330-22398 GCA_964458335.1 uncultured Candidatus Peribacteria bacterium | reverse complement strand
TGGAAGATTAAAAAAATTCATAATTAAATGTACCATTGTACTTTTTCCTGCACCATTTCTACCCACTATGCCATATACTTTCCCTTTATGAAAAGTTACGTTAATATTTTCTAAAACGGCAGTCTCTTGATAAGTTGCTTGAGTTTTTGCATCTTGCAAAGCATGTAACTTATTAAGCTGAAAATCATTTAAATTATCTTGTGATTGATCTAATCTCTTCAGCATAATATCAAAATATTGCAATTCGTATTCTGTAAAGGATGGATAAGAAAAGGTAAGATTATTAAGAGATAATGTTTCATACGGTGTTGATTTCAGAAGATTTTTATGATCATTATTTTTTGTAGCATCTAGATATAATTTCAATATATCAAAACTTTCTCTTGCATCTTCAAATTTTTTCTGACTTCATACAACCGAAGCAATAAATGATGAAAGTTTTTGTAATAATCACAAAGTCAAAATCAATGATCAAACAGATGATAGACCGGCAAAGATCGATATTCAAACAATAATTTTTATTCAATTTTCTATAATTTTGGTAACAATATTTTTTATTATTTCTATACTTTCTCTTTTTCTATTATTACTATATACAATATCCCTTCTTGAAGTATTGAAATCTTTAATAGTATTTTCAATAAGTTTTGTACCACCAGCATAAGCCAATCTATGAAATTCACTACGGGTAATCCACTCTATTTCTCTTAACGATCTTTCAAGTTGCCAAGTCTGAAACCTCCCATAGACATCTATTTTTCTTTCAAAGAAATAAAATATATAATATGATATACCTCCAATAAGCAAAGCTATACCAACTTTTTTATCAACCTGCGATAACAAAGCAATTGATCATATGAGAAAAATAACCATATTTACATACACCATCAAACTTGATAGTAAATTTCATACAAAATCCTTATTTCATAAAATTTTATCAAATAAATCTTGATTTCTTTTATTAGAATAAATTCCTAACTCCAAATATTGTAATCTTTTATACATAGCCAAAAAAAACTCATCTGCAAATGCTTCTCTATATTTCGTTTGTAACCAATTAAATACTGTTTGTAGTATATTATCAACCATTTGTATGACAAAAAGAATAATCACAATATACACAAAAATCATAAAAGGCGTATCCTGCAAAAACAAAAAAACATTATTTTGCTGTATGAGTTGGTCTGTTTCTATCTTAGATAAATAAGGCAACAATAACGAAAATAATGAAGAGAATATACTCGATAATATAATAATCATTATTCGTATTTTATATTTTTTGAGCACATCCCAAACAAAGGATAGTGATTGTTTATATTGATAAAACATAAGAGATAATATATTACAATTAAATTAAATTGACTCCACTACTCACCAACTCAATTCTATTTTTCATTCTTCATTCTTCATTATATCTTCTCCTTAATCCCTTCGTCATATACAGTCCATCTCAGACAATCGGATGTCCAATACTTGCTAAATGTACACGGATTTGATGACGAGTACCACTTTGGATAACAACTCTCAATCGTGAAAATTCTCATTTTGTCGTTCCTTCTACGATCTCTCGATAGGTAGAAGTTTCTTGTCCAATTCCTCTTCACTGTGACTTCTCTATCGTCATACGAGTACTATCATCACAATGATGAAAAATAGGCGAATCGATCCAGCCAAACTGTGCTCTAGGTGTACCATACACTTGTGCATAATAAATTTTTTGTATTCATCACTGTTTTTGGAGGTGAATATATTTCGCTTTCGCTTCATACGATCTTGCAAAATAGAGCAACCCAGCTGTTGCATTGTCTAATCTATTTAATAATCCATACTCTCACTCCTCTCCAAATATTGATATCTGCTCTTTTCGTACATTATCGTCAGACCCATACTTTTGTATCATATCTAAAAAAGAAGCTTCCTGACCCCAAGTGGACGCTATGCCATGGTCTTTTCGACAGAAAAGATAGTCGTTATCTTGATATACTATTTTTGGCAAAAAATCCATTGATTTGTTATACGTATTTCTTATTCTGTATACAAGCAATTTAAAACTCAAAATTTATAATTTATAATTTCTATTATGAACCTAGACACTATAAAAAGAATTCTCGTCACTCTTATCTCTTGAATGGTTGTAGCATATGCTGTTTACTTGATCGCAACAAGCTCTACTGTTGTCCAACCTGAACATCTTGGGATGAATATTGTAGGAATACTCGTTATGGTACTTTCAGCAGGATATGTAGGAGTCGTCTACGGAGTTTATCCCATCTATCATCCTTATCAAAAAAGAATATTCTTTATATTGGGACTGTTCCTCATATTTTTTGGACAATTTATATTACTCAATAATAGTGATACTCATATTTATGCATCTGATATTACGAAATTCTTCGGTGTTCTTATCATATGGTTTTGAGCAACTGGTATTTTAAGCAAAACACAAGCTATTCAATCTCAAAAGAAAGAAGCAAAACTTGAGATTATTGAAGCGTAGTATAACTGCTCTTCTTATCATAAATTTAAAAAAATGGAGCATTGTAACTCCATTTTTTTATAACATAATTTTGATATTATCATAATCATCTCATCCAGTAATAAGTGGAGATCTTTTCTTTTCTACAATAAAATCACTATCCTTACCTAAGGTATCTACCAATTGCTGAGAAATATGTTTCTCTACTGTATCAATTTCTTTACCTGTGTAATACAATCTAAAATTAAAGTGATTATAAGGAGCGTGATTACTTAATTTTTTATCCACAAAGTAAGTCAACATATCTTTAATATTAGTATATCCATCATCACTAAATCATAATTTCACTCTATTATCTATATCTATAATCTGATATTGTCTGATATAATTATCGAGATATCTAATATATCGATCCATTGCTAATGTTTTTTTTATTGAAGATGATATATGTTCTTGAATACCCAATAACTTTGTAACTTCTATGTTTGATACAGGAAAATAACAATTATTATCTAAATAAGACCATAGTACAGCAGAATCCGTATCAGAACATCCATATTTTGTTCTAAGATTATCTAGCATATAGTCTTTTTGCTCTTGAGAGAAAAATATATCAATAATTTTTTTAATTGTATGTTTGATATTATCAGGAACTTGTCAACGTGCAGTATTGATACAAAATAATCTTCACTCTAACAGTACATCATACATAAATCTAAAGAAACTTGGTCCATATTTTTTATATTTGATAGCATCTAATGAATCAATCTGAAATCATTCTGGTCATCTATGCTTAGAATTAGTATGAAAGTCTCTTGCATGCAAAAATGCTTTCTCAGCATTATCACTAGGAAATCTATATATTTTCTTATTATATTCGGGATTATGATCATATACTGGAATTGGCACTTCTATCAATTCCCAAAATCAATCTTGATGAAATTGTTCTAGTAAAATCAATGTATCTGGGCTCAATATATTCCCGTCATAATCAAAACCATATACTTTATCTATAATCTTCTTCATTGTATGAATGTAAATAAACAAGAATTATTTATATATAAATGTCAATTTGTTTACAAGAGAAAATAAAAAAAAGAAACAGATTGCTCTGTGTTCTAATTTTTAATTATTCATTTTTAATTCTCAATTTCTTTAGTCTCTTCCCCAATAACTTCCTCTTTCAGGTTTACTATTTGGTATAAAATCTTTCATAATCTCTTTTGTAGAAGGTCTTTCAAATCTACTTGGTCTACTACGTCCATCAGTCCTTCCACCTTTGAAACGGTCTCCTCCACGATCTCAACCAAATCTCGATCTTCCTCTATCAGAGAATCTATTGTCTCCATCTTGCGCTCTTGGAAAACGAGACCTTTGACCAAATTCACGACCTCCACGATCATCTGGTCTTCTTTCGCTTCTGAAGTTTGAATCACTTGAGAATCTTCTGTCTGATGATTCACCATCTCTACGAGGTGTACTTCTTTCACTACCAAACAGTCTTCTTTCATCTCTTGAATTATAGTTTTCGCTTCTTGGTGCACGATCTGACGAAAAACGACTTCCTCCAGAAAAACGGTCAGTTCCACGATCTCAAGGGAAACGACCTCCTCATGATGATCTATTTCCTCCACCGAAACGGCTTCCTCCAGAACGACCAAACCTTGATCCTCCTCTTCCACCTCTGTCAGAATTTGGTCTTCTTTCTACTTCATTTCCTTCTGCATCGATTTGTTTGATCTTGAGTTTATTTCTTCTTTCGATAATTTGAACTGTTTTCATCTCTGCTTCAGATACAAACATGATTGCCTTACCTTCTTTTCCAGCTCTCGCTGTACGACCGATACGGTGAACATAACTTTCTGGATCTTGAGGTACATCAAAATTGATTACCAAATCAATATCTTTCATATTGAGACCACGAGAAGCGACATCAGTAGCGACCATAATTTTGATCTTATTCTCTTTATAATCTCTCAGTGACGCTTGACGTTCTCTTTGTTCCATATCTCCGCTCAATTGTCCTACACTGTATCCCTTATCATAGAGCATATTAGCGATATCAGAAGTAGCATATTTTGTTTGAGTAAAGACAATGACTTTATGATCCTTATGAGTTTCAATCCAGTTGATAAGAAGATCAGGTTTGCTGATATGAGGAGCCATAGTAAAGGCATGGTCAATACGATCAACCACAATTTGTTCTGGTTCAATTTCAATCAACGTATGATCTTTATCTAAGTGAGTATTGATAATCGTTTTCACTTCAGAAGTAATAGTTGCTGAAAACAACATGGTTTGTGTAATGTTTGGGCATTGAGCTCGAAGTCGTTCAACGTCATCGATAAATCCCATATCGAGCATACGATCTACTTCATCGAGTACAAAATACTTGATCAAGTCAGGATCAATAAATTTTCTCTTAATCAAATCCATAGCACGACCTGGAGTACAGACTGCTACATGCATTCCTTCATCGATCAGTTTTTTCTGAAAACGGATACTTTTCCCTCCATAAGCAGCAAGAGCTCTAATACGAGCAAATCTTCCAAGATTGAAGAATTCTTCTTGAGTCTGTTGTGCAAGTTCGCGAGTAGGAACTAAGATAATAGCTTGAATTTTCTTCAATTCAGGATCTAAGACATTCAATAATGGAAGGGTAAATGCAGCTGTTTTACCAGTTCCTGTCTGTGATTGTCCAACGATATCTTTTCCATTACCAAATGCGACAATCGTTTGTTCTTGGATAGGAGTTGTCTGTTCATATCCAAGTTGTTTGAGTCCACGTAAAATAGGCTCTTTAAGTTCTAATTCTGTAAATAACATAAAAAAATTAATACGAATAAAAATAGTGATGTCTCTGACACCTATCGAGTCCTGCTCGATCTATAAACAACGAAAACCTCCCTATCACACTTCGTATGTGATCTCTGTGATAACGGCTTAATCATCTCGAAAAATTTACAATTTATCATTCAAAATTTATAATTTCTTGCGATTTTCCTTGTCAATAAGTATTGATTTCTATCGATAATGAGCAATATCCTAGAGCTCATATATGAATGTACGAAAATAAGTAATGTATTTAGAATGTTACTAGCATCGTATCTGTAGAGAATAATTTCAGCCATACTCTTCTCTATAATCTCTTTAGAATGTATTATCTTCACCTTTGTCCTTCCAACATTGTGAGAACAGTGAGATAGAAATCAATCAGGAGTAGTATACGGATATTTTCAGTAAAAGCAAGAGAGAATTTAAATGTACTTGACTTTTATTGGTAAATTCACTAGACTTAATCCGATTTTTTATAGCCCTTTTTTCAAAAATTTCCTTGCACTCGATCACCAAAATCTGTATAGTAAATGAAGAGGTTTTTTATCTCACACAACACAGACACAATCTATGCAAAAACCATTTATTAACTGCATTATTGCAGATCATATTGATACTCTTTTCTATCTTATCCAACAACAACAGATCAAACAACATCATACTATAGCTCGTGGCGAAGATATGATTCGTGGACTTATAGAACGATCACATAGACACCCTGAAATGTTTGGAATCTTTTGGAAATTAGTAGGAGTAGAACAAGCGAAAGTATTACTTCACTATTTCAAGACATATTCATCACAGTATCCAACTCCAGATGTTACTAGTATAGATTTTTTGGGAACACATCAATCTCTTCAAATACCAGAATTTATCCTCAAAAATCATAATATCCTTTCTAATCAAGGACTGAAACATCTAGACTTTTTTGCAGTATGGTATGGAGCACTTCATGACCTCTCTCCTACTTTCAAAAAATATTGCAAAGAAAACAATATTTCTGTCAAGAACATTATATCACAGACTCATCGTTTGTCCGAAAATAATATCCTCTTAGAGTCAGGATCATTTGCTTTTTTGAATATCGTCACTACACTAATGAAAAGACTTTCTTTAGAAGCTGATGAAATTGCAATGTTATCTATTACAACCTCACAAGAAATTGATACTCTCATTCAAGCGTTTGGAATACAATCTGAGCAACAATTTATCGAAGATAGTGATGGAAAACTCTTTCCACATAATAATTATGAATCTGATGTGATTGATCAAGAAGATCAAGAGACAACACCCACAAGTACAACTGACAAAAAGACCAAAGAAAAAAAACTTATGGTAGATATTTATGGAACTGATCTCACCCATGAAGCCAAAGAAGGTCGCTTGGATCCCGTTATTTGAAGACAACAAGAGATTGAGCAAATGACCTATACTCTTCTCAGAAAGACCAAATCAAATCCTCTCCTTATTGGAGAAGCAGGAGTAGGAAAAACAGCTATTGTAGAGTGACTTGCTCAACATATCGTTGCTGGGACGGTTCCTGAAAAACTCAAAAATAAGAGAATTGTGATGCTTGATATATCTAGTATAGTAGCAGGAACAAAATACAGAGGAGATTTTGAAGCTCGTTTCAAAGCTATCATGGCAGAGGCAACTGATCCTATGAATAATATTATCCTCTTTATCGACGAAATTCACACGATGATCGGTGCTGGTGGCGCTACAGGAACTGATGATGCTGCACAGCTTATTAAACC
>CAYWIJ010000011.1:0-15320 GCA_964458335.1 uncultured Candidatus Peribacteria bacterium | reverse complement strand
TTGCGAGAGGAAGATTGAAGCTTATCGCAGCCACAACCTTTGATGAATATCAACAACATATCGAAAAAGATGCGGCCCTTAAGCGTAGATTCCAAGAAATTTACATCAATGAACCAAGTCTAGAAGATACCAAAACAATCTTGCTCTGACTAAAGTCACATTTTGAAGAGTTTCATAATGTTCGTATCACAGATGAAAGTATTGAGAGTGCTATTAAACTTGCACAAAGATATATTATGAATAAACATTTTCCTGACAAAGCTATCGATATCATTGATGAAGCTGCTGCTCGTGCCTCTACCCTTACTACTACTCTCGAAAAAGACGAACATCACCAAGAACTGAATCAAGAAATACAACAAGTGACAAAACAAATTCAAGCTGCTATCGCAGAACAAGATTATTTCTTAGCAGCTGAACTTAAACTCAAAGAAAAAGCTCTCAAAGACAAACTTCATACCGTCAGAAGTTCTAAAGCATTACCGCTTCATCTTCGTCCTGTTGTAGATACACAAGATATCTGACGTGTATTGGCCGACAAAACGTGAGTTCCAACTTCTATTGTGACCGAGTCAGAGATTGATAAACTCCAAAGATTGCAAGAACATCTTAGTACGAAAATTCTTGGACAAGATGAGGCCGTCGCATCAGTAGTGAAAACTATTCAAAGAAGTAGACTTTCTGTGGTAGAAAGAAATAAACCTATCGCATCATTCCTCTTCCTCGGTCCTTCTGGAGTCGGTAAAACCTATCTTGCTAAACTTATTGCACAAGAATATTTTGGGGATGAGAAAGCAATGATTCGTGTTGATATGTCTGAATTTATGGAAACTTATACCGTATCCAAACTTATCGGTTCTGCTCCTGGATATGTCGGATATGAATCTGGAGGTCTCCTTACTGAACAAGTGAGAAGAAAACCCTATTCTGTCATCCTTTTGGATGAAATTGAAAAAGCAAATCGTGATGTTCTCAATATTCTTTTACAGATTTTTGATGAAGGACAAATCAAAGATAATAAAGGTCGTGTAATCTCATTCAAAAGCACCATCATTATTATGACTTCTAATTTATGAGCAGAAGAATTTGGCAAGAAAAAAGCATCTATCGGATTCGGAGACCAATCTCTTCATGAAAAGAATACTGAATATTCTGACAGTGAATGGAAGCAAATTACAGATAGAGTGAAAGAACATGTAAAAGAATTTATTTCACCAGAACTTCAAAATAGGATTGATTATAGCATCATTTTCAAACCAATTAGTAAAGATCTTATGAAAGATATTTTCAAAATAAAACTAAATGAATTTCTCTCTATTTGGGCACAGAAGTCTGGTCTTCATATACCAAATTATTCTGACAAAAAGATAACTGACACTATTAATGAAATCTATAATCCTCAATTCTGAGCAAGACCTATTGAAAAATATATCTATGATACCATAGAACCAGAACTGATTGATCAAGTAATGAATAGTAACGCAGCAAAAGAAGTAAAAGAGGCAGCAGAGGTACAAGAAGTATGACATAACCTCTGACTTAACTCGAATGAAGAGAGAGGAGGAGGGGCGAAGAAGAATCTAGTAGAAAATAAACAATCATGAAGCAAAAAAACAAAAACAAAGTAATTTCCTATTAACTCCTTTCAATCCACTGAAGGAGTTTTATGTTTTATAAGAAAGGTGTGATACGTTCTATTACAATAAACATATGTTAATAAACACACAGAAATTCTTTTTTTGAAGGAATAACAAGTAACTCCCTAATTTATAACTTGTCACTTATCACTCTACTCCTATGACACTATATCACTATCAATCTATTTGTAATTCGCAATACATAATCTCCAATCCTTCTCATAACTAACATCTAATTCACTAAATCACCAACTCTACACTTTTAACTCTTCACTCTCAACTAATTATGCAATGTCCTCGTTGTCATCACGATGAAACTAAAGTAACGGATTCTAGAGATGTAGATAATAACACAACTATCAGACGTCGTAGAGAATGTCTTGGGTGTGGTGTAAGATTCACTACTTTTGAAAGAGTAGGATTTACTGAGCTTATGGTCATCAAAAAAGATGGTACTAAAGAACTTTATAACAGAGATAAACTCAAAAAAGCTATCATGCTTGCTTTTGCAAAAAGAAATCTCGTTAGTGTAGAAACAATTCACAATCTTATTACTAATCTTGAAATCAAATGGCTTGAACAAGGCAATGAAATAAGTTCACAAACAGTTGGAGAAGATGTCGTAGATGCACTGAAAGATGTTGATTTTGTTGCGTATCTTAGATTCGCTTCCGTTTATAAACAATTCAAAACTATTGATGATTTTAAAGATTTTATTAGCTAATCATAACAGTGTTTTCATCTCGATATAAAGAACATATATCACTTATTAAGTATGGATTGATTGTACTCAATATTTTGCTCATGATCAGTGCTATTAGAGCAATAGTCAATCATCAAAACATTCTTACTTCTATTGATGAAGTAAAAATCAATGTTGCTGACACGCAAGACCATACAGAATACATCAACAACTTTCTTGCTCCCTATCTCAAGTCAGAATATGCTCCTTATTTCTTTGCTCATGAAAACAATCAAATCTTTGCTTGAGAAAAAATTATTAATATTATTACTATAACAGGATCAGATATTTCCCAATATAGTGGATATATTGTACAGAATTCTGGGGCCATACTATGATCTTCATGAGATTCAGTACTTGAATCTGATCCCACTCCTCCTCATCAACGGAATCTTTATTTTAAAAATCTATGATGATCCGTGAGGTGGTGATACGAATCATTTTTATAATCTTTATTTATTATTTGAATTATGAATCCTCATCTCTTTATAAAAAAAACAAAAATCATTGCCTCAATTTGACCAGCCACATGGACTGAAGACAAAATTATTACTCTCTATAAAGCTGGTGTAAATGTAGTAAGAATCAATTTTTCTCATGCAGATTATGAAAATGCTGCTCGTATTACAGAGATCGTACATAGATTAAATAAAGAAGGAATCACAAAACTCGCACTTCTTGGAGATCTGAAAGGTCCTGAAATTAGATTAGGTGATTACGAAGGCACTAGAACTTATAAAAAAGGTAATATATTCAAAATATTTATTGATAAAAAAGCAGAACTTTGAGAGCTTGATCAATATTGTGATTATTCTTGTCTTGTACAAGATCTTGAAATTGGACATATCATCAAGATCGAATCTGGAATTTTTGATGTCATTGTCAAAGAAAAAGGTAGTAATTACTTACTTGTAGAAGCGCTGAATGATATTACTATTAAACAACGTAGACATGTGAATTTACCTGGTATACAAATCAAACTACCTGGTCTGAGTCAACAAGATAAAGAAGATGTAAGTTTTTGTATTGAACAAGGATTTAATTATATTGCAATGAGTTTTGTGAGAAATGCGTCTCATGTTCAAGAACTTCGTGATCTTCTTGATCAATATGGACATGGACAATCTATGGAAATTATTTCTAAAATAGAAAATCAAGAAGGGCTTGATAATATTGAGGAAATTGTACATACTTCTGATGGTATTATGGTAGCACGTGGAGATCTTGGAATTGAAATAGACATTTCACTCATTCCCATGTGGCAAAAGAAAATTGTGGATCTTTGTAAACTCAATGGTAAGTTAGTCATTGTTGCAACACAACTTATTGAAAGTATGATGGAAATTCCTTTTCCAACTAGAGCTGAAGTATCAGATATTTTCAATGCTGTGATGCAAAAAGCTGATGCTGTGATGACATCTGGAGAAACCGCACAGGGTAAATATCCTTTAGAAGCCATCCAAATGATGAATAAAGTAATTATGCAAGCCGAATCTAATATCCAATATCATTATAAAGAATTTTCTAATAATAATTATACTTCAGATATTGACTTACAAAGAAAGGCTCTTATGAGAAGCGCTATAGCGATTTCTGATAATCTATGAATCAATAATATTATTATTTTTACAAGGACAGGTAGATTAGCAAAAATTGCTGCTTCTTATAGACCAAAACCGAATGTATTCGCTTTTACAAAGAATTGGAATACATTTACCAACGCTGCACTCTATTTTGGTATTAAATCTAGATTTGGAGATTATGATTATCATATCAATGGTTTAGAAAAAGCTCTCCAAACATTAGTAGCTACTGAAGACATCCAACCACATGATAATGTGATCGTTATTACCGATATTGTAAAAGGTGATGATGTCTATCCGTCTTTAGAGATTGTACAAGCCAAATCATATCTTGGATAAGAGTATTTATCATTCTTCTCATTGTAGTATGCAAGTTTTTACAAAAAGGAATATTACTCTCTGACTGATTATCATCGTTCTTCTCATTGCTATTTTTATATGGCATCCCACAGATCAGTGATGGCAAATAGTAAGATGGATTGTCATAGGGAATTGTGGTCTTATATTGATATTATCAGTGCTTTTTCAATGGTTTTTTTGGTATCGTTATAGTATTATCAGAACAATGCTCTACCATATAGCTCAAGTCTATGATACACCCCTCACTTACAGTTTTACTCCTGTCAGTCTCATCAAAAAACAACTCTATAATCAAGAAAACATAAGTTATCTTAAAGCAAAGAACAATAATACTGACACAAAATCACTACTCCTTATTGTTCATGAAGGTCAGGATTATGAGTTTTTTCACTATCTTAATGAACAACATAGTGATAATCTTGCCAGCGTCCTCATCTATTATCTTCAGCAAAATATTCCCTATGAAATTCTTTATGAACAAAGTAAAACAATACATACTTCTTTATCCACTTCATCATAGATGATGAAAGAATCTACTACTATTACTCGATTAGGACACTCTACTATATTGATAGAATTTCCTTATCTGACTCTTCTTACTGATCCAGTACTCTTTTCTCGTATTGGAATAAAGTTATGGGGATTTCCTACTATGGGTCTGAAAAGATATACTCCTCCAGCTATGACGGTCGAACAATTACCGCCTATTGATATAGTATTACTTTCTCATGCTCATATGGATCATCTGGATGTACAAACCTTACAAGCCATTACTCGTAAACAACCATACAAAATCGCCTGTATAACAGCTATGAATACCCAAAGATGGGTTAAAAGATTTCAGTGGAAAGAAGTATATGAACTCGATCGAGATCAAGAATTAGAAATACTAGGAGTGCGTATCACCGCAGGAGAAACAAGACATCGATGAGCAAGATATCCCCGAAATGCAGATCGCTCACAAGAAAAACTTAATGGAGCATGACACAACTCATACATGATAGAATTTCAACAAAACAATCACAAGAAGGAAATAGTTTTCTGAGGAGATACTGCTTATACTCATGCTTTCAAGAAACGACATACTGAACATGTCGATGTTGCCATCATGCCTATCGGTGCATACGATCCTTTCAGATTTCAGCATTGCACTCCAGAAGAGTCTCTCAAAATGGCAAAAGATATGAATAGTAAAGTATTTATTCCTATTCACTGGAATACTTTTATGCTCAGTAAAGAAAAAAGAACTGCACCTATGGAAAGACTAAAAGTAGCTCTTGAACAGGATTCAAACATACAACTCTGATTAGACACTATTGGTGAAAGTTATATACTAGAATAGGTTGTATTTTCTGATTATTCTTCACTATTTTTATTACTCTTCTCTTCAGCAAGAGAATCAGTATAATTCTTCAGTGCTTGTTCAAAATAACTAGGAGTAAAATCTTTTGTTTGTTCATAATATTCTACTACAAAATCTACAAGATCGTTATAATGAGATGGATATTCTAACATTGCTTTGTATATCAAATCTAATGGTCCATTTTTTCTTAAATTCTCTATAATGGTTTCTTTTTCTAAATTTCCTAAATCTTCATGCACTGCAATAGTATTAATAATTTTTATGATATCTGATTTTTTAATAGGAAAGGCTTTAAAAGTATTACTCATTTTAGCCTGTGCAATAGGTTTTTTATAATAGATTGTTGTCAATTTTTTTATAAAATCTGCGTATTCTTTATGAGAAATTTTGTCTTTTCATTGAATACTTGTCTGTAAATTATTAAATTGTACAAATAAATCAAATCATTGTTTAGTATTAAATTTATTCTTTTCAGCACTAATAGTTTCTTCCCACATCGTATTATGTAATTGAGTACTATATTTTTTTTCTATCATCTTATCTCTTTTAATTTTGATATCTTGAAAAACTTCCATAATCTCTTCTTGTGAAGTGCGGGTATGCGTCAGCACTTTATTTACCAATTTCTTCCAAAGAGGTCCTCTCTCTCACAATTCAAAAAGAATATCTTGTTGATATGGTAATCACTGTAATGTATAGGCAAATTTTTTAAGACGAGTATTGTAATTTTCTTGAAGAAATGGATATTCAATATAGTCATCGTGTAAAGTATCTAGTGTCATTATTGTTTGTATAACATAAAGTATAGTTATATATTATAACTATTTTCTCATAAATATCAATATCAACATTACATCATATACTATTACTTGAAATGAGAGACAAAAAGACTACTATCTGACTATTATTTTGCCTTATTGTTTCTTTCATTGTATGTCCTACTTTCTCACGATCGGTCTCGAAATTCATCTCAAAGTCAAATCCAATACTAAGCTCTTCTGTGCCTGTACGAATAGCCAAGATATGGAGATGCTCGTCCCCAACAGCAATATCTGTCCGGTTTGTACTGGACAGCCAGGAGCATTACCCGTCTTACAGTATGAACCGATGATGAAGTCGCTTCTGATGGGTCGTGCCTTGCATTGTACCTTTCACGATGTATCGGGATTTGATCGTAAGTCCTACTTCTATCCAGATCTTCCGATGGGATACCAGATCACCCAATTTCACTCCCCAACTATGACGGACGGTCAGCTCGAATTTTTTGGAGAAAGTTTTGAAACATCTGAGTCGATAGGTATCCAACAGATCCAAATGGAAACCGATACGGCGAAGTCTATCCACACCCAAGGAGCAAGTCTTATCGACTATAATCGTGCCGCTACTCCTCTGATTGAGATTGTGACGAAACCAGAGTTCCATAGTGGAGAACAAGTCGCCTCCTTTCTCAAAGAACTGCAAAGAATAGCACGTTATAATGATATCTCTGATGCGGATATGGAGAAAGGTCAGATGAGAGTCGATGTGAATATTTCGATTTCTCCTGTCATTGCGCGCCCCGAAGGAAGTCCTCCTGGGGGAAGGGACGAAGCAATCCATAGTGAAGTGGATCGCCACGCTTCGCTCGCGATGACACCCCCATTAGGTACCAGAAACGAGATCAAAAATATGAACTCTATCTCAGCCATCATGAGAGCAATCGATCATGAATATGCCAGACAAGTGACGGTCTTAGAGTCAGGAGGGCAAATTGAACAAGCGACCCGTAGATGGGATGATATAACAGGAGAATCCTTTGTCATGAGATCGAAAGAAGATGCCCTCGATTATCGTTATTTCCCAGAACCTGATCTTCCACCACTGACGATTACTCGTGAGATTCTCGATGCCGTCGATGCTGCACCACTTCTCTTACCATCAGTCTTTATCATGCGTTGTCGCCAAGAGTTTGGATTCAACAAAGAATATATTAATGCCCTGATCAATGATAAAGAAACGCTGGATTATTTCCTTGCTTGTCTGGATGACGGATGTGATCCTAAGGAAACCGTCAAACGAATTGCTGGACCAATGTTAGCGTATACCAAAGAACACTTCCTGACCCTGTCTGAGTTGAAGTTCGAGAGAGGTCAGTTTGTCGTATTTTTGCGTATGATAGAAGAAGGAAAGCTCATCAGCAATCAATACAAGATGATCATGGAACAGATGATCGCTACAGGAAAGTCGGCTGAGGAATTAGTGAAAGAACTCTGATTTGATCAAGCAGGATCGAATGATGATGAAATACTCACAGTAGTACAAAAAGTCCTTATGGATAATCCAAGCATTGTAGAACAGTATAAATGATGAAAAGAAACGACCATCGGATTTTTTGTCGGACAAGTGATGAAAGCTCTCGCGGGGAAGATTGATCCGAATAAAGCGAAGAGTTTGTTGGAGGTTGAGTTGAGGAAATAGGAATTTATTTCTTAGTTTATTCTTTCTATTTACTTAATAAATTATCAATAAAGGCGATAAGTTGTTTGGATATATTATCTATACTATCATCTGCTTCTATATACTTAATTGGTCAAATTAAATCATTATTAATATCTTTTAACATTAAGTTATATAATGAGTAATATTTTTCAATAATGTTTTTTCTAAATCAAAAATCTTCAGTAATATCAGCTCTATGAATTAATAATTCTATATTATTTGTATGTAATAATAATGTTAAATCTGATTTAATAGGTCATAATCACCATGATACATTATATATATCTTTTAAAGTATCTTCTAATGAATAAGAAACATCTCTTTGTTTATTTATAAAATGATTTGTAATAATATTTCTATTTAAAAATAGAATATCCCAATTATTTTCTCTTATTTGATCATATATTTCACGTTGTAATTTTCCTGTTGCTTTAAGCCGTAAAAAATCTGAAAGATTTGTATTTATAGGTTCATCATATAATCTTTTATATAATATCTGTCGGTATTTAGACTCTCAATCAAAATACGTGCTTGTTCATACTCATTTTCTTGCTCAAGATCATCTCATATATAAAACATGTAATCATTGATTTCTATAATGATTAATTAATATATCTAACTGAGTGTCTTTCCCTATTCTATTTAATCATTCAATAGTTATAATCTTTTTCATAAATCACCACCAATTATAAATCTAAATTCTCAACCCTATACAATCACAACATAATTCCTTTCTCAAAATCACTATTAGATAAATTATTCAAATTAATATTATATTCTTTTTTTCACAAGCATGGATTTAAATCTCATCATGGTGTAATTCTTAAATATTCTGCTTCATGAGCACAAAGAGAATATTTATCACAATTTATACATTTAGGTTTAGTTCTATCAGCTTTTATTAATCATATCAATCATTCTTCCATTATTCAGTTCTTAATTTCTTTAAGATTCATAATATTTTCTTTATCAATAGAATTACCATAATCTAATATATTTAATATTTTCAACGTAATATTATTTTCTTTAGTAAATTCATATAATTCTCATAACTCATTGATATTAGAGTTATCTACCACACAATTAATTTTTATTTTTCATCAAAATTTATCTTTCAATTTATATATACCATTCATTACTATAATCAATCAATCTATTTTTGTGATGTTTTTATATTTCTCTCTATCTAAAGAATGTAATGAAATTGTCAATGAATCTAATCAGGAATTAATTATATTATCATAATTTTTTTTTAATAACAATCCATTTGTAGTTATTCATATATTATTTTTTAAGTTAGATCTTGCATATTCTATAAAACGAAATAATTCTTTATGTAAAAATGGTTCTCATCAAGTAAATCTAATTCTTTGTGGGTATTGTTTATCTGCAATTACATCAATTATTTTTTTATAGAACTCAAACTGCATATATTTACTATCAACAGGTAATCATTCATTATGGCAAAAAAAACACTTTTCATTACAGAGTTGAGTTAATACAAATCTAAATTGTGCCTCAATATTTTTATTATTATCAAATCTTTCATCATCAATAGATTGTAAATACTTAGACAAAGACATTTTATATATTAATAAAAAATAAATTTTATTATAAGATTTCTAATATTTCAACAACAGTAATATTTTTACCTACTTTAAATTCTCAAGTTTCTCAAATTGATTTACCAACAATTACTTCTCATAAAGGAGCATTAATAGCTATAGTTCATTTATTTAAATCTGTTACTCATGAAACTGTAAAAATTTTCTCTACTTTGAAATTAATTAATAATTTTACTTTAGATCAAAAAACAACTTTATCTATAGATTTCTGTCTTTCTACTACCTTTGATCTATTAAACTTATTTAATAAATCTTTTAATTGTAGATTAATTAAATTTGTATTCTCTACAGCAGCATCAAAAGGGGCATTATCATGCCATGTCTCAGAACTTTGATCTGTAGCATCTCATATAGCCTTTGATGCATTATCTAATTCTTTTCTTTTATTATCTATTTGAGTTTTTAGATCTAAATATTCTTCTTCTGTCATATATACATAATTCTCTCAATTATTCTTATCTCAATTATTCTTATCTCAATTATTCTTTCTATATTCTTTACGTATAGCCATATTCTTTACTTATAATGATATAAATTATTCAATATAATACACAATCCATAAATTAAATCAATATATTTTTTAAATAAGTCAATAAGCCTATCTTTATCATATAATTTTTTAGTTGTTAATAGAATAATAATCATTATATATAAAATATTTATTTCATTATTTAGAATACAATGGCAACTGAGCACGAAATAAAAATCCTCGATATAGACATTGATAGTATCAAAATATTGCTTTGAGATCTTTGAGCTACATTTATTGATACAAAAAACTTTCGTAGATATGTCTATGATATGAACCCGCCTACTCCAGCTAAGTGGATAAGACTCAGAACAGACGGCAAAAAAACTACTCTTACCGTGAAACATATTATCGACCCTCAAGCTATCGATGGAACGAAAGAACGAGAAATTATAGTCGATGATTTTGATACAACGAATGAGTTACTGAACCAACTCTGATATACTGCTAAATCATACCAAGAAAACAATCGTGAAAGTTATACACTCGATGGTTGTGATATTGAAATTGATAGCCGACCCCATATTCCTCCCTATCTTGAAATTGAATGATCTTCCGTACAAGCAGTAGAAGCTCTTATAGAAAAACTTTGACTATCAGATCATATCCATACTTCAGAAAATACGACTGATGTCTATGCTCGTTATGGTATGAGTGATCTCACTGGACAATATCCTGTACTGAAATTCTAATCTTTCTCCCCTTGCAACATCTCCCTCAAACAACTATACTAGAAACGGCAAACAACCATTTCGGTGATCTCGACAATATGGCATTTACTTCGTACTATCACTATGCCAAATCTTTTTCTCTCTGGATGATGAAATCAGATACAATCACAGATATTTGATGATCTCTATCGTAGTCACCTCACTGGCAACAATATCCTCTATATTCCACGAGCGATGTATCCAAATCGTTTTGAAAGTTGTCTAGAGTGGATTGATAATATTTTCCCAAAGTCTCATGGATACAATGTTTCTGTCCTTGGGTTGGAACATATGTATAATCCAAAATTGATTCACCAATACGATGGATTGTATATATGATGAGGGAATACCTTTAGACTGCTCCATCTGCTTCATAAGACATGAAATGATAGACTGATAGAAGATTTTATAAACAACAATAAACCTATCTACTGATGAAGTGCTGGCGCTATCATCCTATGACATGATATTAATACTGCACCTGACATGAATATTACCAAACTCCAATACCGTCAGACTCTAGGTTTTGATACATTCTGATGATATAGTATTGTATGTCATTATGAAGGGAAACAAAGTGATGATAATGAAATCATGGAATATATCACTCACTATAATACTCCCGTCATCGCCTTACCAGAATGAGTAGGATGTTATTTCCAAGATACTACCCTTCTGGTATGATGATCCTGATCAGCGAGTATCTTTACTACACAAGGAAAGAACATTGTAGGATCTGGTGATAAAGTCATATTGTAAAAAGATGTCAAATTTTGTATAATAACAATATGACACTAAATCAACAGCAATGAATTACACTTTGACACATCACTCCCCTCAAGTGACAATTTTCTCGAACACAGAGTCATGAACTCCTGAGTTCGGAACTCTACAAAAACCTCCAACGTGCACTTTCACCACAGGACGCTCTCTTTGTCGGGAATACTACTCTTTTTCAAAAAAACAATCCCCAATACAACGCAAAGATCTATGACTTGTTTATGTCCTATCTCCAGATAGATGCAAAGAATCTTCCTGACAGATTTGGTGAACTGTTTGAACTTGATCGTTCCGATCCTAATATCAATGACAAAGTTGTGTCTTTGTTTAGAAAAGCCAGATTATTAGATAGTTCTACAGGAAGGGTTATATTCATTGATGATAAGATTGTGATTTTTAGAAATGAAGAACAACTAGTTCATAAAAGAGAGAGAACACACAAATATACTCCAGGAGAGAAAAAACGTACGGAAATAGTCACGACATTTAATACGTTTGAAGATATCTATAGTGCTATCAGAAGTCAGTATTATACTATCGATAATTCTACACAGAAAAAAGATGATTACAAACATTTTCAACAAGAACTTCTCAAACTTATCCAAGAGATCAGAGCACTCTGATATGATAGTAAGGACAATATTTTTGCAAGAAGAATAGATGATATCAAGACAAATATTCAATCTGCTACAAATGCAAAAGTACTTGCTGCTCAGTTACAGAATCTCAAAGAAATAACTTTTAATAATAAGATTATTGATAGTAATCACCTGACTGGAGCTAAAAATAAATTAAAGACAAGATTTGAAGATTTAACAGCTATCATCACTATAGTCGAGAAACATCTCAATACATTAGAAGATATTCTTACTCTTCACCAAAATGCAATAGAATTTTTCTTTATACAAAGCGAAAATAAGGATATACATCATACTCTTCTCCTTAGTAATTATAATAAACTTTTTGCAGAAATCCCAAAACAGTTTCAACAGATTTCGCCATTTATACAATTTCATGATGCAATCAATAGGTATAAGAATAATCCTATGGCATTACATCATCTTGCCCAAGATAGTGAACCTATCTATCAATGATACAAACATGAACATCAAGAAAAGCTTTCAAATTTATAAAGGCTTGCAACATCTCCCTCAAACGAATATAGTAGAGATATAATTTATATCGATGACCTACCATGTCCAACATCGTCTTTGAACGTTCGAGAAATCTTGATGATAATTACCAAGAGTACTGGACTGCTCGTCAGCTTTCCAGGGATTTGGAATATGTTGAATATCGTAATTTTTTGCCTGTTGTCGAAAAAGCAAAAATTGCTTGTATCAATAGCTGACATGATATTGAAGACCATTTCGTGGATATCAACGAAATCGTTAAACTAGGTTCCAAAGCTACCAGACAGATTGATAATATCAAACTCTCTCGTTATGCGTGCTACCTCATCGTCCAAAATGCTGATCCACATAAACAACTCGTTGCTCTGTGACAGAATTACTTCGCTATGCAGACCAGAAAACAAGAGATAGCCGAGCAGAACAGTGAAGACAACAAGAGACTCCAACTCAGAAATGAGATGAAAACCCATAATAAAAACTTAGCATCTGCCGCTAGTCGCGCTGGAGTTACGGATTATAGTCAGTTTACCGAAGCAGGATATTATGGATTGTACGGAGGATTGAAATCTGGGGAGATCCATGCCAAGAAGGGACTGAAGGAGCATGAAAAAATCCTCGACCATATGAATAGTGAAGAACTCGCAGCGAATCTCTTCCGTGCTACTCAGACTGAAGCAAAAATTAAAAGAGACCAAATCAGATGACAAAAAAATGCTACTCGTACTCACTATGAAGTAGGTAAAAAAGTCAGAGACACGATCAAAGATTTCTGAGGAACAATGCCCGAAGATCTCCCAGCAGTCGAAAGTATCAAAACGACTGAAAAAAGACTCAAACATGATGATGAAAACGATACTCCTCAGACTTTAACATAAATTTTATATAACAAGATACGAACATCTCAGCCGAACATCTTAAACAAATTCTTAGAACATCTCCACGCTATCTGGCACTTCTCGAACAAGCAGGCATCCATAGTGTAAAAGATTTTTTGCAAAATTTCCCCAGAACTCATGAAGACAGATCAAATATCAAACCCATCCAAGCACTCGATGCTAATGGTGAGATAGAATCCGTGAAAGCTCATGTTGTATCCAAAAAACTCATCCCTACTCGTAGTCCTAAAAAACTCTATGAAATTACGATCCAAGACGAAGAAGGGAGTCAGGCAGTTATTTCTTTGTTTAATAATCCTCGATGATTTAAAGCATATGAAGTCGGGCAACGATATATCATTACAGGAAAAGTTGTCTTCGAATATCGTAAGATTATCTTTCGTCATCCTGATGCTACCAAAACTGCTCCACCAACAATAGACGAGACAGAAGAACTGCAAGATGATTTTGATAAAAATACTCAAGAAGAAACAATCCATAGTCCTCTTCATGATTTGGAAAAGACTCTCTATGCTCTAACCAAAAACAACAAATACCATATTGATGATGATAACCTTCTCTATTTGGAATTCTTAAAAAAAGAACTTTCTGACGCGAACTATGTGGTAACTACGGATACAGATCGCTCATTATTCATAGTAAAAGATGAACAGCACTATCTCCTCGCTCCCAAAGCAGGACAACTTCCGATAACTGATGCCTATCTGAAACTCAAAGAATACTGTCAGCAAAAAAACCTTGCGGGATGAATTCTCTACTATACCGATGAGCATGCAAGAATCAAACTCCTCAGTTATGAAGTCATTGCGAACGATAGTGAAGCAATCCATAATCCACAAGACATAGATTGCCACGACCAGCAAATCTCATCATCCATTAGTGCTGGTTTCGCAATGACAAAAAAAATAAACACAAGTCGAAATATTGATCGTATTTATCCTATCTATTCTGAAATTTTAGGAATATCTCCCTCATGGATTGCTCGTAATATGCGAAAAGCACTTCCAGAAATACCTCATTACTTCAATGAATATCTTCCTGAAGAATTTTTGAAAAAATTTGAACTGTTAGACGTACAGACGACAATTCGTAATATGCATTTCCCTGATTCAGAACAATTACTATCTATGGCTCAAGAGAGAATTTATTTTGATAGATTACTCAGAATTCAACTTCATGCTCTCCTCCAAAGACAAGAATATCAATCCTCTGTCATTGCGCGCCCCGAAGGAAGTCCTCCTGGGGGAAGGGACGAAGCAATCCATAGTGAAGTGGATCGCCACGCTTCGCTCGCGATGACTCCTGACTTTGATATCATCAAAGAATTTATTGCTTCACTACCTTTCGCCCTTACTACTGCACAGAAAAAAGTCATCAAAGAAAATATTGACTCACTCCATAATGGCTGTGACAATAGTTTTTCATGATCCTACATCTCATTGAAGGAGTCTCATCATCGGTTTGCCACTATGGAGTGAGTCAAT
>CAYWIJ010000010.1:0-50374 GCA_964458335.1 uncultured Candidatus Peribacteria bacterium | reverse complement strand
AGGATGAAGCCTCGTGGGGTGTAAACTTCTTTTCTGGGAGAAGACGAATGACGGTATCTCAGGAATAAGAGACGGCTAACTACGTGCCAGCAGCCGCGGTAATACGTAGGTCTCGAGCGTTATCCGGAATTACTGGGCGTAAAGCGTCTGTAGCCGGATGTATAAGTCTGTCTTTAAATACTCCGATTCAATCGGAGAAAAGGGATAGATACTGTACATCTAGAGGATTTTGGGGGTTAGTGGAATTTCCGGTGGAGCGGTGAAATGCGTTGATATCGGAAGGAATGCCGAAAGCGAAAGCAGCTAACTACAAAATCTCTGACGGTCAGAGACGACAGCTTGGGTAGCAAACGGGATTAGATACCCCGGTAGTCCAAGCCGTAAATGATGTTCGCTAGATGTTTGGATCGATTTATCGGTCTGAGTGTCGTACCTAACGGGTTAAGCGAATCGCCTGGGAAGTATACTCGCAAGAGTGAAACTCAAAGGGATAGGCGGGGGAACACACAAGCAGTGGATTATCTAGATTAATTGGATAATAAGCCAAGAATCTTACCTAGGCTTGACATACATTGTGTCCTAATAGAAATATTAGTATCCGTAGCAATACGGAGCTTTGTACAGGTGGTGCATGGTCGTCGTCAGCTCGTGCCGCAAGGTGTCTAGTTAAGTCTAGTAACGAGCGCAACCCTCGTCGTATGTTAGAATGTCATACGAGACTGCTTCGGTAACGAAGAGGAAGGAGAGGATGATGTCAGATCCTCATGCCCCTTATGTCTAGGGCGTCATAGATAATACAATGGGTAGGACAGCGTGAAGCAATATCGTGAGATGGAGCAAAACACTAAACCTATCCTCAGTTCGGATTGTAGTCTGGAACTCGACTACATGAAGTTGGAATTGCTAGTAATGGCGAGTCAGCCATATCGCCGTGAATATGTCCCTGTTCCTTGCACTCACCGCCCGTCAAATCACGGAAGTTGAGGTCCTCTGAAAGCTCACAAGGTGGGACCAAGAGGGAATCAGTAACTGGGGTTAAGTCGTAACAAGGCATCCCTACCGGAAGGTGGGGATAAATCACCTTTGTACATTGAGTACAAATTATAAAAGCCGTGTTGATCGGTTAATATCAACAACTAAAGTGACTTGCTCTGAATTTGTTAAGTGCTTTGCTTCTTTATTGTAGTGTTGTGATACACATCAGATATATTCTTCCGTAGAGAAGGATTTTTTGTTGTTGAAAAAAATCTTCCTGATGATATGAAAGATTATTTTTGAGATTGTGTTTTAGACTGTGAATAGAGAGTATCACTTTTAAAGAGAGAATAATGGATAGTGATAAGATATATTCCCATGAGAATGAGTGAAAGGATCTTGAGTGATGGAGTGGTTTTGCTGATGTTATAGAGGAAATGAGATCAAATACTGACTATTGCTCCGATTCATCGAAGAAGTGAGGTATTGTTACTATATTTTTTGAGCTGTAAAAGAGTAATAAATCATAGACAGAGTGATCCAATATGTACCATTATGGGAAGTAAAGCTCTTTGTCAGAGTAAGGTAAGAGTATTTTGTAGGTTATGTGACTGAAGATATGATGTCACGATATAGATGATATTTTCACCGAGTCCAAACATGATAGCGCTCACGATACCACCTAAAATCATACTTTGAAGCAGTCAGGAAGTATTGTTTTTCAAACTATTTCGTTTGAGAGATTCTTCTCATCGTGCCGAGAGACTATAAGTTCAGAGCGATCCAGCTAGTCCAAATTTGAGTCCTATCCAGAGAAGAGATTGAATGATCCAGGATTTTCCCCCTTGAGGAAGTGTGGGGATGAGAAAAATGAGTATAATAGTGATGATGATGAGATAATCTCAATAATGGCCCTGTAATACTGGGATAAAATGACCTATATTATAGATCACAAATGCAATCAATGCATAGAATGCTGATCGGAGGCTAATGATGATAATCTGTTTTTTGTCATTTTTGGAAAAAATCTGTCTGAGAATCCAGATTCGGAGCAGACTACCTCATACAATACTGATGAGAGTTCATCGTGTCATACCATAATTATAGTCAATATCTTGTATTTTGCTCGTGATTGAGTATAGTGGTGGGTAGATTGTATGGTCTATTTGGTTGGGTGTGATATAGTTGTAGTATTTGCGTCATTATTGAATGAGTGATTGTTTGAGACTGGATTATCTATCCTGGATCCTTCGACTTCGTTTCACTTCGCTCAGGATGACGTTACCAATGAATATCTTTTATTTGAATGATGAGAATGACATTTTTTCAGTTAGTAGGAGATCCACAGTATAAACATAAATTTGTATTACAAAAAATTATAGGACATCTGACAGGATGGACGAGAGAAGAGTTGATTGTACAGTATGATGAAGAGGTGAGTGATGAACTCTTAGCTGATATTCAAGCAAAATACAGACTTTATGCAGAAGATCATGAACCATTAGAATATATTCTCTGATATGTAGAATATGGGGGATTACGTTTTTCAGTGAATAAAAATACGATTATTCCTCGTCCAGAGACAGAGTATATGATAGAAGCGGTAAGGGAGTATTTAACCGATTACGGATTACGTATTGCGAATTTTGATGATGAATCCGTAATCCGTAATTCGCAATCCAATAATATTATATTAGTAGATGTGGGGACGGGGTCTGGAGTGTTGTGATTGTCAATATTACACTCTCATGGGAGTCAGATAAATACTGCTTTCCTCATCGATATTAGTGAGGGAGCATTGGCAGTAGCGAAGGGGAATTATGAGTCGTTAGTGAAGAATGGTGATATTAATGATGGTATTGATGTCATGGTGAGTAAGGGGAATTTGTTTGATAGAGAGGTAATTGAAGATGGATTGCTTCGTCGTTCCTCCTCGCAATGACAGGATAATGAAGAATGACAAAACCAATGACAGGAGTTTGTAGTACTTGCGAATCTTCCCTATATTCCAGATGAAACCTTTGATACAAATCCTGATTTATCGATCAAATATGAGCCAAGAGTGGCTTTTGTTGGTGGAGATGATGGCTTAGACTTGTATAGAATTATGTTTGAACAGATTCAGTCTGGTCACAAAACAACGATGTTTCTGGAGATGATGACCTGGCAAGTGGATATCTTGAGAAAAGAGTTTGAGTGGTTAGTATTTGAAGAAATCAAGACGTTTCACTTTCAGATTAAGATTGTGAAGGTAATGTTTAAAAATTAAATGTTGACTTTGTATAGAAAAATGTTTATTATGAATATGTAATAATAAAAAATTAAATAAAAATGAAAAAAACTTTAACACCATCTAGCATTTTGGAATATCAAAATGCTGGAGTAATTACAAGATACATGAAAGATAATAATGTATCTTATGAAGTTGCTGAACAGATATTTATGGAAATGGTTAAATTTCTATATATAGCTGGAACCAATCGAGGACAATCATTCACTCCATCTAAACAAATTGATGAAATGTGGCATACTTTTATCCTTTTCACAAAGGAATATGCCGAGTTCTGTCAAGAGTATTTTGGTTTCTTTATACATCATACACCAAATGATAGTATTAAATATGGAGCAAAGAGTACTAGTACAACTTATCAAGAAACAAACAAGATGATGAGGAAAATATTTGGTGGTAAGTTCGCGATGGTATTAGCATCAAATGAATGTGCTGCTGGAGGTGGGGGAGACTCTGCTTGTGATAGCGATTCAAGCGGATCTGGAGGTCCATGTGGATCTTATGATTAATTCTCGTTGGAGCTGAATAGTACATTTGATTGCAAGTGTACTATTTTTTATTATCATTTATTTTATAAAATATTTTTTATTAATAAGTGTATAAAAATGGATAATGTCTCAATGATGAAAGAAATATTAACGAATGCTAAATTAGTATTGGATTTATGATGTGGTAGCTGATCTTATAGTATACTTGCTGCAAGTTATGATTGTGATGTAGTTGCAGTTGATAATGAATCAATGAAAAAATTTAGTGCTTCTCCATATCTAAACGATCATCCTCGTATTAAGTTTCTTTCATGTAGTATAGAAAATATTGAAAATTATATAAATCATCAATATAATTATATTATTATTAAAAATGTTATTATGTTTTTAGATAAGAACTTTGTTATTGATATATTGATACCTTGATTGATAAACTCTTTATCGACATGATGATATATTTATCTTACTTATTTTGATAGTGAAGATTTTATACAAAATAATTCTAAGAATATTAAGTCAATTTATTCAATAAGTGATTTTGAGCATATCTATAGTATGCAATTAGAATATCATTCTCATCAAATTCTTGTACAAAATGAAAATCAACATAGTATACATCATATATTTTTGAAAAAAGAAGCATAATCGCTTCTTTATTTTTTTTCATTGAGATAATTTTCTAGGATGACTTTTTCGTTTCGAGATATTTTTCCTCATGGGACAGACATCACGGTTTCGTGGCCTTTACCTGCAAGGAGAACTACGTCGCCAGGACGTGCAATCTGGGTCAGAAATTGGATTGCTTTCTGTCTATCGGGAATGATAAAGAGATTGTCTCCATCATTTCTCTTGATGCCATCTTTGATTTCTTGGATGATCTGGAATCTCGGTTCGTCTCCTGGATCTTCATCAGCAAGGACAATGATGTCAGCATATTGGTCAGCAAGTTTTCCCATCATCGGTCTCTTGAATCTATCTCTCTGGCCCATTGCTCCAGTCAGAAGTATTACTCTTCCATTTTTCTTAATAGATTGGAGATAAGAGAGAGTCTTTTCTAATGCGTCAGGTGTATGAGCAAAATCTACAAAGTAATGAGTATTATTATGAGTGATTGGTTCCATTCTTCCAAGAGGTGGTTGAAACGTAGAGAGAGTAGTGATCATATCATTGAGATCCAAACCGACAACAAGACCTGCACAGAAAGCTGTAAGTGTATTATAGACATTATGGATTCCGACCATATTGATCGTGATAGGAAACAGTTGTCCCATATAGTTGATTTGAAAATCTGTTTTATCAATACTATAGACAATAGTATCAGCTTTAAGGGTAGCTCCACTGATAATACCAAAGGTCATTGTTTTTTCTATACCGAGTTCATCAGATCGTTCTCTTCCTATTTTATCATCTTTGGGTAAAACTGCCATTTTATTTGGCTTTGGATTATTTTGTATATTTTGGAAGAGTTTCTTTTTGGTCTTTGCATATTCTTCCATAGACTTGTGATAGTCCATATGTTCAGGAGTAATATTAGTTAAGATTGCCATATCGAAATTTATTCCATAGAATCTTTGTTGTTCTAATCCATGGCTTGCAACTTCTAATACCGCTATATGACATCATTGAGTTTTGGCTTCTGCAAGATATTTTTGTATGTCCATTACGTCAGGAGAAGTCATCTTTGAAGTATTTGGTACACTTTCATTTCAGAATTTAATTTCATTCGTTCCTAAGAGAAATGCTTTATCGATCAGGGTATTGAAAATATGATGGATCATAAAACTTGAAGTGGTTTTTCCATTCGTTCCTGTGATACCGATGACAAACATATCCTTACTTGGATTATCATATTTTAGAATAGCATATTTCCCTCTATAAGTTTTATAGATTTTATAGACAAAAGTATGAGAAAGGAGAGATTTGATTTTTGAAATCATAAGATAGGGAAGTTAATGGTTGAAAATTTATCGTCATCATGAACGTAGTTGAGGAATCTTGTCTTAGAAAGGATGTTTCGACTCCACTTCGTTTCGCTCTACTCTCGTTTTTTCGTTCCGATTAAGACGTGTCTCGTATTAAGGAAACATGACGCAAATGGGTAATTGTTTGTTTAAGAATTTTGTAATAATCGTGCCCCTAGGATAGCAGCTGTTTCCATGCGAAGAATTGTCACTCAAAGATTTACTTTTTTGCTATGAGAGGAGAAAAAAACATTTTCATCTGACGTAAATCATCATTCTGGTCAGATAATCCCAAGTAATGATTGTTCTTGGTCGTTGCTTCATTGTGTTGAGATTGTTCATCAATCTTGATGAAAATAGATTATTTCATCATAGGTAAGTATAGATTTTTCGTCTCGTTTGTCAAGAAAAGAGATTGTTGGAAGATTTGTACGAAAGGATTGTTCTGATGATTCGAGAGCGATAGTTTGTAATCTCTGTAATTTCTTATCAGGAATATAGTTGATGACTGATCTCTGAGCTGGTCGAAAGATGATATGATTGGTACCTATTTCCGTGAGTTTCTGGACTATTAGTTCTGCTTTCTGTCGACGATTGGGGATGGCGATAGCAAGAGTAGTAGTTGGTGAGTTAGCGAGTTGGTGATTTAGTGAATTGGTCTCAGTAATTGTTCCTTGGAGTTCTTTTTTGTTGAAATGAGTAAGTTCGAGAGTGAATCTTTCATTATTGTTTTGTAGCTGTATCTGATCTCCTATTTTCAGTCTCAAGACATGAGAGCATTGATGAACGATACGTTCTTCGGTGATGATGATTTGGTTATTAGAACGTGAATACTGGTCAGAGATAAAGAGTTGCATTGGTGAAGTTATAAGTTTTAAATTATAAGTGATAAGTTCTTGATTATTGTAGAGAATTGATGTGAGAAAACAATGGTTTGATGAAATAAAAAATCAATTCCCGTACGTAAAGGAATTGATTAGTATATGTTTATGTGGAGACAGTTTAGAAAGATCTAAGAGTTTCTTTAATCTTTTTTGCTTCCTCTTTTTTAGCTTTGAGTTGTTTTTCATGTTCACTTTCGATCATCATGGTAAATTTACCAAGTTTTTCTTTGAGTGCATGAGTAGTATCATTATATACAGGTTCAACACCATAATAAGCAATACGTTCATTGTTCAGTAATACTTCAAGTCCTGATTCGGTAGGAGTAAAGGTTATAATATCTCCTGTAGTAGATTTTTCGATCGTAATAGTATCATCATATTCTTTTACAAAATGATAATTCACTTCTTCATCATCAGTACGTAATCACAAAATATCAGTATTATCAGTACCTAAGAAAGTAAGATATGACTCTAATACTTGATTAAATTCATCAAAAGAATCAGTGAGGTCATGACTATGATCTGTCCATGTTTCTTGTGCCGTACTATTAGAATCATCATGAGTATCCTGCTCATCATCATCTGTTGGTTCTGTGATTTCATCTTCAGAGAAAGATAGTTGCGATACTTTATCATCTTCTGGTTCATCTCAGGAATGGAATGTATCTTGTGTTACTTCACCTTGTTCATTATCTTCACTTTTATCTAAAGTAATATTATTTTCTATACTATCATCTGTATTCTCTTCAGAGAAAGATTCATTAATATCAGACTCTGTAGACGTACTTTGTGTAGTAGTTGTATCAATTTCTGATTGTTCAAAGTTTTCGGTACTATCAAGTTCAGAATTTTCTGTAACTTCATTTGTATCTTCAGGATACTCAATATGTTCAGAAGTATTTACAGAAGGTAGATCAGAAGTAGATACATCTGATTCAACTATTTCAGTATCTGTCGTTCTTTTATCAACTACTACTTCGTTATTGTTCTGTTCGTCTTGAGAAATTTCTGGAGTTTCCTCTGGTTGAGTAGGAAGATCAAAAGTAGATGATGATAGTTCATTGGTAGAATCCGTCACTGTATCTCAAGAAGAATTGGGAATAGAATTTTCTTGTGATACTTCTTCAGTTGGGAATGTGAAATCATCTGATCATACTGCGGTATTAGAAACTTCTTGTTCTGGAAGGATATCATCTACTATTGTTTCAGAAGCTTCCTGTGATTCACTAGGAAGATCAAAGACTGGAATATCTGATACAGGTTCTATCGCTTGTTCAGTTTCAATAGTAAAATTACTATCAGTTGATGACGGAAGAGGAGTTTCAGAAGTTTCTACAGATTCGATAGTATTATCAGCTTGAGTTACCTGATTTTGTGCAATATCCTGTTCGACAGGAAGATCAAAAGTGGGAACCACTTCTTCTCCAGATTGTTCAATAAGAGGAGTAATGGGATCAAGTGTGTTGTCGGTCGTGGCTTGTTGTGTGAGAGGTTGTTGTTCTGGAAGGAGATCTGTAGTTGGAGTTGGAAAAGAGAAGTCAGTATCATCAAAGGTAAGAGCGTCAGATGGTACTCTATTATCATTTGTTATTTGTTCGGAAAATTCTGAATTTCCCTGATCGTTAGAAAGAGAAGAATATTCTTGATCTCCTCACAATTCAGATGCTACGACCACTGTGTCAGTAGTGTTGTTTTCATCATTTATTACCGTTTCTACTACATTTGTCTCTGGTGTAGTGAGGTCGTCAAGAGATATATTAGTTGATGAAAATCCACCGACAAAAGGATCGGTTGTCTGTGGTGATGGAGAAAAATCTTGCTGTACAGGTGAGCCAAGCTCTGCATCATCAATAGTAAATGATGGCATTGTATCAGCAATTGCTTCTTGAGTAGTTGGGATGGTTCCTCCAAAAGCACCACTAACAACTACTTCATTAGGATCATTAGTTGTATTAGTAGTGTTTGTTTGAGTTTGTTGTGTATTTTGATCCATGAGAATGAATACAATAAGTAAAATCAGATATACATAAGTATAGTGAAATTTGTAGTTTCACCAAAAAATTGTAGTATATATATTCTGAAAATATAGACATATTTAATATACTATATAAAATATTTTTTTATGATGATGACTTGCAATGATCGATAAAAAAGGTATAATTGTATACGGCTATGATGTCCGTGTGATCTATGCACATAAATTTCTCTAACGCTCTGTACTAGGAGATTGATATTTCATACTGTATGGTATGATGAGTCTCCCTCTTTACTGTCAGAGAATCACATAGATTGTACGGCATTATGGTTTTTTTTGTTATTATAAAATCATCCCTTGCAATAGGATTAAAAATTGATATTATAAGTATAATACAAAGGCAAATTGTGTTCACTCAATTATTTTTTCAATCTCACACTAAGCATTAAGAAGTATATTTTAGTGAATGTTTTATTTACAATCGTATTTTTGTTATGTCAGTCATTCAAAGACCTGTGACTCAATCAGCAGGTGGAGTTATTTATTACTTGTGATCAGATTGAGAACCTAGATATCTTCTTATTAAAAGGCAGGCTATGTCGAAGAAGATTGAACGAGTAGTACCAAAAGGAAAAGTACAGGAATGAGAAACTCACGAGGAGGCTGCACTTCGTGAAGTGAGCGAAGAAACTGGTCTGATTCTTAATCTTTTACAAGTGGTGACGAAACTTGGTCAAACTCATATCAGAACTGATGATCCTACGATTGGTAATTTGAATAAAGATATTACACTTTTTCTTATGTTGTATAACGGTGATCCGACAAAGGTGGACATCATCGATGGTGAAGGATATGTAGGTATCTATAAATGGTGTACACTTCAGGAAGTCATAGCCCTGATTTATTACCCTGATTTGAGAGAGTTAATAAGATCAAGTTATAGTATTATTAAGGAAGATGTGAAGCAAGATACGATTAAGCAGAAGTTTTTGGAGTTATTGTAGTAAGTTGGCGAATTGGTTTCTATGAGATGCTTCATTACATTCGCAATGACAATGTATGTGCTAATTCACTAAATCGCCAATTCATTAAATCATCATTTTATCGCTCACCATTCATTATGCAAGTTATCTATCATGGACATAGTTTCATAGAGATTGAATTAGAAAATGGAAGCGTACTTATAGATCCTTATGTTTCAGAAAATCCGAGATGTGATGTGACAGTCAGTGATGTGATTGGTAAAAACATTACTCATATAGTCTTGACTCATGGACATGATGATCACCTCGGTGACACTGTTTTCATTGCTCAGCAAACTTGATGTAAGGTCGTTGCGATGGTAGAATTATGCAATTGGCTACAGATACAATGAGTGAAACAATCTCAGCTTGAAAAACATAATATTTGATGAACATATCGTAGTGATGATTGGTCGGTGAAATTTGTACAAGCTATCCATAGTAATAGTACCCCAGACGGTTCTTATGCTGGACTTGCATCGGGTCTGATATTCGATTTTGCAGGTATTTATATCTATCATGCTGGAGATACAGCACTATTCTCTGATATGCAAGAGTTTACAAATATTGATCTGGCGCTATTGCCCATTGGCGATAGGTTTACGATGGGATTAGATGATGCAGTAAAGGCTTGTGGTTTGATCAAACCGAAGATGGTTGTTCCCATTCATTACAACACATGGTCACAGATCAAGGCTGATGATATTGAGTTTGCTAGACAAGTGATGCTTGCTCAGTATGCAGTTCCGAAAGTATTGAGAGCAGGGCAGTATATAGTTCTTGGTTCCTAGTTGTTAGGTGTTAGGAATATTAGTTTATTGCGGATAGCGAATTACGGATTACGAAGGAAATGTATAGGGAAAGATTATTAATTTTTCCTTTTCGGTGAAGAGAGATTCTTCTTCATTCTTCATCAGAATGATATATTGATAACTCATGGTTTGCAAGAATGGTGAGTTTTTTATTTTTGTCAGTGGTTATATCATTATTTTATAGAAGGCAATAGTAGACAAGAGATGTATTGGAGTAAATTTGCTTGTTAGTACAAAGAAGAGTATAATAAAGTGTTATCAAAAGATATTTATTTCTTCTCTTTCTGACTCATGAATACGCTCAATACTGTATCAGAATCATCAAACAAAGTCTCTGCTATTGTAGATAAACTTAATCAAGCATGTGCTGATCTTGTTGATGCATTGGTTATGACTTTTGATAAAATAAGTGAATATGGAGTCAAAACAGTACAAGGTGTTCTATATGGAGTGAAATCACTTTTTGTAGATGTGATTGTTGTAAAACTTAATCAAATCTCAACTCTTATTAGAGAACTCAAAAAAGAATCTCATGAAGATGCAACTAGACTCATCCAATTTCAAAAAAATGAAATCATGAATAGACTTTCTACTCATACCTTCTTCAGAGAAAACTTTACTCGAAGAGTAAATGAAATTTTTAGTTAGTCTCCACACATTCTTATTATATATAAAATCTCTGATTGTATTCACAGAGATTTTTTAAAATATTATCCTTTCATCGTCCAGACAACTCTTCTTGCTCCGTTGATTTCTTTGAATTCTTGAGCTATGACAGTGATAGGATCTCCAATATTGAAATATTTTTTTCGGTTAACACTATCTGGACTGACAATTGATCATTTGTGGAGGAGTCATTCAACACCTTTCACTGTTATGAAGAGTCCATAGTTAAACTGGAGTTTTATATATCATTCATAAGCTTGTCAGAGTTTAATATCATCTATGGTAAAGGTAGAAGAAGTAGGAGGTGTAACAGGAGGATTATTTGTTGCTTTTTTTACTTCTGTTGCTTGTTTGGTATTATTTGTAGCTTGTAGATTATTGCTTTCAGCGATTTTTACATTATTCATGATTCATTGTTCATTGTTCTTTTGGTAGGATTTATACCATAAATTTCGATTATCTTCACCACTTGCAAAAAACTGATCAATAATATAATTAGGGAATCATTGACCTTCAAGTGAACTACGTAGTGCAACTTTTTCAGCTGGTGAAAAGGTTTTGTTCTGCCAAGCATCGAGGAGAGATTCAAGCTCAGATCTTGGCATGGCATATCTTTGTCTCGATTGTTCGATGATTTTTTTCGTTTGTTCTATTGATCCTTCTGGTTTTGGTAAGGGCATAGTTTTCATCGAAAATGGATCTGATGTGATACCATTTATCATCATTCTTGTATAAGCGGTGAATCTTGGAAGTGAAATGAGATCATTCGTACTGACCATTTCTTTGAACTGATTTGCAATTACTTTGGCGTCATCGTAACCTATAGTAAATGAGAAGATTGATCAAATATTACCAAAAATAGCATCACGAATAGTTTCTAGGAGTTGGCTGGTATATTGGTTTGCCATTATCAGAGAAAGTTTATATTTTCTAGCTTCAGAGAGAATAGTCGCAAATGAATCTGTTGCAAAATTTTGGAACTCATCAATATAGAGATAGAAAGGTCTTCTATCTTCTGATCTCATATCAGCTCTCGACATTGCATCAATTTGGAATTTTGTCACAAGAAGCGAACCGATCATCGATGCATTATCTTCACCAATTTTACCTTTAGAAAGATTAATCAGTATAATTTTACCATTATCCATAGCTTCTCTGAGATTGAGTTTAGATTTTGGTTGTCCAAAAACATTCCTTACTACAGAAGAGGAGAGGAATTGTCCAATCTTATTCGTAATAGGTCACATCGCTTCTTGTTTTTGTCTTTCATCTCGTCTATCATATTCATCTCTCCAAAATTTAAGAATCATTCCATCTGTATTGTGTTTAATGACTTCTTCACGGAAATTCTTATCCGTCAGAATCCTCAAGATATGCATAATAGTAGCATTAGGATAGTCAACAAGTGTTAGTAGAACATTTCTTAAAATATATTCTAATCTTGGTCATCGACTATGAGCAAATAATTTTTGGAAGGTAGTGACTACTCCTGATACAATACGATTTTTTTCGTCTGCATCTTTGGCTTGAAGGAGATTAAATCAAATTGGAAATTCACTATCTGAAATATCGAAAAGAATCACGTCATTTGTACGATGGCTTGGGATGTGTTCCAATACTGTCTCTACCAACTCTCCATGCGGGTCAAGAAGTCCTATTCCTTTCCCATTCTTGATATCGTTGGCGATAAGGTTGGATAGAAAAGTAGACTTACCAGTACCCGTTTTCCCTACAATATACATATGACGAAATTTATCTTCTTCGATCATACCGAATGGAATCTTATCGTTACGATAATCAGTTGTTCCAATAAGAGTAAACTCATCCTTAGGTGTGCTAGCTTCGGTAGGTAATGGATAAGGATAGGGTAGTTTGCGATAGACAGCATAATCGAGCGCCTTCGTGAAATGTTGCATCGTAGGAATATGAAAAAAGTTTGTTATTTGACTACGTAGTGCTGGTATCATTGGTGTGGGCATTGTCTTGAATGTCGCCTTTCCATCAGTCATAAATGATTTGAGTAAGAGAGAAAATTGATCTCTGATAGCGTTCTTCATGACTAGGTCAGGACTTGATAGAGTAATACCTATTCTTGCCCATAATTCTGGTTTAATGGTTTCAATGCTTTCTATAGCAACAGTATTTTTTTCTTCCTCAAGAGATGATTTCTTTTTTGATCAAAAGAGTATTTTCTGAGTTATTTTAATTGCTTTCTGAAAAGAAGTTTCTTCTTTTTTAAATTGAAGTGTTAATTGAAGTGTTAATTTGCTTTTTACATCTACTGTATTGAAGAGTGAGAGAAGATCATGAAAAGGACTTTTATAAGTCCCACCTTGAACATAACTATCTGTATTTCTGAATGTCGTCTGTTTTGTAAAAGTGAGATATTCATGTGCTATACTTGGTGTTTCATTTACTATAATAAGCTCAGAATCGGGATATGATGCATAGAACATATTTTCTATAAATGCGAGATTTTTACGATCACAAGCAATGAATAACTGAATATTAGTGTTATTCCCACTTACAAAAAGCTGTATTGTCCCAGATACTGAAGAAATATTTCTCAAAAAAGTTAGCCAATAATCAATACCGCGTTCGTTTTCTCTAAGAGGTTTGATCTGAAGAAATACAAGAGATCAATTTCCTTTTTTTGTAGTTGTCGGTCATGAATTCATGAACTTTTTTTGTGTGTATTAAATAATTTTTATTTTACTCTTGTAGAGTATACTGATTTATGTATAAAAAGCAAAAATAAAGGGACTTTTTTTATGATGGAGTAGGTGATGAAAAAAATTATTATGATCGGAGTAGTATGTTTTTGTTTTTTTTCTACAGTTTGTGGAATGGGATTCTCATTTTCTCAACAAATAGATGAAATCTATAACTGATATCAATCTCAGATAGAAGAAAGAATAGTAAAAATTCCTCTCAAAAAAGTAAGAGAACAACAAGCTGATAGATTATGGAAAGCTAAAGAATTATCTCTACATAAATATATCAGAGTTTGAAATGATACTGATAAACTGAAATATCAAGTTATATCAACAAAAATAGTAGAGAGAAAAAATGATTATCTGACTCAGTCAACGATTGATTTGATCTTTCAACAGGAACTTATCAATGCTATCAATAATTATAGGAAAACAAAAAATTTATGAATTCTTACCTATAGTTCTTTACTTACGAAAATAGCTTATAATCATAGTTTAGATCTCTCTTTACATTTTCCTTATGATGCTGATAGAGATGGGAAAGTAGATATTATTAGTCATATCTGAACTGATGGATCAAGGGTGGGTAATAGAGCACAGAGATTATGATATTATGGATATATTGTAGAGAATATTGCTTATAATCAGATCACTGCTTATCAAGTCCTCCTCGATTGGATCAATAGCCCTACTCACTATGATAATATTGTATCATCTCGAGTTACTCATATTTGAGTATCAAAAATAGGACCATATTGTGTCCTTGTAATGTGAAGAATTGAGTAATACTTATTTTTCGATATGCACAGGAATGCTGTCAGGTATGATGTTTTTAGGTATAATGAGGGTAAGAATATTTTCTTTACTTAAACTACTATTCATCTGTTTGTAGTTAGCATGAGGAGGAAGATCAATATGAAGCTCTACAGCTCACCAAAAACATTGTTGTTGGAGTACTAAAAAATCTTTTCTGAGTTTGGGTTGAATTCTTTGTCCTATGATAGAAATAGTTTCATGTTTGATAGATATATGTATACTTTCTTTTTCTACTCATCAAAAAGGAATAATAAGTACAAGTTCTTGAGAAGATTCATACATGTCATAAGGTATTGTTGGCATATTACGAAGTTAATGATAAAGAATTGGTTCATGATGTTGTTCTGTGGATATAGATATGATGTGTTGTATATTATCTTTAACCTGTTCTGGTTTATGAACATATTTGAAGACAATTTCTCCCATACCATGAGTATTACTTCCTTCATTGAAGATCGTTAGTAGGCCATCATCGAAGAGACTATAGATAAAATTAGATTTTTTGATAGAAATACTTTTGATTTTTTTGGTATCGAGTGATTTGATGGTTCTTTTGAAGAATCATAGTTGTTCTACTAATATAGCCTCTTGTGGTGTAAAGATAGCGTAATTCATAGAATAATCTATATAATTTTCCGTTGCAATGATGAAGAAAGTAAGAAGAAACACTAATCATATTCGTATCCCATATCTCAGAGTAATATCTATTCCCATTCGCATATATATACCAAATATGAATAAGAGGTAGGTTATAATTCATAGAAAAATATGGATAGCAATTTTTTTGAGAAAATAGAGATTACTTCTTGTTATAATGACAATACTATCTCTTCCATAGCGTTCAGAAAATTCTTGTATATGGTTCTGTTTAAGATGAGTATCGAAAGAAGAGAAAATTTTCATAAGAGTAGAAGACAAGTAAATTACATTGTACTTTCGATAGAATAGAGAATCTGATTGATAATATCTTTGTGCTTTTCAGGATTATAGATGTAATCAATGTGTATTTCTCATAGATTGTTATCGTCTCCATCGCTCATAAATACGATGATACCATTGTTGAAGATACTCTTGATAATACTCTTTTTATATACACTAATACTTTTTATTTTAGTAGCATCAAGTGTTCTGAGTTGTCTTTTGAAAAATCCAGATTGTTCAGCTAAAATAACTTCAGTAGGTGTAATAATACAATAATCCATCTTATAATCGATATAATATTTTATTACTCTATAAGGAATAATCATCAATATCATCATAATGATTCCACTCATAATAGACCATTGTTTATTAATTATGAAGAAATAATCTAATCAAAAAGTAGTAATTCATCCGATACATAGTGAAAAGATAATAGGGAAATAGATCTTTATAAAAAGGAAAAGACCAGATTTTCAGACAAAATGAACATTTTGGGCTCAAAATTGTGACTGTTTGTCAGCAAGAAGTTTTTTTTTGTATTGAGTATCAAATGATGAAAAAATTTTCATTATTTTTGAGCGAAGCGCGATAAAAATACACGAATCATAATGAAACTGATACAAATAAAGTAGAGGAAATTAGCAAAAACTGTCCATCATCGTGTAATAGGAGTATGGACACTACTATATAATATATCAAATCTTGGGAAAAGATATTGTACTACAGTGAGTATTGTGTAAGAAATATTTTTTTCAAATGCAATAGGGGTACTAAAGATGATAAAATTGATAGAATAGCTGATAAGATAGATAATGATAGTAGACAGCATGGCTGCATAGGAGTTGGTAAGACAAGAAAATAAGAGTATAACACTCAGTGCGATAGCTCCAGAGATGAGAAGATTGATATACGTCATGATAAGAATACTATCTCCATAATAGAGAAATGAAATAATCATAGCTACAAGTACAAATACTGCATATATACTATAGAGACCTAACCAACATTCGATGATAAATCTCAGTGGTTGCTTCTTTTTTGACCAGAGAAGTTGAAGTGTTTTATTGTCAGTAAATTGTTTGAGGAGAGTAGAACCAAAATATACTATAAATAACAATCCTACCACTTCAATAACGATATGTTGGAAAGAGGTATTGATGATATCGCCTTGTCATAAGGCAATAGAATTGAACAAGGGGATAAGTAAAACAATAGCAAAAATTACGATAATTAGTCAGAGAATATATTTTTTTCTCCGATGTGCAATAGTAATGAGTTTCCAGATGTTAAACATTAGGCATGAGATGTTAGGTATTGAAGTATGGTTGTTAGGTATTAGTTGCTACAGTTATTGTTCATTTATAACTTTCAAGTGTTAATTCTTAATTTTCAATCTTATTGAAATGGATTGGCAAACGTTGTCATATCTGGATATAATCTTAATATTACTTTACCAATAATATAATCTTCTGGTACTAAGTAGTTAGTATGTTCAAAACATTGCAATCCAAAACAACAACGAGAATCGGTACTTCAAGCTCTATTGTCTCCCATAACAAAATATCCTGTTGTTACCTCAAACGTATCTCTTCCACAGCTTGCTGTCGTATAAGTGTCGTCAGGGAGATAACTATTATCGAGATTGAAACAATCATCTGTTCCAGATTTACAAATTTTTACGATATTATCACGAATAGTGACCGTCTCTCATGGGAGTCAGACAATTCTTTTTACGTATGGATCTGTCTTTTGTGGTGCAACGAATACTATGATATCTCCTCTTTGATAATCAGATAATCTGTGAGAAATTTTATCTACGAGGATGAAATCTTTATCATGAATAGTAGGATACATACTTGAACCTACTACGTTGAAGGGATTGATAAGGAAAAATCTTACAAAAAAGACAATACCTCCAACGAAAACTACATAACTGAGTAAATCAAATAATTCAAGAAGAAGGACTTTGATAGGGTTATTGTTTGACATACAATTTCAAATAATTAAGTAAAATTTTTAGAATGGTACTTCTTCGTCGAGAATACTGTTATCAATATCGTAATTTTCTTCGATATGACCTCCTTCGTCATCTGATGATTTGGAGTCTAAGAAGATAAAATGTGTGATGATTACTTCTGTAGAATATTTTGTAAGACCAGCATTGTCAGTCCACTTTCTGGTTCTGAGTCTTCCTTCGATATAAATTCTTTTTCCTTTGTGAAGATACTTACCGAGGACATCAGCACTGTTTCCATATGCTACACATCTGTGATATTCAGCTTCCTCTTGGAGATTTCCGTCTTTGTTTTTGAACTTTCTATTCGTCGCAATAACGAAATTTACTACACTTGAATCATTACTTTCAATTCTTTTCACTTCAGAAGTATCAGTAGCTCTTCCGATGAGTAATACTTTATTCAAATCCATTCTTACTGTATACAAAATAAAAGCTTAGAGAGGTAGAATCTACCCTTTACTCTCAGTCTAGTCAAATCAAAACAAAAAATCAATTGATTTTGTGAGTAAAATGGTTATATACTAGCGTGTTTTTCTTTTGCAAAAAAAGATTCTGACTGAAATTGTATGTATGGTGACTATTCTTGTAAGTATGATTATAACTGCAAAAATAGAGAATGAAATATTCTCGCAATGAATATGGATTGCTTCCTTCGTCGCAATGACAGTGATGTTGCCAGGGTGGTGGAATTGGTAGACACGCTCGACTCAAAATCGGGTGCAGCGATGTGTGTGGGTTCGAGTCCCATCCCTGGTAAATTTAAAACTAACTCAAGGTTGCGAGTGCCATATCAAAGATATGGATGTATCCCATCCCTGGTAAATTAAAAACTCACTCTCTTATGATAGAGATTTTTTTTATCAAAAAAGTATTCAAAATACTTAAAATTTATACTAAACTAGTCTATAACTTAATAATTATAGTCGTAATAACTTCATATATGGTAATAAATTCCAAAGAATAAAGAAAAACAATAACCATAAAACTGTTCTTATTTTTTTCTTTATAATCTTTTTTTCAAGAAGCATATCTATTGTGGGAAATAATGAAGAAATTATAAAAAGAATTGAAGAAAGAAGTTTTATTCATTTACTATCCTCATTTATTTCTTTAATTAATTTTTGTTTTTCTATTTTTTCAAAATCAGGTATTAATAACTTTTTACAATCATATTTTTTATATATATTATTCTCATAAAATTCTAAAATATTATTGGTTTGATATATTCCTTCAAGAATATTATTTATAGGAATATTACAGTAATGATAAAATTTATTTCATAATTGAATTATTAAGTAATTTAATTTTATATCATAATATATCATTCAAACTCTATCAGACCTTCAAAAAAAATTGATATATCATCTTCCTTTTTTTTCAAATAAATTGGCTTGTACACATTTATCATAATATTGTATTTTAATACACTTATCATATCGTATATTCTCCCTTACTCTAATAGTTTTTCATATTTCATCACGATATTTTATGAATGAAACTTCACTTCAGTCTGAATCATAATTTATATCACTATATATTGATATATTTGATTTGTATAAAAAATTTGATACTAACATCATATCTTCTAATGATCTTTCTTTATTGTAAAAAGATCATAAAGAAGACTGACAAAATCAATAGCTAGTCAGAAGTGATAAGCCTATAATTATTAATAGTATATATATTTTCATTCAAATATTAATAAAAAAATTAAAGAATATACTAAGACACTATCTATGTTAAGCTGGATACTAACTATTATATTTTATATTATAACACTCTGTTTGTAGTTCTTTAATAAAAATTTAAATATCAAGATTATATATTTATTTACTTACACCAACAATATCCAGCGTGCTGAATTGTTCTAAATCAGATATTCGCATTCTATCTGAGATTATTTTTTTATTCTTCTGATGAAAAGAGAGAGGATTGATTAATATTCATCATACTACACTTCTACTAAACCATTGCATTGGTTGTATTGCAGTGAGTTGTAATTTAATTATATTAGCATTGAAACTATATAAAGTACCACCTGCTTCTCTGTACATCTCTTCTTCAACAAACTTTCAAGCATTGTTTATGAAATCTTCCCATGTCATATATTGAGATAGCTCCATTGCTGTTTCCTTGTCTAATAATCCTCAATCAATTGTTGTGGCTCATGCTAACATAAATGAATTATAATTGTATCATCTATCTGCAAGATATTGTCTAACCTTCTCATCTGCTTCACCCGAGTTGTTGTTAGTTTCTTCTAAGAACTTAGATTTTAGTACAATTAGTTTGGCAATATTGTCAGCAAAGTGTGTTGTATTTTTCTCAGCAAATTGTATATAATTTTCTCATTTTTCTAAATCTCATTCATCTTTCCACACTTGTCACGCTCTATGTACTGCATCCATAGTTGGAAGTATCATATTGCTAACCTCAGAAACATACTTAGCATATGTATTGGATACATTAGATGATTGTTGTGATTCTTGAGCTTTTGCTGAATGAAATCATTCTTGTAATAGTAATATAAATACAATAATTATTGTTAATTTAGCTAAGTGTTTTATATTTAACATAGTGTATTAGAAATTGATTAAAAATATTTTTTCATTATTTGATCTTTTTGTTTGTTGTATTTTGAATATAAAAAATAATACCAATAGCTATTGTGATTTGAATCAATAGTTGTAATAAAGGAGGTATACCATAAGAAACTCATAATGTACTTAGTAGTGCTATTCCAGATAAAATCAAAGTTATTAAAATAACATTATGACAAAATCTTGCTATAATAAATATATCTTTTTGAGCCATCAATATATCTATTGCAGTTATTATAAATGAAAAATTAATGATATACATTATTATATTGATAGTAAGTGGTTTATAATATGACATTCTTCGCCATGTAAATAAAAACATTACTCATATAAGTAATCATATTATTCATAGAAATTTTTTAACTCAATCAGATACTTTAATAGTCATAATTTTAGGTAATGTTGTTTTCTCATTTAGAAAGTCTTTATCTATATAATATAGATATGATATCATCAAACTTCAAATAAGTGTTATTAATAGTCGTATTAACATTTTAAAATATTCTATAAAATAAAAAGGCAAGAGACAATGCTCAAGCCTTATATTTCATATTGTTGTTGGACAATTTGAGGGGCTATTAGCATCATCGACTTGCTTAGAGTTTTTAACTAACAGTGTACCATAATAGGGCTTATTAGTGATGATACTAACAACCCTATAAATTTTTATACTACACAATTATAATAGTTTAACTCTAAGCATAGGAATTATATTATTTTACTTGTATATTTTCAAGAGATAATAATCCTTGTTTTGAAGTGATAAATCACTATTATCAGTATTCATTATTACTTATTGAATATCTATGTATTACCTCCAAGTCAAAGAACTCGCTTATAGATACCATACTCGTCAGATCATCGATGGAGTAGATTTTTCGATCCAAAAAGGCCAGAAGATAGCGCTTATCGCTCGTAATGGTATGGGTAAAACCACACTGCTCAATATCATCGCTGGGAAACTGGAATGTACTCATGGAGAAGTCGCACGAAATAAAGCCTGCCGTGTCTGATTCCTCGAACAGAAAACGGAACTTGCTGACACGATGATCGTACAGGATTGGTTTGAACAGCATGAGGTTGATGATGAACATTATCATGATCGAGAACATGGTGTTCGTTTGGATAAGATTACTCGTGAATTAGATATTAGAACCTTACTAACACAAGCATGGGGAACACTGTCTGGTGGAGAACAGAAGAAAGTTGCGTTGGCAAAAATCCTGATTGATGAACCTGATGTCTTGATCCTGGATGAACCGACCAACCACCTGGATCTGGACATGATCAACTGGCTGGAAGATTATCTGAGTCAGAAATCTCTGACTTTGCTGATGGTGACGCATGATAGATATTTCCTGGAGCGTGTCTGTACGGATATCGTCGAACTGGATAGAGGAAAATTATATACCTATTCGGGAAATTATTCTGATTATCTGTTGAAAAAATCGGAAAGAATCCAGAAAGAGCACAAAGATATGCACAACCTCAAGCAGTTATATCGTAGAGAATTGGCGTGGGTGAAGAAAGCTCCTAGAGCGAGAGAAACCAAATCGGTAAAGAGAACGAAAGACTTTTTTGAACTGCAGTGAAATTTTAAAACGAAAGCAACAGATTATAAAGAAATAAACAAAAAAATAGAGATCACTGCCGCGGACAAAAGTGAACAGAGAATGCTGGGAAATAAGATATTGATCATGAAGAGTATTATGAAAGATTTTGGGGATAAAAAAATATTATCTGACTTCTCGCATGAGTTTCGCTTCGGTGAACGTATCGGTATCCTGGGTAGGAATGGAGTCGGAAAGACAACCTTTCTGAATATTGTGGTAGGAGAAGAGGAATTTGATAAGGGGAAAAGAGAATTATCAGAGCATGTAGAGTTTGGGTATTATACGCAGAAAATTGTGTTTCCTCCTCATGTGAAGGTCTTGGAATACGCAAAATCAGTCGCTGATTGGATGACGATAGGAAAGGAAAAAATATCGACGACAAAATTACTAGAAAGGTTTCTGTTTTCTCCTGCACAGCAACAACAGTGGATTCATGATCTCTCGGGAGGGGAACAAAGGAGATTATCGCTGTTAGTAACCTTGATGAGAAAACCCAATTTCTTGATCCTGGATGAACCGACCAATGATCTGGACATCGATACGATGAATGCTTTGGAAGACTTTTTGCTCTGATACGAATGATGTCTGGTCGTGATATCCCATGATAGATGTTTTATGGATAAGATAGCGGATAGGATATTCTCGTTTGAAGGTGAAGGGAAAGTGGAAGACTTTCAGGGAAGTTATAGTAGGTATGTAGAGTGGAAGCTAAAAAATGAACAATGAAAAAATAATAATGAACAATCATTGCCAGTTATTCCTATGCATGAAGCGAGTGAAGATGGAACGACAACACTTCCACCAAAAAAGTGACTCACGAAAGATGAGAAGAAGGAATTAGAAAGACTGATGAAACAGATCGCAAAAGGTGAAGAAAGAAAACATGAGATCAATACGATCTTCCAGACGCAACAACTTTCTCATCAAGAATTGAAGGAACTGGGGAAAGAATTGCAAATTCTTTCTGCTGACTTAGAAGAAAAAGAGATGAGATGGATGGAATTGAGTGAGTTTGTGAGTTAGCTAATAATTCATCGTCATCGTGAGGGAAGTATGACCGTGGCGATCCACTTTACTATGGATTGCTTCGTTCCTCGCAATGACTACTTATTGAGTGGTGCTTATTAACTCTAATTTCTTTTTTCTAGAGAGTTGTTTGATGCGGTATTCTTCTGCAGATGCTTCAGACTTAGTTTCGAACCCTTGTGATCGGACGAGTTGGACTGGTCTTCTGGCTCTCGTGTACTTTGCTCAGAGAGGAGAAATATTATGTTCTGAAATTCTCCTGTCGATATCTGTCGATATCCCAGTATAAAGTGTATTGTCTGAACAGAGGAGGATGTACGTGTGTCGCATGATGATATTATTGCAATGAAATATAAATTCTATATATATTGGTTATATATTTATAATTTAAGTTATAAAATATGCAAGATATTTATACTTTAGAAGAAATAAAAAATTTATTCCCTTATCGGTCTATTGCTAAAATAAAAAATTTTTTATCAAAAAATGAAAATATTGTTTCAGATAATGATAAATTCTTTGTTGAAAGATTTTCCTTAAATAAATGATCAATTGATAAAAAGATTAAAAATATTATTATCGATATTATTTTTCATATACCAGAATTAAAAGATGAAGAGATTTTATCATATTTGCAACTATATAATTGATTAAATCATTCAGATATTATGAATAATTTAGGAGAATTTTGGTGTTGTTATAAACTTAATAAAAATATTGAAAATTTCTTGAATAATATATTGAATACAGATTATGATTTTAAATCTCTTTACGATTTTAAAGATTGATTATTAAATATTAATTCCGAATATTTTACATATTCAAAAATTGATCAAAATCTTATTAATATTTATAGAAATCATAACTTAATTAATAATATTTATAAAGAAAATTTTTATTGATATACAATTGAAGATTTTCCATATATATTACCGATAAACTCTCATAGAAAAAATGATATCATATTTAATGAGGATTGATTGTTATATAAGGGTTATTTTTTATGAGTAGATAAAATGTTAACATTCAATGAGTTTTGGGATTTATTAATTAATAAATTTAAAATTTTAAAAGATTCTAACATTTTTAGAGTAAGGATTGATTTTGATTATGTTTTATCTTTGAAAGATTATAGAAAAACATATTTCCCAGCAGCGTCTTATTATTGACCTGCATTTTCTGATGATAAGTTATTTGATATCAGTATACATCAAAGTTTTACCAAAAAAGTACGTGATCAAAATGATAACTTTTCTGATTTAGAGAGTACTGAATTTTTAATTGATCATACAAAAAAATCAATGCAAATTGAAGAGATTAAAAGAAATGATGATTCATGATTCTATGAACATAGATATGCTCATATGGAATTTTGTGAAAAAAGTAAAACTATTACTCATTTTGATTGAGCAATAATAGAATATGATGAAGAATGATTAATAAGTAGAAAAAATGTTACATTAGAAAAAAATCCAAGATATGGGAAAAATAAATATAAATTATTCAGAATAGATTGAAATATACCTTTGTCTGATTGGAAGGGTATTTTATATCATTTCTTTTATTGAAATTATATGATTTTAGAATACTTTGATGAAGAAAAATACAATGAATACAAAAAAGATAACAATCTTTTTTGATATTAATTTTACCTATCAAACATTTTATCAATTTGTCCTTTATCAATATCAATGACGAACGGGCGACCATGTTGGCAGACAAATCATCACGGGATGAATTCAAACCCATCGTTAACCAATTGTTGCATCTCAAGGAGGGAGAGTTTATGATTGGCCTTGATAGAAGTTTTACACGCACGAGTAGCGAAGATAGAATCAAGCAACATAGCTAAACCTCACCCCAACCCCTCTCCTATCAGAGAGGGGCTTATTTCTCCTTGTTGAGTTATAAGATGTCTGATGATTTTTTCGATATCAATGGTATAGTCTACGAGAAATTGTGGAACTTTATAGATAATCAGACTATGATCTCATCGGACTGTTGTCTCAAATTTGAGCTTATTGAGTTGCTCAGATACGAGAGTACTATCTTGGTGATGAGGGACTTGAATACTGAGTGGAGCGAGAAGGGTAGTCACACTATAATTTCCGTCAGAAATCTTATTTTTCAATTTTTCAAAAGCAATTCTCTCGGCTAGCGCATGCTGATCGATATATCGTAATCCCTGTTCATGCTGGACGATGATGTAGCTGTCCCAAATCTGACCGACGACTTTATATTCGGTAGTATGATGATGTTGTGGTGTCGCTTCGATATAACTGTCTTTGATGAAGACTTGTGCTCTCTGTTGTTCTAGTTGTTTCTCTGTACTAAAGAGTGATGATGGTTCACTCGTCTGTATTACTTGTTTTGGTGAAAGAGATGATGGTACTTTATGTTCACCATGAAATATTTTATTGTCTCCCAGAGATTGAGTAATGGTATCACGCACGGTGGTAAAGACGATACCAGGATCAATAAACTTGACCTGAATTTTGCGAGGATGAACATTGACATCGACGAGATGAGGAGCTATATCGATAGCAATGATTGCAAGTGGATATTCTCCATGATGAATTTGTCTATGATACCCGTCCATGATGGATTTTTGGATAGATCTGTCTTGGATAGGACGACCATTGACGTAGATTTTGCAGTATTCATTTGATCAGAAGGTGAGGGTGCTATCGCTAATGATTCCATTGATGATGAGATTCGATTGATCAAAACTGAGTGGGCGAAGTTGCTGTGCTCGATCTTTTTTGAAAATTTGAAGTACTCTGGACTGAATGTCGCCCGTTGGTGGAAGGTCATGAACGATTTTACCATTTTTGGATATTGCTCGATGGATATCGTATCTGACTAATGCGAAATCTAAACATAATTGATAACAATAAAAGTATTCTGTCTGACTGGATTTCAAGAATTTTCTACGAACGGGTGTATTCTCGAAGAGGTCTTTAATAATAATTTTTGTCCCATGATCAAAAGGAAGTGATACATGATCTACGCTGGTGGAATTATGATTTTTTTCAATACGAAATCCGAGTTGGTGTCAGGATGTAATACTTTCTAATGATAAAGTAGACACTTCAGCGATACTTGCTAGTGCTTCTCCACGAAATCCATAACTTCCCAGAGTGTCGAGATCTTCATCAGAGTCGATTTTGCTTGTCGCATATCTATGGAGGACGAGTTCACTATCTTGCATATCTATACCAGTTCCATTATCTTGGATAATAATGAGGGATTTTCCACCATCGTGAATATCGATAGAAATTTTGGTCGCTTGTGCATCGAGAGCGTTTTCAACGAGTTCTTTGATGACTGAAGCAGGTCTCTCGACTACTTCTCCTGCTTTTAGTCTATTGATCACGATATCAGGGAGGAGTTTTATCATTGAAGTGTATAAGGTTCATAAATCTACCTGTCGGTAGACAGGGTTATAAAGTTTATAAGGTTTTATAGGTAAGAAATCAAATAGTCTTGTGAGGAAATAAAGTGCGTGAAAATTTGCAAAAAAAGAAAATAAAATTATACTTATATTGTTTATTTGAATTTGAAATAAATGCAAAACGAATATTATCCAACATTAACTGAAATGATGCCTTGGAAGAAGAATCCTATCAGATGGAAAGATGGATGGAATATTTTTCGTGGACCAAAATTATGATCAATAGCTCCTGATGATTATCTTGTTGTCCATAGTAATCAACCTCAAATGACTTTACATACACTTATGAATCAGACATTCAATAATCCAGAAAAACAATTCTTTGCCATCCTTTTTGGAGGTACGGAATGTGGGAATGTCTGTCCCAATATGAAACTTTTTGCTGATGCGTTGGAATATAAGTATGGGAAATTTTTAGATGCATTTGCAATTACACCATTTTATGATGATCAGACGTATGATCCTGTTCAGAATGTATTAGGAGATCCAGATGGCAGTTGTGAACAGAAATATAAAGCAACAGGGACAGCTATTTATGTAATTGATAGAGAAAAAAAGGTTGTCTGGAAGAGTAGTGGTCTCATGAAAGAAAAATTATATTTATACTTGAATTCATGGTCTGATTCTGTAAAATAGTAAAGTTGCGAGAGTGATATAGTAACAAAGTAAAAGAAGTATAGCTGTAGTTTAGGTGGATATAAATCTAACTGAGATATAGCTAAGAAAAGTATGGCGGTTGTAGCTCAGTCGGTAGAGCAATGGGTTGTGGTTCCATTGGTCGCGGGTTCGATCCCCGTCGATCGCCCCACTTCATTCAATCCGTGCGGAATGAATGAAAGTTGATTAACACCATCGTTTTGATCACATACGTTTATATATATTCCAGATCAGTCGATAGCTGATTTTTTTTCTTTGTATATCCTTTTATATGAAATGAAAAATGAGAATATCTTAATGTTTTATGATATAATAAGTTAATTTACTATGAAAAATACTAATAAAAAATGGACTCTTTGGATTATTGTGGGTATTACTATTCTCAATGCAATTGGAATGACCATTGTACTGCCTCTTTTCCCATTTCTGTTAGGGAAATATGTATCTGATCCTAATGTTGCTCTTGTGATGAGTTTTCTTGTGGCTTCATTTGCGATTTGTCAATTTTTTGCAGCACCTATACTTTGAGCTTTAAGTGATTGTTATGGTCGTAAGCCAATATTAGTGATAAGTCTTTTGTGATCAGTGCTTTGATATTTGTTTCTGGGTATAGGTGGAGCATTGTGGATCTTATTTTTAGGAAGAATTCTCGATGGATTGACAGCAGGTAATCAAAGTGCATTATTTTCTTATATTGCAGATAGTACAACGCCCCATGAGAGAGTGAAGTGGTTTGGTTATATAGGTGGAGCTATTGGTATTGGATTTATGATTTGACCTATGATTTGATGACTGTTGGGTGCGATTTCGGTTACGCTTCCTTTTTACGTTACTGCGGGAATTATATTTCTATCAGCTATGCTTGTATATATATTTTTACCAGAATCTCTTCCTTCTAATAAACGCACTACCTCTCTTTCTATCCAGAGTTTTAATACCTTCTCTAGTTTTAAAGATATTTTTTCTTTAAAGAATGTACGTAGCTTATTAATTATAGGTATCTTCTTTTCTGTTGGATTAAGTATACGACAATTCAATGCTAGTATCTTCTTGAAGGATGTATTTTGATGGGGTCCATCATTGATAGGTTGAGTATTTATGATTGTTGGTATCTGTGATATTATCTCAAGAGTTGTTTTATTACCTTATCTCCTTAAAAAGCGAAAAGAACAACTAATAGGTACTGTTGGTCTTTGTGGACTCATTGTTGGTTTGGGGTGTTTATTTCTTAGTGCATATATTCCGTCAATGTATTTAATTATTATAGCTATTATTTGTATTGTAATTGGGGAAGGTTTATTTGATCCGTCCTATAATGCAAGATTATCACTCTCTGTTGAGGAAAATCAACAGGGTCAACTTCAGTGAGTAAATCAAAGTTTACGTTCATTATATGAAATTATAGTACCTCTCTGAGCTGCTTATATCTATACATATGATCATGGTGCAGTTTTTGGTGTTGGTATGGTATGTATCATTATTGGACTCCTCCTATTTACCAAAACTACAAAAAAATCTGTAAAAAATATTAAGTTTTAGAAATTATCTAATCTAGAACCATGAAATTGTAAATATGAATAATGAGATTTTATTGTTATTTATTATATTACTTGTTAGTATATGTATTATTGCTCAAAAAAAGAAAAATAATAGATCAATATGATATAAATGAAATAAAGAATTGTTGTTAGATAATGATGACAAATGGAATAGATTTATCCACTATAAAGGACTAAAAGATACGTATTATTACTTAGTAGAGCAGTGATTAAAATATCATGGAGATATGATACCAAAAGCAAATATTATTTATAACGTAAAAATATTTATCATAGAGACACTTGAATAACGAAGCTTTATCTGATAAAATAACAATCTCTTGCAATTGCTCATCTATTATCCTATAATAAGAGTGGATATATTATTATATCCCCAGTTACAAGTTATATACACTTACCATTATCTAAACAACAACACTAACTATCTTCATCATATTACTGATAAAAGAACTTGTGGAGTTTATACATGGTTACACTGGTTCTTTTATATTCTATTGCACGATTATTATGCAAGGTACAGTAAAATTTTACAATGACCAAAAAGGATTTGGTTTCATTACTTATGGAGAAGGAGATGTATTTTTTCACGTTAGACAATGTCAAGAAGGATATCTTCCACAACAAGACGATGTAGTTACTTTCGATATTGGAGAAGGAAGAGACGGTCGTTCTTCAGCTATCAATGTGATACCTACTGGTGAAGTAGCAGAGTCTACACAAGAAGAAGTTGCATAATTTCTTTTGATACACAGAGAAATCCGCTTAATGCGGTTTTTTTTATAAAAAAAACTTTAACTGTATCCTAAAAATACAAATTGACTAGTCTATATCATATATTTTAGTCGGAAAATTCGTTTTTTAATGATATATCAGTATAATAAAATATATTTAGTTGTTTATATAATTACTTATGCAAAATTCTGAACAAAAACTGCAGTTTCAAGCTACACAAGAAGAACCTACTACACCAGAAATTGTGCCAGCTGAAGCTCAGCAATATATTGATAATTGGGGACTTATTGGTATTATGATTATCATTGTGTTAGAAATGGCTACTCCTATTGGTATCTTGTTTCCAACTGATGCTATAGTATTTTGATGAGGAATGTATTTTTCTTCAAAATGAACAATTCCTGGTTGAATTTGGACGATTATGTCTCTTTTTTCTCTGGCAGTGATTGCTTGAGATGTAATGTGATTTTGGCGAGGAAAGATGCTTGCGCCTAAGATTCAAACAATGAAAGATAGCCGATACTTCAAAAGAAAATGGATAACAATGTGTGAAAAATATTTTGAAGAATATGGAAATAAAACGATGATTGTTTCAAAGTTTCTTCCTATCAGAAGTATGGTACCTATTGTTGCTGGAGTGATACAAAAACCTACAATCCCTTATGTATTACAATCAACTTTATCAGCCATTCTTTGGGTGGGATCGCTATTGGGAGCAAGTTACTTTATTATCTGGCTTATCCCATCTGCTATCAATCATATTGGTGTATTAACATTCTTATTCGTTGTTTTACCACAAATTGGATCTATTTGGTATGCATTACTTCCTATGTATAGAAAATATGAAAAAAAACTTGTAGGAGCAAGTGAAAATCTTCAAAATATTAAACAACAATTTGGACATATTGGTAAAGAATTTGCGAGTATTGGTGGTGAAGTAAAAACTATCTTTACGAAGATAATAGAAAAAGATCCATCAGAAATTGAACAGAATGTAGAATGACAGTCTCCAGATGTAATAATTACTCCTATAGGTTCAACAGAACCATCTATTATAACGCAAGTTTCACCTGAAACTATATCACAAATCCAAATTTTCCCAGATCCAGTAGTACAAAGTAACGAGACTAATCAACAAGTTATCATACCATGAGAAGCACAAGTAGTATCTTCTATACCACAATCCTCAAACTCAATCGAACAGGAAATTTTGTCTTCATGAACTGTGGAAGAGCCTTTACTTCACCAAGTTCAGGTTAATGAGAATAGTACTCCTAGAGTGTCACAATAAGAATAATTTATGTATTGTTTTCATTAATCTTAATATTGATTCTCGATTTTACAGATGTGATAGAAGAATACCAAAACGGGGAGATTGTAATATCTCCCTTTTCTATTTCAGGGAAAGTTTGTAATATTTTTACTGCATCTTCTTTAGATTTTCCTACAAGCTGATTCTTTAGTGTTCATAATATATTATTAGTATCATGTTGAAGGTTATATGCCTCTATAACATTTACTTTGGTTGGTATAATATAGGCATTGTATTCTCCTGTGAGGATATCAAAGAAATTGATAAAATTGTTTTGGATATTAACAATTTTTCTTGTATTGGTTGATCTTTTACTAATATAATCTTTCATACCATTGATAATATCTTCTTTTAAGACATAGGCAAAATGAATATCACAACTTAGAGATCCTGACATTACACTGAGTTGATCAAGGTGAGTCGTGTCTCATATAGCATTATAGTCACAATTATCAACAGTGATAAGATTATTGAATGGGACTATTATTCCTCATTGTGGAACCTTATCATTGGTGACGAATTCTTTTCTTTTTTCATATAAATCATTATAAAGATTTTTTTGTAATTCTCCTATTTCACTCATAAGAATAAATCCTGGCTGACTATATTGTTGTATGTCAAAACCTTCACTTGCTTCTGCATATACTTGTTTGGTATAGAAACTTTGTCTTAGATTTTTGATAAGAAATCTGTGTCATATTGTAATATTTGTTCAATTTTCTTGCACAAGAAGATTATTTTCAGGAGTATTTTTGGAGGTAATTCTTATGTATGCAGTTCCTGCATTATCTTTCCCTTGGGCAGCTGGTATTGATACTTTATCATCCATAGTATATTCAATACCAAAATCATCAATAAGTTGTGTATTAATTTTTAGACTAATAACAGAAGAAGTAGTATTAATAATTCTGATAGTACCTCTTGTCATACTTCCATCACCTTTCATTTTTTTATCTAATCACATAGTGGTACTGATTTGATTTATTGTGCCAGTATAAAGAGGAATAATAATATGTTTTCCTGTATAAGGATAGATAGCAATATCTTCTGGATACATATAACGAAAATTATATACTATTTCATTCATTTCATAAGATGGTGTTATGGTGATAGTTGTTTGAGGAAGGATAAGTGAATATATAGAATATCCGACTAAAAGAATAAGAAAAATTTCTGCCCCAAAAATAGCAACAAAACTGTAATTTTTATTTTGATAGGTATGAAGATGAAATTTTCTAATATTAAAGAAAAATCGATAAAGAAGATTGAGGAAAATACGAATTTTACTTTCTTTTTTTACTTCGTGATTAATTTTGTTATCTTCAAAAAATTTTCTTTGATGATCATTTTGTGCTATAAAAGTTGCTTGTATAGATCTTTTGGAAAGGATTCCATCAATCTGTTTTGACCATCGCGCATTATGAAAAAATTGATTATCTGATTCGACAAAAATTTGAACTTGAGAATTTTTTGGAGTTTTCTCAAGTGTTGTAAATATTTTGTAAAGACTATCTTGTCTTAAAAAGAAGAGTTTCATTAATTAGTTAAGAGATAAGGAAGTTATTAGGTATTAGTAGTTGGGTATTTTGCTCTCATTATTATTCATTTTTTACTACCTATGATATTTTTTATAGTTATAGACATAACCTATCATACAAAGGATACTCAGACAGAGAAGTATATATTGATTGATATCGATACGGATATCTCCTATACTGATGACTCCATGTTTTGGATAATTCTGAAACAATAATACGATAGCAAGCAGAAAAAAGAACAAGGAAAATGTACCGAATCCTCGTCAGGAAGGTACTTGTTTTCTAAATATTAATAAAGTAACTCAGTAAGTACATAAAGCTGCTATACTGAGAAAGAATCCTACAGGATAGACTCTCGTGAATTTATTGACTTCACTTTGCTCTGATAAAGAAGAAATTCCAATACTTGAGATAGTTGGAAGACCTATCATGTGATCTCATAATACAAAGAAAATACCCACAATAATAAGCGCAACTATATATCCAATTGAGAGACAATCAATTCGTTTTTTTCTTATAGCTTTTGTTGGGAGTTTGTAGAGAAATACAAGAGTGCTGAACACCATACCTATGGCTAAACTTCAAGCATGAAATCAGAATTCTGGTGGTACAATAATTTGACCAAGTTCTATGATAGAATAGGGTATGATATGTCAAGATTTGAGTACAAATCCACCATAAGAACCGAAGAAATAGATAATAATCATTAATGTCGGTAGAGCATAGAAGAGATGAGAAAATTCAAGCTCCATTTTCTTTGCATAGATATAACATACGAGACAGAAAATACCAATCCCTATAATTACTCATAATCCCGTCATCTCAATATGTTGTCATCATAGTGTGATAAAAGGATACATTAGCGAAATTATAAATTATAAATGAGAAATTTTAAATGTACTGAGCAATTATGAATTAACAATTAATCTAAAATCTAGAATTCAAAATCTAAAATTCTTTTTTATCTAAGGTATTCTACAATCTTATTTTCTCTCATGACCACCATTCTGATGATACCAGGATAATCAAGTTGAGACTCTATTTTTGTACCAATAGTTTTTATGATATCTTGAATTTCAGAATCTTTAACTTTATTTGGATTCACATAGACCATAATCTCTCTACCTGCTTGCATGATATGTACTTTGTGGATACCATCGATACTCATAATAAGTTTTTCAAGCTCACCCATTTTTTCGATAAAAAAGTCTTTGGTATTAAATCTTGCACCAGGACGAGAAGCAGAGATACCATCAGCAGCAGTAACGATCCAAGAAATAAGATTTGTCATAGGAACATCATAGTGATGAGACTCTGCAGCATTGATAATATGTTCGTGCATTTCAAATTTTCTGAGTGCATCTGCTCCTACTGCCGTATGAGATTCACCGTTTTCAGCAATAACTTTACCAATATCATGAAGCAATCCTGCTTTCTTAGCTAACAGTGGATCTTCTCCCATTTCGCTTGCGATACCTTCGGCTATTTTTGCTACTTCTATACTATGGTTCCAGAGATTCTGTCCGTAACTATATCTAAAGAAAAATCTACCGATATAGTGAACAATATCAGGATTCATCATAGGAATATTGAGGATACTTAAAGCTTCTTTTCCTTTCTCTAAAACAATCTCATCAAATTCGTTCGTTACATCATGAAAAAATTTCTCAATATAGAACGGATTGATACGTCCATCTTTCAATAATCTCTTCAGAGCAGTCGAAGCAATAAATCTTTTTTCATGTTCATAACAAGATATTCTCACTACTCATGGAGTGTCATCGACAATGAGTTCCACACCTGTCACTTTTTCAAAGAAATTGATATTTCTACCTTCTCTTCCAATAAGTTTTCCTTTGTATCCTTCGTCTGGTATATCGACAAGTTCTGATGTAAATTCTCCGACGGATTCAGCAGCAAGACGAGGCATAACTCTTGCAATAATTTGCATGGCTTCTTTATCTGCTTCTTCTTTTTTTATAGTACGATATTTTTCTACAAATTCTTTTATTTCAGATTCTTCAGTAGTTTTGATGATATTGAGAAGTTCTTCTTTGGCTTCTGGTTTGGAAAGTTTGGCTATCTGACTGAGTTTCTCTGCTTGTTCTTGCACGAGAAGTTCAGCTTGTTTAAACTGTTCTGAGAGTTTCACTTTTTCTCCTTCAAGTTGCTCTTTTTTCTCATCAAGTTTGTCTTCTTTTTCGAGTAATCTTTCTTCGATCTTTTCTAACTTTTCTTGGGTTCTTTGGATATCTTTTTCTGCATTTTCTTCAATTTTATGAGCCTTTTCTTCACTTCTCGCTATAATTTCATCAGCTTTTTTACGTGACTGTGTTAGTAATTCTTCTTCTTTTTTGCGTAATTGTTCTATGCGTTCTTCTTCAAATTCTTTGATTTTTTCCATTTTTGCTTTGTAGGCGATAGCTTTGTCTGTAAGTGATTTTTTGTATCCATAGAAACCAGCTATTCCTCCGACACCTAGTCAGGCGATAGCTACGATTATTGTCATAAAATCCATATGTTATGTTGAGTTTATAGTAGTAAAAGTTTTGCATTGTGGTCACGATATAAATATAGTTAAACTGCTATAAAAAAACAAGAAGAAAGTTGCCCAATAACCAGACCTCCCCCCAAACTCCCTGTCATCTCTTCGTTCTGGATTTATCCTGACAGAGAGGAGCTTTCCTCCTTTGTGAGTATCTTGTGGTCACTCTTCTGTGACAGGAGAAGGGACGGGGATGAGGTTTGTTGGGTGAGATATTTACTTAATAACATTATCATGACACTATCCAAAGCACTTTACTATTCATCAAGTGAGATTAAAATTGCAGATCTTAGACATTTGCAAGAGGAGATGCTCGTGATGACGGATATCGAGCAGAAAAAATACGATGAATGCACTCACTGGTGTCAGGAACAAAATATTTTTGCTTATACGGCAGATGATGATGCCTATCACTTTAAATTTCTCCAGATATCATCGGCTCCGTATGTCATCTATGGAAAGGGAAATAGAGAATTATTACATCAAAATGTCCTTGCAGTAGTGTGACCTCGTAATGTTTCTTCATATGGAAAACAGGTGATAGAACATCTTTTTCAATCAGTACAACAATATAATTTGGTGACAATTTCTTGATTAGCTGATGGAGTGGATATGCTTTGTCATGAGTTGTCGATGGAGTATCATATCCCTACTATTGCAGTGTTAGGAGCAGGACTAGAACGAGCTCTAAAAAGTAATAAAAGAGAAATAATTCAAAAAATAGTAGATCAGGGAGGATTGATATTGTCAGAATTTAAGCTTGATAAAGGTCCAGAAAGGTATACATTTCCCCAGCGTAATCGTATCGTTGCTGGTTTATCAGATATGGTTTTTGTGCCAGAAGCTGCTAGAAAATCTTGAAGTTTGATCACGGTGGATTTTGCTCGCCAGATGCATAAGGATGTCTATGGTGCTCCATGAAGTATTTTTTCTCCGACTTCACAAGGACTATGACACTATATGCAACAGTGATTGGTAAAACCTGTGGTAGAGTTTGATGAGATGCTGGATAAGTATTTCGGGAAAAGAATGAACAATAAAGAATGAATAATGAACAATGATGAAAATCTTTGATCTCTTGATACTGGGGAGGTAAGTGAAGTGATTTTGATATTACAAAAAAATCCTGCCTGACTAGGATTGAATGAATTGGTTAGTCAGACAGGATTGGGGATAGAGGAGCTAATGTCAGAACTGAGTGTTGCAGAAGTAATGGAACAAGTGATGAATGATGGTGGAATGTGGAGAGTAAAGTAATATTATCTTTTCCTGTTAGTGCTATAGAATCATATAGCTGATAATAATATCATTATATTCCAAATACTTGCTGAAGCAAAATCATTATGTGATGGTAGTGTATTAACATAGTTATAGATATGTTGTAATTGTTGTTCATTATGAAGTTCTGTGAAAGTATAGTTTGGATTTTGCTGTTTTTTCTTATCATAAAATTGTACAATCTCATTTCGATACTGTTGATTGAGGGGTGTTCAAGCATGATTTGCTATATAGCTAAATTCTTGTATAAAAGCTACTTGCTCTACTGATAGTGATCATGTATTAAGATGTTTTCTTAGTTGTCTAGCATATTCTGATTTGTATTTATTGAGCTGATAAGAAGTCATCTTGATGCTCAATAATGTACCTAAATCTTGTTCAGGATCTGTTAATGATGATGAAGTAAAATTGATAATATCTGACAAAGCATGAAGAATCTCATTCTCTCATTGTTGAATTTTTTCATTATTGATATGTTGTTGAGATAAGAAGTTCTCATATTCATTCTCTTTTGTATTGATTTTGTAGTCTTTTATCTTGTCATGTAATGCTCTTTGTCTGTTTTTTTGTATGAGGAGTGGTTGAGCAATTTCTATGATATGTTGTAACTGTTTGTGTTGCTGTTCTGAAAGATTGAGTTTCTTATTGTCTAGTAGATCTTTAGCTGATTGTATAATCCATCCTATTTGATTATTATCTCCTTTTACAAAATATTTGATACGCATTTGTAATGCTCATTGTGAGGATACCTCTTTGATAGAAGATAAGGTATCATCAAAACCCAATCATTCAGCAACCATTTTTGACCAAGATCTTGTTTTGGCAATATCAAAGAATCATATTTCTCCGCCCGTTTCTCTGAGTATGTATTGTTGTACTATGGTTCTATTTGATTCATCAATATTTAATTTCTTCATCAGATCATCAAAACGACCAAGTACAGCATAATCAACACTAGGTAAATAGTTGGTGGTAAGTTTTTTCTGTTCTGTAATATATGCTTGAAAATCTGACGATGCTAGTATTCATGCTATATCTATCGTGATCGTCTGTCAGGGTTGAATATTTTTTGTATCTTTATAATGAATATAGGGTGCAATGATGGTATGAATAATATTGTACTCTTCACGGGTAAGAGATCAAAGATTGACTCCAGGATGGATATTGTGATTGTGTTGTGCAAGAAGGTCAATCCATATGCAGATCTGTTGAGTAATACTCATATTATCATCTCAAAAACAGACGGGATAGATAAAACTCCCTTTTGTAGAGATATTAGTTGTTGTGAGTTGAGGAACATTGTCATGCTCAAGATGTGAAAAATATGTTTCTTTGGACGAATCACGAAAGGTATTGAAAACTTCAGTATAGTTGTCATATGAGGTATCAATATGTGTTCTATTTTCTAGAGTAAGGAGTGGAAGAGGTAGTATCGTACCAGTAGGGAAACGGTCCATAGCTCAGAGAATCGTGAGATATTTCTTGATATATGATTTTGTTTCTTCTTTTGTTAGTCATTTTTTCTGTCCATGATTGGTATACCATGTAGTGACAATATCATCAAGGACTTCATGGATAGGTTTATCGGTCTTGTCGATCTTTTTGTTACCATTGAGATCAATATCATCAAAATTGACGATGTAGGTAGATCCAATAAAGTCCTTTTCCATCAAGGGTTGACGAATATCTTGTATCTGTGTATAGAGAGGAGATTGGGCATTATAGCTATCATACTTGAGAGCTTGAGGTCATGGTTTCATAATATCGCAGATAAGAAATTTTGAGCCATCTTTGTTTGATCCCTTATAAGCAATCAGTTCAAAAAGATAATGCACAAAATTTGTCGGTGCTTGACCGATGGGATAGACATGATCTACCATAGTTCCATGAAATTGGGCATTGGTATCATCCCGTGTAACGGTAAGAAGTTGCGGATAATCATGTAAGAGTTGTCTAATACGTGGTGATTGGGTAGCAAAATCTTTGCACATTCCTGGTTGAATTTGTCTTTGGTAGAGAAGATGCCAGATCAATATCACTTTTTTTTCATTGTCGTCTTTTTCCTTTTGAAATACTTGGAGATTGTTTCCTGTGAGTCATAGTTGTTCAAAACTTAGATCCTGACTGATTTGACCTAATGATCTTAGAGAGTGAGTTGCGTTTTTATTAGTTGAAGTTGCATCATGGAGTTTTCTACTATCGGCATATCTTGCAGTAAGAAGAGTATTGGCTGATAGTTTATCAGCATGTTGTAGAAGATTATCATAATGTGTTGGTAGATTATGACCTGAAACTTTTCGATGTTGATAATATGCTGATTGATCTTTTGTGTCGATGATACTTTCTCGTCCATGTTGAGAGAGTAGTTGTTCAAGCTTCCAGGTGTCTTTTCCAGTTTTTCCAAAAAATTTCCACATCGTATTGGATCGTGTGTTGGTTGTCTTGAGTTGAGATATCGTACCCGTAGCACATAATGCGGCTGTACCTTGAGCTCTAATAACCTCAAGAGGATAGTCTTCTATCCCAGTAGGGAAATGCTGTCATGGATGGAGACTGGTGCGTATTCTCTCTTGTACCATATGAGTATAAAATTCTGGAGGAGTTTCATAATTTGGGAGAGGGAAAGAATAGTTCATATAATCCTTGAGTGTATAGTGTTCTCTTTGAGACTGAAGAGAGGAGTTATCTTTGTGAAGAAGTTTAGAGAGTTGAGGAGATGTGAGATCTAAAGTATCGGGTAGTGAGTATTTTTTGATATCATCTGTTGTGTTAGTTTTTTGTAGAGTGTTGTAGATGTCACGATGAGTAGAATCAGACATTTTTTGAATTGCTCCAGCAACTCATACAGTCATGAGTCATCACAGGAGAATGTTTTTCGCTATTTTTTTAGTTTTCATATCATAAAGTTTAAAAAATTTATTTTGCATAATAATTTGGTGACTCTTCTGGCCTTTTTGCATTATTCAAATTATTGGTAATGTTTTTTCTCAATTGTTCTTTAAACAGATTTTCGTCTATTTTGTTTCCCTTAAGAATATCATTAATATTTATTTTTCATATCATTTCTCCGTTTATGAGATATGAATTTCTTCATGAGATATCGAAAACAAATTGAACTTTATTTTTATCACCAGTAACACTATAAATGTTATCAAACTTTATTCCTGATTTGCCAAATAGTGCAAAGAAATCTTTGATTTTTTTATCTTTTGTATTTGGGAAGAGAACATCTATTGTATAACCGTTGAGATTATCTAATTTTTCTTTAAGCGATTGAATGTTGTTTGCATGTTCTTTTTGTTGATTTTCTTTGATTTTTTCATCAATATATGAAAAAACTTTCTGATTGATAGTACTGTAGTTAATTGTTTTTCCATCAGATTTGAGGTAGTCACTTTTTTGTAATTTTACTTCTGCCTTATTGATATGTAATATGATATCAGGGTTGTCTGATGTACATGTTATAACAGCTTTCATTCAGATATGTGTTTTATAATATTCTTGTTGCGATTTGTTCATTACTTTAAACAATTCATTCAAATATTTTGGATATTCTTTTTTAATAGTATTCGTGAAAGTATCAATATTATCTATGATGTTGTTATCTGTACTGTTTTGAAGTTTATTGATGATATTTTTACTATTTTGCATTTCTGATTTTTTAGTAGATTCATTGAGTACAGCAACGCTACCTGTGTCAAAAAAACGATAACGTATTCAGTCTTTTTTGAAAAGATATGAGATATTTAATTTTTTATCTCGTTTGAAGTTACCATCTTTATCTTTAGGTAATTCATCAATTGATTTTATCCACTTTGGGGTATTATTTTTTAGTGTAATTTCTTTATCATCAGTGTGCCCATCAACTTTCCCTTCTTTAGCTCCAGTTTGAGGTGGATTGGTGATAGATACTGATCCAGTTCATGGAGTAGTGGAAGATTTTTTTTCAGGTGCGAGTGGTTTGATATCAGCATGATCAGCAATAATTTTTTCTAATCTTGTCTTGTCTCCATCCATAACAAGAAGTGCTTTCAAGGTAGTTGAACCTGCCCATCCGTCAGTCTCGAGTTTTGTTTTATATTTTGTGTTGAGATAGGTTTGTAGTGTTTTGATACCTGCTATTGTCCCACTTCCATAGATTTTATTAGCAAGTATAGAGTCTTTGATAGGAGGATACTTAGCGCCTGTCTCAATGATAATATGCTGTATAGTAAGAACATATTTAGCGTCTTTCCATAGTTGGTTCCATGCTTTGTTGGTTAATGTCTTCAGCTCCTCGATAGAGTAGCGTCCAAGTTTTGGAGCGATTTCTGTAGCAAGATTATTCGTTTCAGTCTGAGTTTTTTCTTTTTCTGCATCAGTTTTTTCTGCTTTCTCATCTTTATTTGTTGTGAGTTCTGCTTCATATTGTTTTTTAGATTCTTCAAAAATTGGCTTCCATTTTTCAAATTCAGCTTTTTTTGATGGATCAGTTTTCCCTTGATCTTCAAGAATAACAAGCCCTTTTTCCCATGCTGTTTGAGCTTCTGTGAGGTTTTTTTCAAGTACCTTTTTTTCTTCAGGTGAGATTTCAGGTTTGTTTTTTGCTTCTTTGAGCGCAGTTAGTGCATCATTGGCCTTTTTTTGTAATTCGTCCATGGTATGGAGAGTTAATAGTAAAATATGGTTTATAATAATAGTAATGAATTTTATTATTTTGTCAAAAAAATGGGTAGTTTATGTTTTCTGCTCTTGACTTTTTATTAGAATAAAAATCCCATCCGCAGATGGGAGATATTACTAATTAAGGGTTGGATGTTGAAGTAGTAGGAGGATTTGATGAATGTGGTGTTAATTCTTGTATTTTTTCTTCTAATTTCATCGTAGTATCGATAAGATGAGCTAATACCTCTACGTCCAGATTATTAGTACTTTGAGTAAGTCTGTTGATGAAATCTATTTTTCTCTGTGCTTTCCCAATACTATCAATATCATCTAAAGAAATAAATGGTTGGAGTTTATCCAATGTGCTTTGGGTATTGTTTCATAAAGCATTTCCAGTATTGGTATTGTTGAATTGAGTATTAGGTTGATTGTTTGGTGTGTTAGGAGTTTGCGAAGTTGGTGTAGGTGTATTACCTTGTTCTGATGGCTGTTGTTTAGCTTCAAATGAGAAGTATTGATTTTGACGATTGTAATAAGAATGATCCATAACTTTTCTTCCTGATGGATAGCGATTGATAATGTCTTTTGGAGATAGTCATTCTTCATTTAATATATCTTTAAGCTCTCATATGGAAACTCCTTGTTCTTGTAAGAGATTTTCTAAGACTGTCATTCTTCAATCAGATCATCCACTGAGTATAAGAGATGCTGCTTCTTGTAGTCAGAATGATTCACTTTTTCCATCATTACTACCTTTGATATATCGGTTGTTCTTGGTGATTGTATCCTTGAGTATATGTCAGAGTGCAATCTGAGCGCAGATCTTTTTATTTTCATGGACAATAAGTCATGTTAAAGCATTAGTGAGGGCAGTATGTGATGGAGTACCTTTACCAAACTGATCAAGAAAAACTGGCTGATTATTAAATTGTCCTGGATACAAAAATTGTAATCTTCCAAAATAATCCATAGTGATAGTGAGTTTTTTGGCATCTATAGAAAGACCTTGTTCTGACATCGCTGATTGTATTTGTTCTTGAAATGCAGGAGATTGAAGTACATGCTCAGAGATATAGAGAGCATCACCTCTTTTGGACAATACCGTATTGTATCCTACACTTGCTGGTTGTAGACGGACTTTATAAGGTAATCATCCTACTAACTTTGCAATATCTTGAGATCCCTCAGCGACTGCATTACTTGTTCTGAGAGAGTTCGTAAGATATGAAGAAATATTGGTTTTTACTTCACCTACATTTCTCTTGAAAGATGAGACAGTATTCCTTCCAAGATTGAGTCCTGCTCATACTTTTCTCATACTATGTCCTGATGCTTGTGCGATGGGACTTGTGATAACTCCGATCATTGATTAGTAAAATTAGTTGGTAAAGTTAATTTTATTTTGCTTTTTATGGTAATTTATTTTCAGCCTTTGTGATTTTATCGCTTAATTCGTTTATCCATTTTTGTAATTCAGGCTTTTCAGTATCGCTTGCTTGTCACTTCATTCAGTTGATTATTCATTGGTGATGTATAGCATGATTAATATGCTCTCTCATTAATTGCTTATTAATATTACTTTTATCTGTTGCAAGATGTTTATCTAATGAGTGTATAAGCTTTTTCTTTTCTTCCTCTAAAGTCTCCATTCTATCTTTACCTAATTCAATAGGTTTTTTGTTCAGTCCATTGAGTTTTTTAATAATACTTTCAAGAATATCTTTCATATCATTGAGTTTTTTTGTCTCAATAGTATCATTTGTCATTTTTTGTAAATAGTCTATTAATTTCACTTTAGTATATGTTTCACTAATTTGATCTTCAATAATCTTTTTATTAGTCTTATCATCATAAGAATCTACAATATCCTTTAGATCTTTGATTGTTTTCTGTTCATTTTTTAAATTAATAGTAGTTGGTAGTGACAGAGATTTATTTCTTGTTTTAACTTCTGATTCAAGTTTTGTAACTTCTGATTGCAAGGATTTAATAGTAGTATGAATTTGATTTCTTATTACTGCATCTTTTTGATCATCACGAATAGCTTCCAAAAATCCTATTTGTTTTGATAATATTTTGGTTTGATCTTCTAAAATATTTGTTGCTGCATTATTGTCGATCATATCTTCACTTTCAGTGATATTTCTTTGTACATCAGCTTCATATTGTGCCCATAATGCAGGATCAATATCTTCTTTCTTTCATTTATTTTTTTCATTCTCTAATTTTGCAATATATCTTTCTTTATTGACAGTGAGTCTATGCTGTGCAAGAACTTGATTAGCTTCAAACTCTTTAGTTGCTTTTTCTTGTTCAATTTTGTATTTTTCAGCTTCAGTATCTAATTTCTTTTCTTCTACTTTTTGATTAGCTTCAAACTCTTTGGTTGCTCTAGTCTCAGTAGCTTCAAAACGTCTATCTCAAGAATCAATTCTCTTTTCATCAACTTTTCCAGTTATGGCAATTCTTTGTTGTTCTGTAGCTTGTTCTACACCATGTCTTGTGGTTGCATGTGCTGCTTGTGTGATAGCAAGATCATGTGCATTTTTATTGCTATTCAGTGTCAATTCTTTTTTATTTCCTTTGTCCAACTTTGTGATTTCATGCTTTCTATCAGCATTTTTAGATTGTTCTGCCATTTTTAGTTTTTCTATCTCAGAAATGTGTTGAAATTTTGCTTTTTCAATCTCAGATTTTGCTTGGATACGTGCTACTTTAGTAGATCCATCACCACCATTACTTTCAATATCAAAAATATCATTATTTCCTCCTACGAAAGCATTTTTTATATCTTTGGCACCACCAGAAAAACTGAGAACATTTTCTAGTCTTCATAAAGTTTTCTCATGGATTGCTTTGTACTTATCCCCAACTCATCGAGGAATATGTTGTAAAGCTCTTGTGATACCATAATATCATAATGATGCAACTGGGAAAAATCATAATAAAGCAGCTTTTATACCCATACGAGCGGTTCATTTTACCGCTTGAAGTCAAGAAACTGCTGTATTACTTACAACGTTAGTTCATCATTTGAGTATATCTCATACTCCTTTGAAAGCATCTCTTAGTGCCATGATAGTGATTAGTAATTATAAATATTGAATTGATATATTATCTTTGTGGTCAGAAGAGTACTTCTCATAGAAGATAATCCGATACTTTATCTGCTATACCTTTGGTTTCTTGTAATTGAGTTTTCGATCGTACATTGTATTTCTTTTGAATTCTCGTGACTATATCGGTCGTATAGATAGTTTGTAATCCTTCCCAAAAGTTCTTTACTGTACCATCTGCAAACTCTACCATGAGGACTCATCATTTGATACTTCGTTTGACTACTCACTTATAGAGTTCTTTAACTTTGTCCCATCATGCTCCAAATATATCATCTCTGAGGTATGTATATACTCATTCTACTTTGCCTGATACATATTCAGTACCACTATGAATAAGAGGTTTCAAAGATCAGCGATTTGGTATGATTCACAACATGTCATTGAGTAATTGTTGGCGCTCTATTTCATTGAGGTTAGGATACTGTTCTTTGAGTCTTTGTTGAATAGTATTGTCTATATAATTATCAGCATTTTCTCCTTTCCATATTCAGAGTTTGTTGAGATAATCAGCAAATTGCTCCATAACATTATCTTCTTTAAATTTGGATAATCTTTTATCTCCGAATAGTAGAGATCCATCTAAAATCGTGACAGATCTTCCATCACGCCATGTTCCTGGTTTGAGCCATTCGCGTCCTCAAAGTGTAGCATTAATCTTATTTCACCACTCTCCATATGGTTTACTATAGAACATTGGATTATCTATCAGAAATTTTCCTTTATTTTTTTGTATCTCTCTGGTCATAATATACGAAAGATTAAGGAGTTCAGTTATATCTTGTGTTCCATCAGGAAATTCGATAAATTGTCATGCCTTGTTTGCAAGCGAAATTGTTTTTTTGCTCAGATCAAGTCCTGCTAGTTCTCCATATGCTTGCATAAAGAGTTTTCAATTTTCTACTTTAAATTCTATCTTTCTTGACACAATTTCTTTTTTGATATTGTCAGGTAATTGTAGCATACTTCCAATAAGTTCATTGTACTGTGTTACTCCTATCTGATTGACAATATCAGGTTGTGATTTTTTGACTGATTGATCTAGTGCTTCAAAACCAATGACTGCATCTGTTACCGTTTTTGCTTCATTAAGTTTTTGTGAGAGGTGAGTACCAATGATCGTATTAGCAAATGCTGGATCTTCAAGATTTTTAGCTGTTATGTATTGTTGTTTCATAATAGCCGCTACTAAATTTGGGTCAGACTGTTGCATCTTTTCTAAATTATTCGCATAAGCTATAAATTTGTTACGAGCTTCAGTTTTTTCTGCATATTTTGTGTTATAAAACTCTTTTAAATTATCTATATTAACACCAACAATAGCATTACCATTAGTTTTAAATATATTATTCTGTGCTGCTTCTCCATAATTTAATCCAATAAGACCGTATCACGCTATGATTGGTCCATGTATTTGTAATTTTTCTTCTGTCGATACTTTCTCGTTCTGGAGAGCCAGGAGTGAAGAAGAGAGATCTGCAGATCAAGTAGTACTTCCAGATTCATTTCATGAAACCCAGTTTCGTGTTTCGTTAAGTTTTCAAAGTGCTTTTTCAGGATCGATAAAGTTAAGTCATCCAAAAATAATTGCATTGATGAAAAATTTTTGAAACTCTTTTCCTCTACCTTTTCCTCATCCAAATACCATGTGAAATACACTTTTACCCATGTTCCAAAGTGTGACGCCATTGACGACGAGAAGTCATAACTTCATGGCTCAAGAAGTGATGTTTGCGCCTTGTGGATTAAATCCATTTTCTAATAGCCATGGATGCATTTTTGTGTCGATGAGACTTCACAGTTTTTTGATACCACTGTTTTTTGATAATTTACCTTCAAGACATTGTCTGTAAAGTTTTTGTTGATCAGGAGGAAGTCTGTCGATTCGTTCAGGACGAAGTTGTTTGTCATAATTTTCTTTACTGGGTGGTTTGTCAGCGAAAACATTTGGAGGGAAAAATCTTTTTGCTTTATTAATATCTCCAGTAATGGCTTGAGATACATAGTCTTTGCTATTTGCTAAGAGTGTAGCAATTTTTGCATACATAGCAGCTTCATGTTCTGGCTTAACAACATCAGTACCAAATTTTTTAGTTGCTCTATTATATTTATTTACCCTTTGTTCTGCTAGATTGAGCCAATCAATGATATATCTTTTTACTTCTCTGACATCTTTCCCTTCTCATCTTGCAGCAAATCTTACTTGTTTTTTGAGATCATGAATTTGGTCTTTGATCTGTGCAACAGTATATTCTATCGTATCTTGTTTGGTATTGGTAAGTTCAGTATTAAATCATGTTACAGCTGATTCTGTATTTTTGTTTTTACTTGTCAATAAAAGTGTTAAATCCTGATTTTGATCAGTAACTTCAGTGGTGTTCAGTGGTGAAATATCCACCATATTAGCTTTATAGTGTGTTGTTTCATCTTCAAATCTTTTAGCAATTACATCTTTATTCAGATCTCCTAATTGTTTTGTGTCACTCATTTCTGTCATGTACTGCTGTTCAGTATGTCCTACTTCATTATTTGTAGTAGAAAAAACCTCACCATCAATAATAGTGACCTTATTTTCAATGATAGTAGTAGGATTGTTATTAGTTTCTTTGTTGTTGTCCATGAGTATTCTATCACAAAGATATGAAAATATATAATATACATTATTATTGTATTTACATTTTTTAAAAAAGAAAAATCTGACCCATTTATAAAGCCAGAATACCTTGTCATTTTATTGATTTGATATTTAATATTTGTTATTGGGTGTTAGTGACTAGGTATTGGAGTAGAGTATCATAGGAAGTAGTGATAAGTAATCAATTAGGGTGTCATTGCTTTTTGTTACTTATTATTCTGAGACCATCATTTCGCTATGGACGGATTATTGATCTATCCCTACATGCTCTTTAAATTGTGTACGCGCTACCTCTTCTACTTTTTACTTAATATTTATTTCTTTGTGTTCTTTTGTAACTTGTTCACAGAAAAATTCTTCTAAGTGGGTTGTTATGCTATCCATATTTCCTTCATAGATGATTTTCCCTCCTGTAAGTATCCCAAATCTATCAGCAATTTCTTCCACATCTGAGAGAATATGAGTAGAGAAGATAATTGTTTTTCACTGAGATTTGAGTTTCTTCATCAAATCTTTCACGACAATCCTTCCCAGTGGATCTAAGCCACTCATAGGTTCGTCCCAGAAGAGAAGATCAGGATCATTGATAAGAGAAAGAATAAGTCCAAGTCTTTGTTTCATACCTTGTGAGTAGTTCTGAACATAGTTGTTCTGTGCATAACTTAAACCTAATTCATCAAAGAGATATTGTCAGAATTTTTCTCTTTTTTTCTTCTCTATTCAAGCGTATTCACCGATCATCATAACATTTTCTCGTCATGTGATATATTCAAAGTAAGGAGTTTTATCAGGAGCATATCCTATTTTTTTACGAATAGTATTGTCAAGATGGTGGGTGCCAAAAAAACTAATATTTCACTCATCTGGTTTCAAAAATCCCATAATAGTCTCTAGAGTAGTAGTTTTACCTGCTCCATTAAGACCTAAGAAACCATAAATTTCTCCTTTCTTGATCTCAAATGACACTCCATTAAGAATCTTCCTTGGTATATTCTGAGCGAATCCTGTCATAAATGATTTGTGAATGTTCTGTATAGAGAGAATCATGATAATAGTGAAAAGTTAAATAGTTTATTGTCATTGCGCAAGGTCTCACGAAGTGAATGCGAAGGAGGAACGACGACGTGGCAATCTATAATCTATGGATTGCTTCCTTCGTCGCAATGACACCACCTTAGTATAATTCTTTTTTTATCAGAGTTTTGATTTCTTCCAGTTGAATATCATCGAGAGTTTTCATCTCCACGACATGAAATTCTTGGAAAATATGCATAATACATTGGAGAAGAAGTTGTTGATCTAGAGCAATATTATCGTGCATTGCATGTGCAAGTTGTTTGAGATACGTTAAATAGATGTGCGGTGTAATGATCTGAGTTGGATCATAGATAGAGGAGTAGAGTGATTGCATTTTATATTCAACGACTTTATCTCGAAAGAATGGCACAAATAGACCTATAAGAACAGGATAGTTGCTTGATTTTCTGATATATACTGTACCATGATAAGGGTCTTTGGTAGTAAAGAAGAGCTTGTAGAGTAGTCCAATTAGTTCGTCTGACTGAAGTTGAGAGAGAAGAAAAGCAAGAAATTTGGCAAAAGCATTGTTCTGTGCTTTACTATTAGCAATTTTTCCTGCGATTACTTTTCATTGCCTAGCTTGCTCAGCAACAGCTTCTCTAGCTGCATCAGTGACCTGTTCTTGTGACTCGTTGGCTCAGCTGTTGGTATCAATACCTTGATTCAATCCTCCAAATTCTTCTATAGACATAGATCGGATACGATAGAAAATTAAAAAATGATTATTCTGACGATATCTTTGATATTCAGATTGAGATAATTCATCTATTTTGTAGCTATTTTCCCTTGCAATGCAACCGTAAATCTGTATGAATGAGACTGTCATATTTTTCGTTATAAGATAAATTTTTTGGTGGTGAGGTGGATGAGTGGTCGAAGTCAGCTCACTGCTAACGAGTCGTACTGCAAGGTACCGCGGGTTCGAATCCCGCCCTCACCGTGTTATCTATGTTATGGCTCCGTAGCTCAGCAGGTTAGAGCGCGTCTCTCATAAGGACGAGGTCGGTGGTTCGAGTCTACCCGGCGCCAATCTTAATATTTGCTAAGTCTTGCCGGGATACATACCCCGGCGCCAATCTTATCATCATTTGTTATTTCGACCGAAACGCAGTGTAGTGGAGAAATCTTTTATTAGTTAGTATACTAATTATATTAGTAAAGGATCTCTCGACTACGTTATCACTACGCTCGAGATGACAAAGAAAATATTGTGCATTATTCATTGAATAATTGTTCATTGTGTCTATTGCCTCTCATCATTCATAACATATTAGATGAGTTTATCATCTCTTCGGCTGGAGAGATTATAGCTCAAGTTCATTTAATTATTTACGTTCTCATCATTCATGGCAAACAAGAAAGCTGGAAAAAAGAAAAAAATCGGTGTCTACAGATGTACTGAAACAGGTGCTACTAACTATGTCATTAGAGTAACTCCTACAACACCTAAAGTGGTTTCAAAATATTCTCCTACAGCGAGAAAAATTACTGAACACAAACTTTCAGAAAAGACTAAATAATAAGTCAGAATTATCTTTTTTTATTTATTGTTGTAATTTGTAACTATATGCTTACTATAAGATTATCGAGAGTAGGAAGAAGAAATCTTCCAATGTTTAGAGTAGTACTTACCGAACATACCAAACCCGCAAAAGCTGGATATACAGAAGTATTGGGTTCATTTAATCCCTTGAAACATGAATTTATTATCAAAGCTGATCGTGTAGAAGAATTGATTGGTACAGGTGTCCAACTTTCTGAAAGAGTAGCAAAACTGATGTTTGCTGAGACAAAAAATGATTTGTACAAAAAATTCTATACTCTCAAAAACTCTACTAAAACTACAAAAAATCCAGATAAATATAGTTAATTTTTATTTTTTGGTATACAAGGTATGCAAACATTTATTGCAGATGCCACGAGTATAGCCGCAATGGTACAGACAGTAATTGCTCTTGTGGTGATTGCTGTTTTTGTTATGGCTATTGTTACTTTTGTTATGGCGATATGGGATTTTATCACCTCTGAAGGTGAAGAAGACAAAAAGAAGCGTGGATGGAATAGAATTAGATTCATGATGATAGGAATTATCTTGACCATTGTGTTTTTGATCATTTTCCCCTTGTTTTTGAGACGAGTATGAGTATTTAATTATGAAGCATTTACTGCTCCTGCTGTTTTTGCAAGAGTAGGACAAATATTGAATTATCTGTTCTCTCTATGATGAATTATCCAAGATTTTGCTGTAACACAAGGAGGACTTAACCTGTCACCAAGTGCTACTCCGAGTACTTCATCAAACTATTATACTCTTTAATTCTCTTTCACTGATCCTCATGAAAGCACAATCAATTAAAGCTCCAAAAATTCCCGTACAGTTTCAACAAGGTCTCTGATTTGTTCATACTACTTTCCGTCGCTTATTCAGAAAATTGAAAGTCATGGATAAATATGAAAAGATTGTAGTGATTTCTGTTATTGTCATCATAGCGTTGCTGATATTTTCTCCACTGATGGTAATCTCACCAAATACTACAGCAATGAATACTTCCTATGGATTTTTGCTTTCATTTTCTTTTGTGAAGTCTTTTGTGTTAGTAGTATGATCATTGGTTTGTGTGTTATTGTGGTCGCTCCATAAGAAGACAAAAATATTTGTGATTGAAAAACTATGATTTCAAGGGAATAAATATTTGATCACGATTTTCCTCTTGTGAATCTCGTTAGGTAGTTTTATCGGTATGGGAGAGGCGATAGGACTATTGTCAGAATATACGACAGTAGTAAAAACTACGATGATATATTCTCTTGTTCAGATTCTTCTGATTGTAGTATTAGCATTTTGTGTCTTTTTGATCTTTTCATCTCAGCATAAGACTTTTAAGGGTCATGTAGTAGGGTATCATGGAAGGAGAGAAAAAGAGGCAGCTAGTGATCACGAGTGAAATCTCTTTAATGGAGTATATCATGATGAAGAGTAATGAAGTAGTGAAAAATGAGAAAAAACTTGCTGATGTACCATAATCGGTAGGTTTTTTTGGTTT
>CAYWIJ010000009.1:35793-50737 GCA_964458335.1 uncultured Candidatus Peribacteria bacterium | reverse complement strand
TGAGACTCCTTCAATGAGATGTAGGATCATGAAAAACTATTGTCACAGCCATTATCGCGTATTATATTATCCAGAAGTTTGGACAACAGATCGTCTTCTTGGCACCACTGAGTATCTTAGCCAAACAACATTATCAATCATTAGCTAAACTATTTTTACCACTCGGGATCAGAGTAGAACTCCTCGAGTGAAGCAGAACAGACAAAGAGAAAGCACATATCAAAGAACAAATGAAATCCTGACATATCCAGATCCTCGTCGGGACACAAGCTATTCTTCAAGATAACGTAGGGTTTTCTAATCTGGGACTCGTCGTGATCGACGAACAGCACAAATTCTGAGTCAGGCAGAGAGCATTTTTTCACGATCATGGAAGTCCACATATTATCCAGATGTCTGCCACTCCCATTCCAAGATCATTGGCATTAGCATTTTTTGGAGAATTTGATGTAAGTATCATCGACGAACTCCCAGCTGGAAGGAAACCGATCACGACGAAAATTATCGATCACAAAGAATGGATCAAACTCGCTCCGTGGATCATGCACAAGATCAACGAAGGACAGAAAATATTTGTCGTCGCTCCTCTGATCGAAGAAAGTGAAAAGATGGAACTTGCCAATGTCACCGAAGTCTTTGAAGCAACAAAAGAGTTATTACCTGACTTAGTGGATGAAATCGGACTTCTCCATGGGCGTATGAAACCTAAGCACAAAGATGAGATTATGGCTGATTTTAAATCAGGAAACTACAAAGTCCTTGTATCTACAACAGTGATCGAAGTAGGAGTTGATATTCCTGAAGCTACCGTGATGATTATTTACAATGCTGAAAGATTCTGACTTTCACAACTTCACCAACTCAGAGGTCGTATCGGTCGTAATGATATCTCTTCTTACTGTTTCCTGGAAACCAAGAACAAAACTTGAGATACCTATAAAAGACTGCAAGCGATGGAAGAGACACACGACGGATTTGAACTCGCACAGATCGATCTCCAATATCGTGGAGCTGGGGAAATTTTAGGAACCAGACAAAGCTGAGAAACTGATCTCCCTATGGAAATTCTTACGAATCTCAAATTTATCGAGAAAGTAAAAACAGGAGCAGAACGACTTCTCTCCCATTATCCACACCTCGAGTGACTTCCAGGATTGAAAAAATTTATTGAAGAACAGATTCAGCATTTGTTGGCATAAAAAAAACCAGCTGAATTTCAGCTGGCAAGATGTATTAATCATTGAATGAAAACGTGAGTTGTTCTTTACAATGAGGACAATCAATATATGCCCTTTGTATTGATTCACTTGAAGATAATAATTGAAGATCTCCATATCTGATGTCTTCATCAGAATAATAAATTTTCTTTCCACATTTTGTATGGATAATAGTTTTATTTTTCCCTTCTTTGGATTCCTTAGAAGGTCCTTTTTTTTCAAATAATTTTTTAATACTAAACATAATTTTTTAATTTTTAATTATTTTTTTTCTTAACCCTTGAAGTTTCAATTCAAGAGTTTTAATAATCTCCCCAAGGGAGACTTCTTTACTTAGAAGAAGTCCATTCGATACACTAGTTAGTGCATAAAAGACTTCTTCTTTCTTATCTAGCAGATAAGAATAATATCTCAATTCAATAATCATATTGATTAATTGTTCTTTTGAGATATTATGAAGTTTACAATACTTTTTTAAGAGTTCTGTATTTAATACTCTTAAAATGTTCTTATACTGATCTATTTCCTGACCAGTTGGATGAAAACAAACAATTATTTCCATAATAGTCTTATTGTTTTCTTTTTTTTGTTCTGTTGTTTTCATATTTTTAATATTTTTATTTTCTATAATCTATTATAGATATATTAACAATAAAAGTCAATATAAAAAACAAGTGGAATTTCTTCCACTCATAGATGATTTGATTATTCAAAGTAAATACCTTGAATATCAGCAATTTTTCCTTCCTGATATTTAATATAGTATTGATCAGGTTTTTCTATTTCCCAGTATTCTGGGACATTCGCACTGGGTTGTGCGATTTTTATAGATTGTCCTTTTTGAAAAGGAACTTTATCTAGTGGAATTTCTTCCACTACTTCATAGCTATTGCCATCCTTATCTTTTACAATAAGATCAATAGATCTTTTTGTAAAATTTGGTCTTTTTTTTTGTTTTTTTTGACAAGTAACACAAGTAACAACAATCATTGCTGTTACTACGAATAATAATTTTTTCATATAATTTATTTTAGGGTGAATGTTCATTATAGTAATTTCTTAGCATAAAGTCAAGAGAACACTATCATCATGTATATTGCAATGTGTCTGTATTTTTCTATACTGATAATACTTTATCACTTCTATCATCCTCATGAAGCTCAAATCATACAAAATACTCATTCTGACACTCATTCTCGGTCTGAATACACTACTTTTTTCAAATACTTATAACGGGACTGATCTCCTCAGAGAACTTGTCTGAAATACATCTTCAACCTCTGATACCAAAGTACTCTATAGAGGAGTATTAAAAAATTCAGAACAATATTCGCTTCTTCAACAAGCAATCGACCAATGATATCTCAAAAACAAAAGTCTCCTTATCAAACTCAAATCTGAATTTACGAATACCTCTCTCAAAACCTTTGCAAGTCTCTATGCTGGAGTTCGTTTACCTCTTTCATGAGATACTCCTGTAGATGAAACGACATGGCAAGAATCAATCAGCCTTATCCGTGCTGGTTACCAATCTACCGTCAAATCACTACCAACTACCACTGAAGCAATTCAACAAGAACTCATTAGATTACTTGAGAGAAATAAAATTTCTGATCAAAAAAGAATTAGTGAATTGATGGCATTATTAGGAACAGATCCTTATGCAAACTCCTATACAGGAAACGATTCTCAGTCATTCGATAATATGCTTAATGGAGAGGTTATTGGAATCGGGATTTCAGTGCAAAAAGATTACAACAATAATACCATAATCTGACATATCTACGAATGACCTGCTTTTTCTGCTTGACTACAACAAGGAGATATACTCATTCGTGTCGATAATCTTATGATAGAACAACAAACTTCTCTGACTGATATTGGAGATGCCATACAGGGGAAAGTAGGTACTAAAGTTATTCTTGTTGTTCTTAGGAATGATAAAGTATATGAATACACCCTCACAAGAAAAAAGATCTCTATTGATCCTATTATCATTGAACAAATAAAACCAGATACTATACTCATGACTATTAGTATGTTTCAGACCAATACGTATGATAGTTTTCTCAAAAAATTTCCAATAATTAACCAAAGTAAAAATCTTATCATAGACCTGAGAAATAATTTATGAGGAAGTCTCTCTGACACAGAACAAATGTTACATCATTTTATACAGAAAGGATTGCCACTGTATCATATCCAAACTAATACTACTATCGAAACTACCTATTCCAAAGGGAAAACTCCTTCTCTTAGTCAGACAAATCCTCTTTATATCATGACCAATCACAATACTGCTTCTGCATCAGAAATTTTTGCAGGTGTTATCCATGAATATTATCCTAATAGCAAAATCATAGGAACTACGACCTATGGGAAAGGAACCGTCCAAACGGTACGATCGAATAGTCATGAAACGGTAAAATTTACTACAGGAAAACGACTTTTAGGAAAATCTAAGACTTCAATAGATGGAATAGGACTCAAACCTGATATCCAATTAAGTGACAATATCAAAACACCACAAGATGAAGTTCTTCAATATATTCTCAACCAGTTATAATTCATTATAATATGTCAACATCATAAAAGAATGAAAAGTGAAAATAATTGGATAAATAAAAGAAAAAACTATACTTATACTGATGATTTTATATATTTCTCCATCTTGTATGATACAACGTTATATAATCAGTATATTAGGAATAGTACTCTTATGAAGTTCTTTTAGTATGGCACAACTGAGTACTATTGACAATACTTCTCCTTCTATCACACAATCTATAAATCAAGTACTCGATACCAACGATATTACCAATCCTCTCAGACAATGATCGCTTTTCGCTATTAAATCCCCAGATGGTAATTATTTCCTGAATGTGATGAATATTTCTCAAATTCGATGATTTGATCAGGCTCAAAATGAAACCCTTGATCTTATCCGTAATATTATCAATATTATTCTCTCGTTTGTTGCTGTTGTTGTACTCGTACTTCTGATATTTGAGGGATACAAAATTGTGACTGCTGGAACTGATACAGATCAATACAAAAAAGCGCTTTGAAAACTCAAAAATTATGCTATTGCTATTGCTTGAATTGCAATGAGTCGATTTATCGTTAGTTTTATCTTTGCTGTTCTTGCAAGTATTATTTAATTCTCTCTTTTTTTTCCCCTCATGCAACAAGCCAAAAAAATCATATTCTGACTGTGTTCACTTGTTCTCATCATAGGGACAAGTCTTGCTCAGTCTTCTGAAGATTACTTCTTCTATGGAGATGAATTTGTTGAAGGACCTAGTACAAGTATCAATACTACTCTTAAAAACGATATTGTCACTGCAAATGATGGATTTGTAAAACGTATTTTACGTGTCTTCAATTTGGAACAATTCACCTCATTTTCCAATACACCAGCACTAGAATTTGTAACGTATATCATCAATATAGCACTAGGATTAGTCACGTTTATCGCTGTAATTATTATTATCTATGGATTCATTCAAATATTCTTTGCAAAAGATGATGAAGGACTTTCCAAAGCCAAAAAAATCGTCCAAAATGCTGCTATTGCCATCGCAATTATTGCTGTTAGTCGATTTATCGTTACCTTCTTATTTACTCTCTATGAAAGATTTATTAGTTAGAAAGAATTGAATGATTGCAGATTACGCATTGAGAACTAGCAATAAAGAAACAACTAATTGAAAAATATTCGCAATTTGTAATTCGCAATCCCCTAATATCTAACAACTAATATCTAACAACTATAACTCTTAACTCTTAACTTTTCTCATCCATGGCCACTCTTCTCGAAGAAAAACTCATACAAAAAGGCAAAAAATCTGACCAACTCTACAACACTGAAACAATGTTGCCTATTTCTGAGATTCAAGAAAATACTGTGATACTAAAAGATGGAGGTTTGAGAGCAATTATTAAAGTAGAAGGACTCAATCTTGATCTGCGTAATGATGATGAAACTATGATGATACTAGAGCAATATAAAAGATTTATCAACTCTCTCGATTTCCCAATTCAGATTCTTATTAGAAATACCTATCTTGACCTCACTCAATATATCGACTATATGCAAAAATCAGTTACAAAAATTACTGCACCTATGTTACAAGAACAAGGAAATCAATATATTTCATTTCTTGATAAAATAAGTTCACAACAGGGACTCATCTTTGTAAAAGAGTTCTATGTCATTGTTCCTTATTATTCTGATAGTAACAAAAATGAGATGATCAAAAAACCCCGATGGCAAAAATTACTAGCAGTACTTGATGCACAAGAAGGAATTGATAAAATTGTAGGAAGATATAGAACATTTATCAAACATAGAAGACAACTCGACATTAGAGCTGGACTTGTTATTGAATGACTAAAAGGAGCAGGTATGGGAACTGAAAGATTGGAGGTGAAAGACATCGTTTCACTCCTCTTCTCATCATATAATCCAGCCGTCCATGTCAGTCAGTCAGATTTTGTTGAATAAAACACTTGAAAGTTCTTACTACATAACTACTATAAAAGTAGTTTTTTACTTTCTATGAAATCAGATCATGACCTACGGAATTATCGGACTTGCTATTATACTCATTATCATGGGTATTAAAATCATCTCTCCTCGTAAAGTTGCTGTAGTACTCAGACTTGGGAATACGAATAGAATTATTAGAGAAGGTCTCAACTTTACTATTCCATTTATCGAATGGACCAAAAATCAATCGCTTGCTCTTATGAATCTCGATGTTACTGTCGATGGTATCACTGTTGATAATGTAAGAACTACTGTCTGACTGAATGTGATTTTCAGAGTAAAGGACGATGATCAGTCCATCATTGATAGTATCTTCAAAATCAATGATCCAATCAAAACGATTAGAGCAATGGTTGAAGAACAACTGAGAGCAAAAATCTTCACATTCCAACACGATGAAATCTTTGGAAAAAGAAACGAAATTGGTGATGAAGTGAAAGAAACTCTTGCAAGTAAACTTCATGAATTTGGTATGGAATTGGATTCTGTACAAGTGAAAGATATCCAACTCGATCATCTCGTCATGGAAGCGATGAACAATGTCGTATCAGCACAAAAGAACAAAAAAGCAGCTATTACTGAAGCAGAAGGACGTAAAGAAGCTGAAATCTTAAAAGCTGAAGGAGACAAAGAGATGAAAAGATTACTAGGAGAAGGTATGGCAGCACAAAGAAAAGCTATTGCTGATGGATTTAGTCAATCTATTGATGAAATTAAGAAAACAGATAATAACCTTAAAGGAAGAGAAATCTTGGATTTCTTGCTTGCTGCTTCTCGTATCGAAACACTTGAGAGAGTTGGTCAAGACAATGCAAAAGTTATCTATCTGAATGAAAATCTTGAAGGAAAGATGGCAAGTATGGTAGGAAATGAAGCTGCATAATAATTACAATCAAATACCCTTAAAAGATACTTTCGTATGAGTAGTATTTTTTTAGTTTTATCATCTACTACACATATGAAAAATAAACAACTACAGTCATACCAAAACCAGAAACAAATCATATCAGTGGAATATAAAGATCATAATGAAGTCACTAAATTCTATGGATATGTTCTCTGATTTTCTAAAAAATTACTATTTCTCCAACTTGATCGTGATTTCAGTTTTGATGGATATTGTATCCTAAAAAGAAAAAATATCATCAATATTCGTTATACAAAAAACGATGCCTTCTATACGAAACTCCACTCCCAAAATTTCCCTCTCTGATACGACAAAAAACTAGATATCACCAATATTCACAGTACTTTTCAGTCTCTCGAACAGAATAATGAGCATAGTATCCTAGAATGTAATACTTTAGATCCTGATTTCTACATCTGACCTATTACTAAAGTAGGTAAAAACTCTCTCCATATCCATTATTACAATTCCAGAGCGAAGTTTGATACACATCCTACAAAAATACCATTCAAATATATATCTATCATAAAGTTTGGGGATAAGTATGTAAAAGTTTTTCAAAAGTATATAGAAAAAAAATAGAAAAGAAAAAACTTCCTCTTAGTCAGGAAGTTCCTTTTTTATATTATTTAAATTGTTTAGTTGAACTATCGATAGTTTGTGAAGCCGTACTCTGTCCTTTCTGTAGGGTACTACTTGTATCACCACCAACTTGATTACCAATCATATTAGGATCAGTAACATCAACTTCTGGTTCCGAAACACGGAATCCAAGGAATCCTAATATTGTCGTCACGATACTGGACAGGATAAAAAGAGAAAGTCCTGTAATAACATATGAGGTTAGATCAGTTTTATCTTCAATCAATGGGTCTGGACCATAGGTATTATTTTCATTAACTCCTTTGAAGAGAGCTGGCATAATCCATCCAACAAATGGAATAATAATTGAAACAGACCATCGTCCTGGTTTATTAAGATCGTGAAATCTTTTAACAGCTAAGTTTAATAAAGGAATAACTATCAATAATGATCATAGTCATACCCCAATTGGACCAACAATCACCCCAAAAACAGATACAATCAATCAGACGATTACAACAGCTGAAAGACTACCAATAATATACTGTCCACGAGAAATTCTTTGCTGTGATTTCATAAAGAATGCTATTTTTAGTATATTAGTAATCATGGATGAGATAGGAGTTACAATATCTTTCACTTCTCCTACAAGCTCTTCTCATCCAACTTTTTCAGAAAGATTACTAACCTGACCAGCGACAACGTTTGTCACTTGACTAACTGTACCAGCAACTTGAGTGGCAGTACTTTTGAGATTATCAACCGTACCCTCTCCAAGTACAGAATTCGCAGTATCAGCAACCGAATGAGTAACATCTTGGAGCATCTGTTCTGGTGATTTTACTTCTGGTTGTTGTGGTACTGGCTGTATTTCTTGAGTTTGATCTGTCATTGATATACAATAAAGATAAAATATCACTAATACTTTATTCTATGATACGATATTTTTTCCTAGATAAAAGACTTTCTGATATTCTTATTATTGCTTTTTATATTTTTTATGATATAGATATTTATTCAGCAAGTTTCAATTGTAATCTTCCTTTATCATCAATACCTGTGGCGATAATATTTACTTGTTCACCAAGTTTAAAATTTGATCCTATTGATGGTTTTGCGCGTTCACCAAGTTGAGATACATGAATAAGTCCTGATTGTCTCTTGGGTAAATCCACAAAGAAGCCAAATGCTTCTATTTTTGCAATTTTTCCTTCGATTACCGTATGTAATGGTAAGTCTTCAGCAATATCTTTAATAAGTTTAACAGCAATATCTATCTTACTCTGATCTGTATGAGCGATATAACAGGTTCCATCATCCTCAAAATCAATTTTCACTCATCCAGATTGTTCAATAATTTTATCGATCGTTTCTCCTCCTTTACCAATCACTAATTTTACCTTATCGGGATTAATTTTTATAACAACCATCTTCGGTGCATATGGACTAAGTTCTGTACGAGGTTCTGAAATTGTTTCAAGCATAACTTCTAAGATTTCATTACGACCTGTATGAGCCAATGCAATCGTCTCGGTGATAATCTGTTGAGTCAGACCTCCTACTTTTGTATCAAGTTGAATCGCTGTAATACCATCTCTCGTTCCTGCTACTTTAAAATCCATATCTCCAACAAAATCTTCTGTACCCATGAGATCAGTCAAGATTTTATAATTGCTAATATTTCCTTCGTCATCTTGCTCTGTCATCAATCACATCGCTACACCTGAAACAGGAGCTGTAATAGGTACTCCTGCTGCCATCAGAGAAAGTGTCGATCCACACGTTGCTCCCATTGAAGTTGATCCTCCAGAAGCCAGGCAATCACTCACTACTCTGATCGTATACGGAAAGGTTTCTTTCGATGGTAAGACGTGTTCTAATGCTTTCTCTGCAAGTTTTCCATGCCCGATCTCTCTACGAGAGACAAATCTAATTGGTTGTGCTTCTCCCGTTGAGAAGGGAGGAAAATTATAATGATGGAAATATCTCTGCTCAACATCTGTATCTTCCATACTATCAAGAAGTAATACATCTCATACTGCTCCTAAAGTAACTGTAGATAATACTTGAGTATCTCCTCTTCGGAACAATCCAGATCCATGTACTCTAGGGATCTTATCTACCTGTGTAAAGAGTGGGCGAATATCTGTCATACTTCTATTATCTACTCTCAATCCTTCTTGGAGTGTACGATTACGAATCACATCTTTCACTACCTGAAATACTGCCATTTTTACTTTTGAATGGGTATAGTCTTCATTAGTATTATCAGTGATCTGTTCATCAAGTTGTTTCATCACATATTGTTGAAATATGGAGAATTCTTCATTAAATGAGATTTTTGTATTACCAATCATAGTATTTTTGAATTGATCAGTAAATAATCAACGAACATGATCAAGTAATACATCATTGGGTTTATTAAACGCTACTTCTCTAGTCTGAATATCAAATTGTGTCAGATAATCAGTTTGAAAATCACATATTTCATCAATTTTCTCTTGAGCAAGTGCAAACGCCTCATTCACGATTTCATCAGATACTTGTTTTGCGTCCAATTCTATCATATTGATTGATCACTTCTTACCTGCACAGATGAGGTTCATCTCTCCTGTTTCAATCTGTTCAAGTGTTGGATTGATGATAAATTGACCATCTTTACGACCAATACGTACCGCTCCTACAGGTCATTTCATTGGTAATCCAGCCATCATAACAGCAAGAGAAGATCCAACCAAACTCATCATACCAAGATCTTGTGTTCCATCCAATGAAAGGGGCGTAACTGAGATAACTACTCCATTGATCATTCCCTTAGGAAACAAAGGTCTGAGCGCACGATCAGTAAGTCTTGCGTATAAAACACAGTTATCAGATGGTCTTCCTTCTCTTCTTCTATACGCAGCTCCTCCGATTTTTCCTGCAGCTGAATACATCTCTCTATAGTCGATCGTAAGGGGCAAGAAATCTAACTCTGGGCGTGGGTATTTATCCATTACGACAGTAAATAACAATACTGTATCTCCAAACTGTATCGTTATAGCACTATCTGCTTGTGGAGCTAATACTCATGATGCAAAAGTAATGTTCTGACCAGAAATATCATATGAGTTACGGATTTCTTGTGGTATTCTTCTTGTAATAGGCATAATAAACAGTTATGAGTTAAAAATTAAGAGTGTAGAGTTAACTCATAACCGAAGAGTCAGATGATACAAGTAAGGAATAAGCAGAGAAAGCATAAGTAAATAACTTACAACTCAACACTTACAACTTCTCACCTCCATAGTCTGATTCACCGAGATATGAATACTCTTTAAGAACTATACTGTTTTTGTATAAAATTGCAAAAGAAAGTCATTCATACTTATCTTATATTACTCTCCATCCACAGTAATCTTTGACTTGCATTTTAGTCTTATGAGAATATAATAAATCGTGTCTTTATATCATAATGACTATCGCATGACCTATAATATCAAGTATCAAACACGTTTAGTAGACTTAACAGAAGTAATGAAAGATGATGTACAAAAAGCACTTGAATACAATGTGCAATGAAAAATGGAATCTTATTGGAAAAAACACCTCTCTCATCCTGATGCAGAAGCACTCATTATTACCAATATTGAGAAAGATTCTACTGGAGGAACCTATACTGGTAAAATTGAAGTAGCTATTCCATGACAGAGACCTCTTATTCATGAAAGTAGTTATCAAAATGTTGTAGATTTCGTCAATAATAGCTTCAAACATTTTAAAGAAGAACTCTCAAAATCGTAATATATCTTAAAGCAGTCAGAAATGACTGTTTTTTATTTTCGCTACAAAAAAAAGATATGCCATCTGACATATCAATTTATAACTCACCACTTTTAACTTTATGCTCTCACCTAACTACGCCTTCCTTACTTTTCTGTATAACGCATATCCTAACACTGATATAAGAAGAACTATCACCGCTGTTTCTTTTGGACCAGTCGCTGGTGTGACAGATATAGGATTAGAAGGGTTCGTTGGTGTGACTGGTGTTTCACTAACAGGTGCTGGTTTACAAATATATTGAATTTCATTACCTACCATAGTTCCTGCTCCATCAAGTGGTTTTAATCTAAAGAGTTGGACATCACGATGAGGTGTATCTACCACAAACCTTCTATCAGTAATATTTGGAGTACCTTTTACTGTCATATCACCTTGTTTTTCATCTGGTCTATGAGATATTTCTACTCTTGATGCTGATATTGCAGTATTAATATCCCAAAGAAGAGTCGTCCTATTTGCTGTCGCATCCCACACACAGGTTACATTAGTAATTGCTTGATTCAATGCTGGATCATAGACATCTCCAGCGACTGTAGTAGTTGTCCCAGTAGATCCAACTTGTACAGTGGAAAGATTAAATGAAAAATCTTCAATTCCATTACCCGTCACTCTATTTTCATCTTCAGGTAAGATAGTCACATAGATATCTTTATTAGGTTCAGCAATATCAATAGTGAAGATAATCTTATCTCCTTCTACTTTATACATTGGTGTGCCTCCCGTCGCAAGTGCTACATCATCAGAAGATTTTATTTTTTGGAGATCATCTGTGGTAGTAGCATCTGATGTCATTTCCTGAAACGACATAGGTGCCCATGTAATATAGTATGAATCAATCACTTGTCCATCTTTCTTCGCAACTGGAGCTTGTAAAGTTGCTGTTTTATCAGTTTTTGAAATTATAGTCACAAGACTTTTATCAGTAGATGCATATCACCATGATGGAGATGCAAGTTCTTGTGCAACAATTTGGTCATTTGTCTGAGCAAAAGTAATGACTGGCAGTGCTGATCCTACTACAAGAGTAGAGACAGCCATAAGTGAAAGCAATTTCTTCATGGAATTCATAGAACAAACAAACTAAAAATAACAATAGTAATTAGAGATAGTCTACAGTATTATACAGTAAATAAAATAGATTTTTGATGTTTTAACTTTACACTAATTATATTTATTATATAATCTCTTACTATTCATTAAAAGATTTGCTATCGTAAGGGGTCATACTCCACCAGGAATCGGAGTGTAAGCAGCTACTTTATCAACTATAGTATGTAAGGCAATATCTCCAGCTGGTTTCCCATTTCGTTCTCCTCGTCCTACATCGATCGCTACTTGTGACTGATCATCACGGAAATATGTTTCATCCAAACGATGCACTACTCCTGTAGCTGAGATGATAATATCAGATTGCAAACAAGAAGTTCTGACCACTTCATCAGGTGAAGTACTATTAAAAGAAAGTACTGTCCCACCACGACGCATCACTCCTAATGCCAATGGTTTACCTAACAAGTTACTCTGTCAGACAATAGTTACTGTTTTCCCCTTTAAGTCTCCATATCCATATTCATCCAGAAGCGTAAAGACTGCCTGTGGTGTCGCTCCTAGAAAATCAATCTGCTCAGTCAGAAACTGTCCCATAAATCCACCACTCAATCCATCTATATCTTTATACGGAGGTATCGCATCAAGAATATCCATCAAATGTGGTATCAATTCCTTAGTTAGAGGAAGTTGAGGCATAAAACCAAGACAATTATCATCGTAAGAAAGTTCTACTACGATATCCATCAGATCCTCATAATTATTGATCTCACCATTCTGCCCAATAATTTTCAATGGAAGTCCAATCTCATGTGCAAAGCGTTGTTTCATACGTACATAAGTTGCCGAAGCTGGATTATCTCCCACATAGATGATCGCCACATATTGAGTTGAAAAATCTTGTTCTCTGACTCGCTGTGTGAGTTCTTCTTTCATACGATTTGCGATGTCTGTTCCTTTCATGATGATTGCCATAGGTAGTTGTAAAGTTTATAAAGTTATTGGGTTTGTAAATAACGCGTCGCTTTTGTTTGTCATTCTGAGGAGGTACGACGAAGAATCTCTAGTAAAACTTTTTTAATAAGTCAGAGATCCTTCCTTCGTCAGGATGACAGCCTATTCATAATTCACTGACTATAACTATCTACACTCTCATTGCAATTTATATTCATTTTCAAAAAAAATCTCTCACTCGAGAGACTTTATAACCTTATAACTCTACAAACTTTATCACTGTATCATCTTTCCCCTGTACAAAACTATCAGATCCTCCTCCTTTGATTCCAAGTTCTTGAGTAATTTTTTTCGCTTGTCCATGAGCAAGTGCATACTGTCCTGTAGAAGAAATCATGAGCCATGATCTATCCTGTGCGATACTCTTGATCTTGTTTACTGCATCAGAGAACGACAGTCCAAGAGAAGCGATATCATTTTCATATGACCAAACTGCATCAAAACTCATTGATCCAAATTCTCCTTCTTTCCAAGCAATACTTTGGATAAGTCCTGCTGAAAGTTGTTCGATCTTAAGTTTCATCTCATCAGATTCCGTCAGAAGTTTATCAATCTTCGCTTCAAGTTGCTTAGTCGGCACTCCTACTTTCTGAGCTAAAACATCGATCTGTGAGTGCAACATCTCTACGTAATCTGCAACTTTGGGTCCTGTCAGAGCTGTAATTCTTTTTACTCCTGCTGCGACAGCACTTTGTTCAGTAATGACAAAGATTCCGATCTGACCAGTTTCAGCAACATGAGTACCCCCACAAAGTTCAACACTTTTCGTGATTTGGCTATTTGGTAATTTAGCGATTTGGTTATCATCTCATCCACTAACTCACTGACTCACTAACTCGTCAATCGATACTACTCTCACAATTTCAGGATACGTATCTTCAAAAAATGCTTTTGCTCCTGTCTTCAACGCTTCTTCATAGGACATTTCTTGAACTGATACCAATTCGTTAGCAGAGATCGCTTGATTTACACAATGTGCAATAATATTCAATTCTTCATGAGTTAATCCTCTATCAGCAAAAAAATCAAATCTCAATTCATCTGGTCCTACATATGATCCAGCTTGTTTGGTTTGAGGAAATATTTTTCCAAGTTCTGCATGCAAAAGGTGAGTAGCAGTATGTGCTCTCATACAAGCATATCTATGAGCACGATCGATAGAAAGTTTCATGAAATTAGCGCAAAAATAAACTTAAGATTATCATCTTGATCGACATTGAAAGCTCCCTTATCAACAATAATAAAAGATCACTTCCACTCCCCTCGAAAATCCAGGTAAGAGGTCAGTCGGAGTGACAAAAAATTACAAATAAGGAGCTATCATCGCAAATGATCATAACAATAAGAAGATGATCATCACAATAGCAAAGACCTTAATAACAGTTTTTCTCGACATGAATAGAAATTTTAAATTATAAATTTAGTATTTTAAATGATAATAATTTTTCATTACCTCGTCATTGTGAAGCTCTGACTATATCTGACTATATAAATATAGAATTTTGTTGGGGCTGTAGAAATCTATAATCATTTACTCTTTTTATTAACTATGGATTGCTTCGTTCCTCGCAATGACACTTAATTTTTAACTTATTTTTGTTCTTGCTTCTAATAACTTTCTCTTCAACATAACATTAGTAGGATCTACTATAAGCATAGATTCATAGGCATCAACAATCTTTTCATCATCATCTTGTTCTTCATAAAGATTTACCAATGCATTTCGATAACTCAAATTTTCTGGTCTTCGTTTTACAATATCTTCCATAAGAGTAAGTGCTTTATCTTTCCTATCCGTTT
>CAYWIJ010000009.1:29254-35783 GCA_964458335.1 uncultured Candidatus Peribacteria bacterium | reverse complement strand
AGCATATTTTGGAGTTTCAGGATGCAGTACTAAAGATCTATCTAATAATACTTCTGCCATTTCGACATCTTTCATCGCTAAGTATGATTGTGCCATTTTTCGTAAGAAAACATGATTTTCTGGCTGTTTTTCAACAAGCTTCTTGTAGAGTGGAAGTGCTTTTTTTTGTTGGTTATCCATCATATAAAAGTCTGCAAGATGTTCGAGGATATCACTATGATCTGGATCTTGTGCCAATCAAGCAATCAATTTGCTTTCATATTCATCTCGTTTTTGTTTTTTCTTTAAGTACTCAAGTTCTGATTGAAATTCTTCCCATTTAATTTGAGTCTTACTATGTTGTTCTATTTCATTGACCGTTTCTTCTGTCATCAGGATCTCTTTCTCTTCTTCAATCTCTTTCTCTTCTTCTATTTCTATTATTTCTTCTATTTCTATTATTTCTTTTACTATTTCTACCTCTGATACCTCTTCTACTTCTGTTACTGTTGTATTATTCTTACCAAACACTGTCTTCCATCGTGGGAGAGTTTTTTTCTTCTCTTCACTCTCTACAATAATCTCATCTTCAAATATTTCTTGTACAATAGTCTCTTCCTCTGGAAGTACAAGAACAATGTCTGGAATTATTTCTTTCGATATTTTTTCATATACTGGATCAGATCATTGTTCGTTATCATATTCATCTTTTCTCTCTTCAGCAAAAAGTTGTTGAAACCATGATGATCCTGATGGACGAGGTTTTTTCTCTTTTTTAGATTGAGATTTTGGTTTCTTCTGAACTGGTTTCTTAGCTCTACGCTCTACCGCGTATGATATGAGTGCATACACAATACTACCTGCAATGACTACAATCGTCAATAATACCCACCATCATCGAAGAGTATCAAGATTCAAGGGGAAGAAGATATTTGATAGTGTTTGCATTATAGTATTCAATATATCAATAAAATTTTTAACTGATAACTTTGTTGTTTATCCAACCGCATCTTTAGCAGCAGCAACAAGTTCTCTCTCATGATCATCGTGTAATCTTCCTTTACGAGATTCGTGTATTTTTTTCACTTCATCCAAATCAATCTGTACACGAATCCCATCTTCTAATTGGACATCAATCTTATTCGTCATGATATTGAAATTCGTCACCATTCCACATTGTGGACAGTCTTTAATATCAATAGTCGATCACTTCGAAGGAAACTTTGCTGACTCAGTCACATAGGTCTCCACTTCATAAACTAGACTACATTTGAGTTTACCACAGCGACCCTTGAGCCTCTCTATATCACGACCATCGAGATGTTGGACAAGAAGATCTTCTACATCAATACTTGGTAAAGGACGATTAGATTTACAACAGAGATTACGTCCATTACATCAAACAATATGATCTGTCGCTGGTGACATCTTGACCATATCTCTCGCACCCACTTGGAAAAGAAAAAATTGACCTCCTAATGCTTGACGAAACTCTTTGATAAACTCTACAAAATTAAATCTCTGTTCCGAATAGAAATAAAAATACCACTGACGAGCAAACATATGATATCTCGCCGTGACTGGGATAGCAGTCGGGAAAGCTGTTTTAAACATCTTCTTAAACAAGGGGAAATGTGCTTTTGCTTTCTTTTGCATTTCCTCAAAGTTTTCAACCTCATCTGCTCTCAGACGATCTACATAGGTACAAGTTCTCTCAATATCACTATACTTATCACCAATATACGTCCCAATAGACTGAGTTTTCTTCCCATCTCCTCCTACTTGTTCAAAAATAATTTTTTCTCATAACGAAAACTCTTCGCCTGACTGAACCTCAAGTCAGTAGTTCTTATTCGTGTATCGATCGAGGATATAGATAGTTTTTGTATCTGAAGAGCTCATTAATCGTATCTTATAGCAGGATAGAATATCTTTCTTCACTATAGCTATTTTATGCAAAAGATACAAGAGGAAAAGAATATTTTAGAATATAATCTATGTACTATACTCTTCCAAAAATATCTTCGTAGCATCGATAACATGACGAAATCTATCTGCCTGGAGATGTACTCATCAGAAATATCTCGTCACTACAACCACAACATTCACGACATTTTCTCTCTGTAACTGGGTAAGTATACACTGACCAGCACCAGTCTCTCCATCATCGTTTTTTCATTCGAGGAGAAATCCATCTTCATCTCTGATTCTATAGGCATATGTATTATGAGTAGCTTTTCTAAAATATTTATCTGACAAATATGTTGTAAGCCATTGTTTGAGATTGTCTTTGCTTCCTGTCACCTTTCATCCTGAGACGCTATATTTCGATCACCTATCAACGATCACATTACTCATAAAAGCATGCCTCACTGATATAGTATGTTCTTCAAATCATGGAAATAATGGTTGATTGTTCATATCTATGGTATATTTTCTTTTCTACAAAAAACAAGAAGAACTTTATATAAAAAATAACTATTGATTTATTGTATAGTAATGTGTATATATGTAATACAAAAAATTAAATTATGAAACAAAGAAAAAGATTATTAGTGGAGATTAGATCTCACTTTAATAACACATTAGAGAAACTAATGCAGGACAAAACCTATAAAGAGATAAGAATTTCTCTTTACAGTAACCAGGACAATGATCGTTTTATTTTATCTTTTACAGATAAAGAAAATGAAGATCTCTCCTTTAAGGGATTTGATATCTGTGAATATGATATCAGATATATGAAAACAAATCTCCTTAATAGGCTATCTACTTATATTGCTCAATCAGACGATTGGAAAATAAAAGAGAAAGAAACAAAAGGGATACTACAAAAAATAATTCAAAGAGTAAAATCCCTTTTCACAACTTATGACAAAGTTATTATTCGTCAATAAAGAGTATCGTTAAACGATACTTTTTTATTTCTCCCCAATTTGTTGTCTCCACATCGCAGCATACAATCCATGCTGATCTAAGAGTTGGGTATGGTTTCCTGATTCGGTAAGATTTCCTTGTTCAAGGACATAGATCATATCTGCATGCATCACGGTACTGAGTCTGTGTGCGACGATCACCGTCATCAGATCAGGACGAGACTGACTAATATCTCTGATCGTGTCAGCAATCTCTTTTTCCACCAAACTATCCAACGCACTCGTTGCTTCATCAAAGATCAGTATCTGTGGTTGACGAAGCAAAGCACGAGCAATAGCCAATCTTTGTCTCTGTCCTCCTGAGAGTTTCACTCCTCCTTCACCAATCATCGTATCCAATCCCAGTTCCAGTTCAGCAATATACGACTCTAGTGATGCTTGTTTCAATACCAGACGGATATCTTCGTCAGTTGCTTGTGGCGCTACAAACAGAAGATTATCACGAATAGTTCCAGAAAATAATTGTGCATCCTGAGAAACGATACCAATTTTCTGCTTGAGGGCTGTGAGATTAATCTCGGTCGTCGGAATACTGTTCATCAAAATCTTCCCTTTGGTAGGAAGATAGAGTCCACAGATAAGTTTTAGAATCGTTGATTTTCCACTACCTGAAGGTCATACAAAGGCGATGGTCTGACCTGATGTTCGTTGTGCAGAGAAATTATTGATGACCTGCTTATCATCGTTGTATGCAAACGATACCTGATCAAGTTTCAAAGTATTGAGCTTATCAATGACAGTCAAATGTTCATCTGGTGCTTCAGGTTCTTTTTTCATAATATTTTGGATAATCTCATCATTGGCTTTTGCTTCTTGGTAATTTTTTATCACTTGTCCAAACTGAGAAAGCTGACCAAAGACGAAGAATGAATAGAAATATAATGACATGAGTTCTCACACGGTTATACTACCATCATAGACCAAATAAGCAAGTAAACCAATCAAACTTGAGCTCATCGCATTGATAATCGTCCCTTGGATAAATTCGATGGATCTCACGGTCTTCACTTTTTTGAGTTCCAGTCAGAGGATTTCGTTGTTGGCTTTATCCAATCTCTTAGTTTCTTGTCCGACCAATCCTAGCATTTTGATCAGTGAAACGTTACGAATAGATTCCGTGATGGATCAAGCAACCGTATTGGATTGTTCTGAGATCACTTTCTGTGCTTTTTTGATCTTTTTCGATAATCCAACAGTCGTGATCGCCATCAACGGAATAAGTAATCCATACATCGCGGTTATTCTCCAATCGACCGTCAGTGAATAAATCATTACAAAAATTACTCCCACTAACGCGAAGAACACGACATTGATCAGGCTTGAGATATAAGTCTGGATCGATTCTTTTGCTTTTACTAATTGAGAAAGGAGTTGTCCTGACTGCTGATCCTCGAAGACAGCATACGGAAGCGAAAAGGTGTGAGCAATCGTGTTCTGATAGATAGACGTTCCTATCTTCTGTGTCATCACATTCACAAAATAGTCTTGGAAATTCTTTGCAATACGAGAAACCATCGCCGTCCCCACAAATCATCCTAATCCGATTAATATTCCACGAACATATTCCTGAGTTGTAAAACTCATCGTCGCCACTTTGGTCAGATAATTATCGATCAACCATCTCAACACTTGTGGACTGAGCAATGAAAAAATCTGATTGATCGAAGCAAGTACTAAAACCAATACTAATATCTTCCAATACGGACGAAGATAAGTTGAGAGAAATCACATAGGGAATTAGAGATTTTAAATTATAAATTTTAGATGAGTAACACAGTCTATTAGTATAACCAAAATCCTTCCACAAAACAACACAACTTACTAGAGAAGTAAATGACTTCTTAAAAAAGAAAGATAGAGAGATGTTATCCAAAATAGAACACTACATCAGTGATAACAAGATCTGTGTTATGATAATCTATAAATCATAGCATCATAACTCAAAAAAACTAAAGACAGTATTATCTGTCCTTTTTCATTACACCAAATTTTCAATAAACTGCTCTAACTTACCCATTGTCTGAGACTTCACCGCACTGACGATGAAAGAATGAGGAATATCTTTTCCTTGTTTCGTGAGAATATCAAGAAATCATTTCGTATTTTGGTTGAGTTCTTTCATCTTTGGTTTGTCAGACTTCGTGAAGACAATAGAATAAGGAAGTTTCTGTCACGATATCCATTCGATAAACTCGATATCTATCTGTTGTGGCGGTATATTACTATCGATGAGAACAAAAATTTGCTCGAGATTTTCCCTCTTCGTCAGATACTCTATGATCATCTCCTCAAAACCATATCTCTTTTCTTTACTGACTTTCGCATAGCCATATCAGGGAAGGTCAGTAAAGTATGCTTGTGCTTGCTGTCACTTCTGATCTTCTATCACAATATCAAAAAAATTCATCAACTGGGTCTTACCAGGTTTGGGTGAAGTTTGGACAAGCGTTTTTCTTTTGCATAATGCATTGATCAGGCTGGACTTTCATACATTACTCCTTCCAATGAAGGCAAACTCTGCTCTATCCGAGTCAGGACAATGTTCTAATTTTGCTCCACTCTTAAGAAACGTTGCTGAGATAATTGGCATGAGATAATAATGAGAATAAATTATTATCATAATACAGATTCTCCCCTTACAATCAATGACTTTTATTTTCTATCACAAAGTATTGACTTAGAATACAATAATTGCGCTCCTTTTTCAAAAAATAAAAAAATGCGCGATAGAGGATTCGAACCTCTGACTTCAACAACGTCAATGTTGCGCTCTACCAACTGAGCTAATCGCGCACGCTTATTTATATTTATTACAACATCAATGCCACGCTCGGAGTAGCTTTACACTCCCTTACCAGCCTGAACTAATCGTCCATAGAAATTATTATATTTTTGCTTTCGCCCCCTGTATAGATAGTTTATACCCTATCAGATGCTTAAGATCAGTCTCAACTATTAAGGGAGCCACCTGCAAAGGTGATTATTATACAAATTTCTCTTTAATATTCAAGAGACTTATCTATGAATATTTTTTGAAAAGTTTATAAGCTTTATATTGTAATCCTATAAATCTTCCTATCATCATACCACTTACTATAGCAAAGGTCACAACCAAGACAGCCGAACTACCTACTATTTCTTTAAGAATAGTATTTCTCATCACAGAAAATCATATATACAAGATCAATACTATCACTCCCACCGTATCGATACGAGAGGTAATCACCTCTTCATCAGCATCCCACGTGAGATAAAACATACGAGAAGCCATAAATCCTATACCTATTCCTCAGAGCAAGAATAACAAACTTTTTGAAATACTATATCCACTAACGATCAATTCATAAGATTCAATCAGCAATATAATACAAGTAATAATAAGATACATTTTCATCCTTTTGGATAATTTTTTATCCATGACATTTTGGATAATATGATGGTGTTCTTTTGCTAGATTATTTATTTTTTTTGCTATTTTCTTCATATTTTCAAAAGCATCATAAATATTTTATTATGGAGATGGCGAGATTCGAACTCGCGTCTAGAAGTCAGGATGAGGACAGTGTACCACTATAACACTATTTTAGAGACTCTGGGAGTTGTTTTCAGTCGTA
>CAYWIJ010000009.1:0-29244 GCA_964458335.1 uncultured Candidatus Peribacteria bacterium | reverse complement strand
CACACGGACATAGGGTCAGACCAGTACGTTTTGTAATATTCAGAACTTTGGGTATCTCCAACGTCACTACCCTGCGATTATAGAGAGATCACGCAAGACGGGTTATGCCCCCGAAGAGGACTTAGACTAGGCAGCGAAAGCGAATTTCTTTGCTACGTTGAGTCTTAGATTAGAGTTTGCATTTTTGGTGCGTGAACGATTCTTTTATACTCGGTACGCTCATCGAGTGGTGGCCATCGTACATACTGGGATACTCCTATCAAAACCAACACATCCCCGTGAATATCAATTATACTGATTTCTTTATTAAAATCAAACAAAAAAAACTACCCATCATATCAAAGTAGTTTTCAAACAATATTATTCTGACACAGTTTCAGTATTATCAACACTTTTGCTATTACCAGTCAGTGCTGGAGGTTGTTCACTATCTCCTGATATATATTCTTCTTGTTCTTCTGTAGTCACAACATTCGCACCCTCTTTCCATTCAAATGACATAATATCATTAAAGAGTTCTGCTTGATTTTGTTCAAGATTTGTATCCAATGTCCAAGCGTTGAATTGTGCAAAATAATTGTCTTGCTCAAGGATACGCTGAAACCATACAAGATTAACATCATTAAATGACCCTGTAATCTTATAATCTTTTACTGTATATCCTTTAGGATTTGGAATAATTCCCTCTTGTAATTCTTCAATCTTAATATTATCCAATCCTGGTGTTATCAAATCAAAATATTCTTGTAATGTTTGAGCTGGTATCATTCCTTTAGGTTCAGCAAAAGTGAGCACATAAGTTTCTCTATCTACATTTCCATAGGATATGCTCTCAATATTAGCTTGTCCATTAAAAATATAATCTTTGGGTAAAGATACTTGTACAATATTCTCTTTATCAGAAATAACAAGATTATCATTCTGTTGTACAACTATTTCCCCAAAATCTTTCTGTGGTTGTGCTACACATGCTGAGAGTACAAACAGAGACAATCCCATCATGAGTCAAGAAAAAAGTTTTTTCATATTGTTACAGATACAAGATAAATAATCTTCTCTTTCTATAAGTAAATCTTTTGTACTTGCAAGAGAAATTCATCTTTTATGCTAACAGATCACGCAACACCTCCAATGCCCTCTCTTGATCGATATAAGTAGGAGAAGTGGCTATCGTGATACATCATATTTGAGGTAAAAACATAAATTTTCTGACTTGGTTGATGGTTTTTTCATACGCTTGGATACTCATCTCTGGTGCTCGAAAATCTAAATCAATATCAAGGATAGTTGAGAGCGATAACCTTCAACTATCATAATTCAATAATCCATATTCCGTCAAAATCATCTCATGACTTCCACACAATCCACATTGTAATGCAGGTTTGATAAAATCAGCTATCGTGAGTACTTCGTTGGTATAGGTGTCAATTTTTTGTAAAATTTTCATTTTTTGTCATTTCGACTGAAACGCAGTGGAGTGGAGAAATTTTTTATCAGTTTGACAACTTCTTCAATAATCAATAAAAGATTCCTCGACAAGCTCTGTTACTTCGCACATTAAAGCAGAATGACGCAAATATGCTGTTCTCTCACTATTTTCAATCATTTTCTCATTATGTTTCAACAACATTCAACCATTTTCAACTATATTCAACCACTCCTCTGGCTCTGCAAAATCCGAATGTTGATCAATATGAACAAGATGGCTTCATTGTTTAATCTTATTATCCAAGAAACTTCTCCATCGCATTGCAAACGCATGATTGTGATTGTCGATAATAGTAATATCTTTACCATGAAAGTCTATCTTTACTAATGACTCTAAACCATACGAAGAAATAAATTTTCAATCTTCATCAATATATTCATAACAAGTATTATGTTTATCATAATCAACACTTTCAAGGATTCACTCTCTCAATGGAGGAATGCGAAGACAACAGTCAGATCATTTATTTTTTCTTTCAGAAAAAGTAAGGGTATTATTTCCTATTGCAGAAGTAAGATAAGTCTGTTCATTATAATACATCTTTTTATTTATATTCAACTTCTATGATAATCACAATACCAATTTTCTCTTGCAATGAGATTATTACAAGATTACACTACTAGTAGTTTTTATATCATTATCCATAAAAAATTATGTCATTCCTTATCAATCTCTTAGTCTCAGGTATTGCCGTTTTCATTGCTTGATACCTTACTCCTGGTGTTACGATAGAAAATCTATGGATAGCCATTATCGTCTCGATAGTACTTGGTTTAATCAATGCTACTATATGAACAGTATTGAGATTCTTCGCATTACCTATCAATTTCATTACTTTTGGGTTAGTAGGAGCTCTTATTGGATTCTTGATGATCCTTCTTACTGCACAACTTGTCCCATGATTTGAGATATCAAGCTGGATGTCAGGTCTCATATTCGCCATACTCCTTGGTCTTGTAAATGGAATCTTAGGAGTAAAAAAATAGATAATAAACAAAAAAGCCTCAACCAATTGTGGATGAGGTTTTTTAATAATTAAAGATTTGCTAAATCTTTTTTCAATTGTACAAGCTGTCATGGAATATCAGTATCTAAGACAGAAGAATATTGTACCAATAATGATGTATTTGTAGTCAAGAGAGTAAGATATTTTTGTGTTTTTGTTAGTTCTGATTGCATATTTCATAAGACACCTTTTGCACTATTCATAGCTACTGAAGCAATAGACATACAGGTACTAGCTTCCTGTGCTTTCTTGGTAGTTTGTTCTACAATAACACTATTATAATTTTTGAGAGCTTGATTATATTGATCATCTGCTTGCTTCTTCTGACTAGTACATGCACTGAGTTTCGTCTGTTCTTCTTGGATAATACTATTCAGTGGAGAGATAAGTATATTTGCTTGCTGTACCAGTGTATTCCCTTGTTGAATGAGAGTAGCAAGAGCTGTACCATCAGGATTTTTTTGTTGTAAGCTAAGTGCATCAGTTGTTCTCAACATATTGAGATATTTGGTTACTGTTACTGCTTTTTCTATTGTAGTACCTTGGATATCATTCATTCATCATCAGAGACTCTTTGTACCTCCACCGTGTCAGAGGGTAATGTTTACATAAGCTAATAAAACAGATTGATCTGCAATTTTCTGCTGAGAAATATACAGACTGTCTCCTTTTTTCATATTGGTCACTACATTAAGAGAAGGTACTCGACGAAATGAATGTACGTTGAGTTTCGTCAATCACATCACCAAAAAGAATATCGCTATAAGTGCAACATAAAATCGGAATGATGTAATAAGACGGAAGAGTTTATACAAAGTTATAAAGTTTATAAGGTTATAAAGTTCATAAGGTTTTTAATTTTGAATTCTTAATTTTTAACTGATAACTCTTAACTAACAACTGCTATGTTATCGCTTTATGTTCAAGATTGACTGGTGCTTTATAGAAGTTCATCCTCATAAATTCTCTTTTATTATTACCAGTTTTCATAGATGTTGCATAACTTTCTAACGTTCTGGGTTTATTTTTATCTTCTCCTGGTTGTACTGCTGTATACGGATCAAGGACATATCGTTGTCAACTCACACGAAACATCAGCGCTCTATGTCCATAAATTTTTCATTTTGATCCATTAGAAGTGACATAGAGATCTGCAATATTACTTTCTTTAGGAGCAAATTCATTGATCACATTATTTTTTCATAAATCCCAGTTAGGACGGATAGAATCTACCTTCTTTTTCGCTTGTTCTTTTTTATTATACAATTCTGAAACTAAGGATTTAGAAAAATTTCATTGTTCTCCACGCATGACATCAAACGCATTTCCATTTGGGAGATTGATATGAAAGAGACGTTCTGCATCCAAACGAGTAGTTCTTGCACATAAGGTCGTACCAGTGGATGATTTTGATACTCCTGAAGACACAAAATGATTGAGGATACTCTGTGGTGTCTTCATCTGAGGATCTTTCTCATCGTTGATATCATATGCCAATCCTTTCGTCTTCATACGCTCATTCTCCTCATAATAGCGAACTAAGTCAGGATTTGGTTTTGTCTTCAATCTCGTCTCTGTAGTATGGGTAGAAAATTCTTTTTTACGTGTAGTAGTCTTGTCAGTATCAGTCAGCAATTGTTCGAAATGCTGTGTAGTTTGACGATAAGGTTGAGAAGACGACTGAGTAAAATAATAGGACGAAATATCATCTATCGCTGCCTGAATATTCGTTGTAGGATCATAAATATCATACGCTTTCTGAAGTGCTTGCTGAGGAGCAGAATTTCCTTTTTTCAATTCCTTATTGATATAAGATTGTTCTTGCAGATATCATTTGAGCATATCTTTTACTGAAGTACCCGAAAAAATACTATGCATACTCTTGATCTCATCGTTATTCAACAACGACTCACAGTATTGTGCCAAAACATCAAGCATTTTTTCCTGTTCTGGATCTTTCATTTTTTCTTTCTCTTGTAATTGTGCGATATCTTTCTTAGTATCTGCCAGTACAGCATCTTGTTCTATCTGTTTTTTCGCATCCTCAATACCCAATAATTCATTCATCGTTTTTGACATATCCTGAAAAACATTAGCTACTTGCTTCACTTGCTCCAAAGATGTTTTTAGTGATTCAAATCACATAACTCATAAATAAGATAAATAACAATTTCTTCTCAAAGTATACTTATTTTTGTAAGAAAATAAAAAATACATCATCCTGACGAAGAAAAATGTATTGACTTATAGAGAGAAATTATGCTGCTATTTTGTGCTCATACCCTGTTTTTTCTTGAACTCTTTTTACTTTCTCTGTCTTTGCATATGATTTGAGACCACGAGCTCATTTGATACCTGTTTTTGCAAGTTTTGGTATTTTACGAAGTCTCAGTATCTTGATCACATCAGCAAATGGAATCAGCGATACAGCAGAAATTCCTGCATCTAAAAGATGCTCTTTTGCTTGATTTCACTTTCCAGTTAAGAGTGATTTTGCTGATCTCATCGCATAGATAATAGCATTCGCTCCATCAGCAAATGACCCAATCGTTGGTTCAAAACCAGCAATATCAAGTCCTGCTTGCAACGCATCCAGAGCTCCTAATTTTTCTTCATCATCTTTGTATTCTTCTCTCAATTCATCCCAATGTACAGGTTGAGAAACTTCGATATTCAAATCTTTCTTCGCTTGCTCTACGATCGTTCTGTCTTCAACTGAAAGTTGTTGATCATCGATAGCCGATACTAATGCTTCAAGAGTAGGTCTCGTATCTTCTTGTTTTATAGTGATTTCTATATCTTTATCTGATCAAAAATTATCAACCAATGTTCTTCTGAATACATCCAAAACCTTTTCGTAATGTGTTTGAACAAGTTCTGGAGAATAGTTATAAGTTTCATGATTATTATTCATGGGTATAATGACTTATGGTATAAATAAATTATGCTGCTTGTGAAGTATTTTGCTGAGCGTCTTTATTAGTTAAGAGTTTTTGCTGCTCTGGAACTTGTTGCCCTAAATTATCTAGATACGTATTCTTACGACCCTTATTTCATGTTTGATTTGTCCATAAAGATTGTCATCCAGATTTTCTACTATTCATCCAAGCAAGAAATGTATCTATATTATTATTTTCAAGAAGAATAGGAATATTTTTTTCTATAGCTTCCTTTGATAACTTTCTATGATATTTCCATAACATTGATTCATCAAAATATATACCTGGATTATATATATCCCATCATAATCTTGCATCAAACGCTATATTTTTTCTACCCTTACCAGCAAGTTCTTTTTCACATTTATTAATAAACGATCAGAGATGAATAGCTTGTTCTACTGCTTTTGGTCAGGTAAATTTTATTCATATATCTTCTACTTCTACACTTTGAATATTTCCTTGTTGATCAATATCAGCATGCAGATAACTACTATGAGACCAGGTTTTCATTTCAAATACATTATTCCTTCATTGATAGTTTGAAATATAAGCATCTCTTTCTTCTCATTGATCACGATCAGTTTCATCATGTTCATTAGGTGTATCTTGAATCGTTTCAAAAGTTTTTACAAAGATTTCATTCACTTTTTTATTGTTGGTTGTTGCCTTATTTTCTAGGTGTTCATCATTTCAGGATTCCCATCATCAAAGTTGGTTAAGATATGACTGTAATTTTTCCTTATTTTTATTTTCGTTAAGAATGGGAGCAATTTTTGATAAACTATTGTTACCATCAATATAGGCTTCTCCTGCCGCTACTCCTGCTCCTGCTGCTCACACTCATCATACAACAGCTCCTGGAATATTTCCTAAATAGAATCATAATACCGCACCTAAAGTCAGTCCTCCTGCTCCTCAAAGAACTTTTCACCATGGGAATCATCTTCCAGATACCAATATTTCTGATACATCTCATTTTTTGAGAACTATATCTCCACCATCTATAGAAAAAGGAGTGTTATTATTACATGCTCATTTAAAAGTATATTGTGCTGCTCAAATAATAATAATTGTCGTAATAAGCTCTTCATAGTTTACAAAATCGATATCTAGTCACTGAATTTTCTTATTTTCCATATCTATTTTATATTCTTTTCAGAACACAGTAAGAGTATTTTTTTTATCCCATTGAAGATTAAGTTTATTCCTAAGCACATCTTCTTTAGCATTATTAAGTATATTTCCTTGTACACTATACAGCGCTTCCTCAAAAGACAGTCTCTCATTCACTGTTTCATCCAACCATTTACCTATAAGTGGGATCTTATGTAATTTATCTCTAAAGAAATATCAAGCTCCTGCTACTCCCACACCTCCCACAATCCAAGGAAATGCTTTTTGCCACCAAGATTTTTTTTCTTTTGCATCCACATTGATAACAGTATTACCTTTACTATCTTTTGTTTCTGTTGTTGAGTTATTATTTTCATTTTCTTCTTTTTTATCTGTTCATTTAAACTTATTCCATAACCAACGAATTCAAAAAAATCATCATACTCAACCTACTATCCATTTCCAATTTCTCTTTGCTCGTTCTGCAGTTTCTCATCATTTTTCTTTTATTTTTTCCCAAGCAGTCATTTCAGCATCCACTTTATTGGCTCACAGTTCTCATTTTATTTGTTCTTGATTTATCAAAGTATCAACTTTAGCTTTAGTATGATTAAGATCATTTTCAATTTTTTCATTTTGCAAATCCACCTTCTCTTTATTCTTCTTTTCAGCTTCAACATTTTTTTCTACTAATGTATCAGTAGTATATTCTACAACTTCTGGAGACTTTTTATCATTTGGATTCATTGATATGGTGATATGACGTAAAATACTATCACTATCATTCTACTTATTTTCTCACAAAAACAAAAAACTCTCCATTGTTAGAGAGCTTATATTATTGACTTTTATTTCATACTTCATATATCTCACTTTTTGAGTCATAACTGTTCTCAAAGTCCCGCATTTACCTCCAAGACATATGTCGCATTTCCATTTGGGATAAAGGATGGACAGGGATCAGCAACACATGGAAGTGCGGTCTGAATATCTACTATTTTCATCTGTTCATCGATCCAAATCATATCTAAAGGAATCAACGTATTTTTCATCCAAAATCCATGAGGATAGGAAGATTCAAAAACAAACAGCATACCTGACTGTGTCCCGAGTTCTTCACGAAACATCAGTCACTGCTGTCTAGTCGCATCTGTATCAGCAATCTCTACTTGAAAACAATTATCTTCAAAACAGACTTGCGATATAATTTTTTCTTCTTGTAGACTACATCATGAAAAGACAATCAATCCCACCATCAACAAAAGAGAATTTCTCATTTTTATTTTCAAAAATTATATAAAATTGATTGTCATTGCGACGAAGGGAGCAATCCACTAATCATTAGCCCCTCCTTGTATTTTGGATTGCCACGCCTAACGGCTCGCAATGACACCTCTTTTCATGGACCTGTCATTCTGAGCGACAGCGAAGAATTTCTCCCTTTCACTAAGGACATATGAATATAAGCTCCTACATTCTCATTTTTCACTCTCCAATTTTAACTGTTCAACTCTTCTCCTCTTTCCATTTCTGGATATTCTTGTGATGCCCACTGAGCAACACTTCTGGCACTTTCATCCCTTCTACAACTTCAGGTCTGGTATATTGGGGATGTTCAAGATTGGACATATTCTGTTCGATACTATAACTTTCCTCTATCCACGACTGCTCAGTGTTGATAACTCATGGAAGAAGTCTCACTACTGCCTCCGTCATCGTCATCGCAGGCAATTCTCCACCCAACGTGACAAACTGTCAGAGTGAAATTCTTTGTGTATGTTGTGGATATTTTTTTTGGAGCCAAAGCCATACTCTTTCATCGATCCCTTCATATCTCCCACAGATAAACAAAAGATGGGTACATTCTGACCAAGTGTGTGCTGTAGCTTGATCAAACACGTCTTGCGACGGATGAGGGATGATTATTTTAAACCTCATCCCCATCCCTTCTCCTGTCAGAGAAGGGTGACCGTCCCTATCGGGAGGTAAATCACAATTTTCTATGATGCTTTGTAAAACATTATCAATTCTATTATTAATTTCATCATTCGTAAATCTTAATATAGTATATCAGTGTTTTATCAATAATTCATCTCTAATACTGTCATATTCTTGTTGAAATATTGTGGAATGATATCATCCATCTACTTCTATAATAAGTTTATATTCTGCACAGTAAAAATCTGCTATATATCATTTGATAGGGTGTTGCCTACGAAATTTTAATCATTCTATTTGCCTATTTCTAAGGATACTCCATAAATATTCTTCTGATGAAGTCATATTTTTTCTATTTTGCTTTGCAAGAGTATGCAAATATCCTCATTTTCATATAGTTCAAATGGATTTTTCATTAGAGGGAAGCCCCTCTTCCATTTTTGGAGAGGGGTTGGGGTGAGGTCTGATTGGGGGGAGGTTTAGTCTATTCTTTTTTATCCAATGTTTCACTGCAGCAATAATCGGTGGTGCTTTCATCAGCAATCCATGTCCTCCTCCATAGATCTGATCATCGACGATACGATGTTTATCATCACAGAAGTGTCTTGGATTGATGGTTTCAAATGTCACCAGTTTATTTTCCACTGCTTTAGAAATCAATGTCGTCTCACGAAACGAATCAAATAACTCTGGAAATATACTCAGATACGTAATATGCACGCTTTATAAATACAACAATAAAGAATTCACTGAGAACATCATCTACAATATTACGTATCAAAATAACGACTAACCTGTCTTGTAATCTCTTTTTTTACCTGTATCCAATCATAATCTTTCACCATAATAGGATCTTCTTGAATCTCTGCATCATCAAAATATAAGAGAGAACGAGCTATAAAACTCAATGCAGTATTTTTAAACTTCTCCTCATAATATGAAAACATATCCACCAGAGAATAATGCCTCAACAATTCATATATATCAAAAAAGTCCTTTTTTGCTCCTCTCTTTGAAACGGCACTGAGTTTCATCGCTGATATATCTTTGGGAGATAGCATTCTTATATTATCTTCAACCAAAACAGCATCAATCAGCGGATATGGATAATGCAAAATATCAACTTTGATACCATTTATGGTAAGAAGTAAAGTGTACTCTTTTTCCAATTGCCAAATGATATGCTCTTCTCCAAATTCATCAATAATTTTTCTTTTTAAGTCATCGACATCAAAAGCATTTTCTGTAAAGAAATCTAAATCAACGGATATTCTATGTCCAAACTGAAGAGCTAACGCGGTACCGCCCACCAAATTAAAGTCAGCAAGAGGAGCAAAACTCATCAATTTTTTTAATAATGCCAGAGTTGCGGGGTAGACTGACTGAGTTTGTAGCATCTGAAGTCTTCTTTGTTAAGATTAAAAATTCCAATAGAGAAAGCTAGAGCTAACTTATCCAAATATCTTGTTTGTAAAAGAACTTCTTTTACTTTTTCTCTGCCATAGTAATGTAAGACCTGAAAGATATCATCAATACTTCCACGCATAAAAACACGAGGAATGATATGTCCTGCGTGCTTATCATAATCAAACTTTGTTTCATCCACATCCCAAAAGAGTCCCTGAGAAAATTCCATCTTATTACAATACAAAATAAGTAATAAAGTATATACGATAACAAGAAAAAAATCAAGAGATTATGACCTTAAGTTTATAACCATCCTAGATCATCACAATCTACTCTACAACCGACGACAGACTTCAAGTTTTCAATACAACAAAAAAACTCGCCATAGTGACGAGTCTTTTTGGGAAGATAACGATTATCCATTAAGTTGGACAATTCTCCAAGAGTTTTTTTGTCATTCAGCAGTTTTCATTTCTTCTGGTGTTGCTAATATCACTTCACTAACTTGTGCAGCACCAGAAAGAGCATTAATGACCCTAGGGGCGTCCGTTATATTCTGACCATCTCCTGTCCAGTTTCCATTGTTTGTTCCTCCTTCTACTACAGCAGCAAGAGCAAAAATACTCTTTGCATTATTCACTGCATATTGATATTGCATATATGCTAATCCATCTCTTGGCATCTTATCCATATACTGTGCAATAACTCATGATAAAGTATTTTCTGCTTTTACCCAAGCTCCTGATGTTAATGAACCTGTAGCAGCAGGGAAACTACCAAAGTCTAATTGGTACATTCTTATTCCTTGTCCAATGTTTCTCAAATCTGCAGAACGAGCTGTATCTCTTGCTCTTGCTTGGATACCAGTAAGTCTTGGAATAAGTGCAGCAGCCAAGATACCGATGATCACGATCACGATAAGCATTTCTACCAAGGTAAATCATTTTTTTGTAAGTTTCATGTGTGTAATACAATAAAGATAAAATAGTATCCTCTAAAAACACAGATACATTACTTCACACACTACGCATAATAATAGCTAGTTACAAGAGCATTACACTACTTTTCTTCCACAAATATTGTAAAACTAGTATTTATATATTGTAATATACTACAAAAATAGTTATAATATATGACATTATTAAATAATAATATTTTTATATATATTCGTATAGTATTACACATTACATCTATAATCTTAAATAAACCTTAATATAAAATCTCTACGGATATATTCTTGCACTCTCATTACAAATCCTTATACTCTATTATTGTAAACTTTTACAACTTATCACTATACAGCTTAAAGCTAATTTACTAACTCGCTAATTCACCAAATGCACATCATTAAAAAATCTAAACAACAGATCGATAAAATACGTACATCAGGTCAGTATCTTACAGAACTTCTTCATATTCTCTATCAACAATGTATTCCTGGTATAGTACTCAAAGATCTGGATACTATAACAAAAGAATACTTAGATAAAAACCATATACTTTCAGCATTTAAATGATTTAATGGATTTCCAGCACAAATATGTTTATCGCTCAATGATTGTGTAGTCCATGGTATTCCTGATAGAACTATATTAAAAGATTGAGATCTCCTAAAAGTAGATATGGGTATCAATTATCGTGGTGCTATCAGTGATAGCGCTTTTAGTATCATTATCGGAGGAATTGATAAAAATCCTGAAGGACAACTCCTTATAGATAGTACAAAAAACGCTCTTGATGAAGGCATGAAATATGTTGCTCCAGGTAAGTATATTGCCGAATATAGTGAAGCAGTATCTGAGTATATATATAGTCATGATTATAGTATTATAAAAAATCTCACCTGACACGGTGTAGGTACCCACGTCCATGAAGATCCAAATATCTATAACTATCCTCATCATAGTGGATATAAGATTAAATTTCAACCAGGTATGGTGGTAGCTCTCGAACCTATCATTGCTCAGACCTCCAAAGATTATGTTGAAGATAGAGTAAATGGACGAAATTTGTATACAGAACACGGTGATCTCTGAGCACAGTGGGAATACACCGTAGCGATCACTGATAATGGAGCAGAAATCCTTGCGGGAATACAATTTTTATAGATCCATAAAATAATATCAGCCGTTTGTCATTGCGAACGAAACGTAGTGAAGTGTGGCAATCCATAATCAATAGATTGCTTCGTTCCAATTAAAGCACAATGACAACTAACTTATCATTTATAATTTAAAATCTAAAATTTCTTATGGGTAGACGACATAGCATTGTAGCCAAAAAAATGGGAACAGCAGCATCCAAATGAAAACTCTATGCCAAGATGAGTAAAGTCATCGAAATTCATGCAAAACATGGAGAGAATCCTGACCTCAATCCAAGTCTGGCACAGGCAGTCCAAAAAGCGAGACAAAATGGAGTACCCAGAGATGTTATTGAAAAAGCGATCAAAAAATGATCTGGACAACTCGCTAGTTCTACCTATGTAGAGACCTACTATGAAGGATATGGTCCAGGATGATGTGCAATATATATCAAAACTCTCAGTGACAACACCAACAGAACAAGCAATAGCGTGAGAGTCACACTCCAAAAATATGGAGGATCAATTGGAGAGCCATGATCAGTTTCTTGGCAATTTGAACAAAAAGGTATCATCACTATTTCTGGTACGACCAAGACAGAGTTCATAAAAGGAAAGGAAGAAGAAATTATATCTCCTTATGATCAAGATCAACTTGAAATGGATGCGATAGAACTGTGAGCAGAAGATATTGAATTTGATGAAGGTGTATGTGTTATTACGACAAGCAAAAATGACTATTTTGCTATAGACACAGAACTCAGTAAGCTCTGATACAAAATCATCCAGTCTGACATCGAGGCAGTATGTGAGAATACCATGTCTCTTTCAGACTCTGACCACAGTCAGCTCGAGATTCTTTTGGAACATCTTGAAGATGATGATGATGTAGAAAAAGTTTGGACAAATGTGGAATAAAACTTTAGATTTTGAATTTTAAATTTTAAGTTATCTCATTCAAAATCTAAAATTTAAAATCTAAAATTCTTTATAATGACTTACATTCTCTGAATAGATCCAGGTATCCGTAGATGTGGATATGCAATTATCACTCCTGATAATGAAATTATTGATGCAGGAGTTTTAATTAACGAAAAGAAAAATTCAGAATCATATAACGACTACCTCATCAATGACAACAAAATTATTGACGAAAAAAAAGCTGATCGTCGTATGCGATTATCGAGAATGTATGATACGTATAACGAAATTATCACCATCATCGAACCACACAAAGATAACATCAAAATCATTTGAGTAGAACAATTCTATTTTATGACACGTACACAACAACACGCCGAATTTCTCTATGGACTGAGATGAGCACTTGTTATGTACGCTATAAGGCAATGACGATCCATCTATGATGTAGGTCCTACCGAGATGAAAAAATATATTACTTGACGATGAGGTGCAAAAAAAGCTAACATTCACACCATGATTATGTCCTTATATCAGCTTGAAACTAAACCTAAATACGCCGATATTTCTGACGCTCTCGGTATCGCCTATGTAACAAAGTCTATGAGCAAGCAGAAGTTATAAGGTTCATAAAGTAGAAAGTTATAAAGTTTATAAGGTTGTTTTTATCTTTCATTCTCTTATTATGAAAATAGAACACTTTGAAGATATTCAAGCTCGACAAAATGCTCGTATCTTGACTCAACAAATTTATAAACTCTTTGGAGAATTTAAAGATCGATGATTTAAAGACCAAGTCCAAAGAGCAAGCATTTCTATTAGCAACAATATTGCTGAATGATTTGAAAGAAAATCTAATAATGAATTGAAACAGTTTCTCTATATTGCAAAGTGAAGTAGTGCTGAAGTAAGAAGTATGCTTTATATTGCTCAAGACTTATGATATATAAGCACTCAACAATTTGATGAACTCTTTGACCCCTCTACCATTATTGCAAAACAACTTTCAAATTTTATAAAGACATTATAACTTTACGAACCTTATAATTTTAGTAACCTTACAAACCAAGGTATGCACATCTACCGTCCTCTGTCACAACAGGGATATATCCTGGGACAGGCAGAACAATCTATTGAGCGATATCAGATCAAGAAAAAGATCCAAAAAATTCAATTGACTGACAATATTGAACGTCTTCTTTTTGAATTTCAAGATAATCCTGATCGTACGTTTTTGCTTGATGAAGAATTTTTTGAACTCGTACGTTGTCCTGTAGAGGGAATGTTATATGAACCATTAAAAATCACACAACTTACTAATCTTATTGAACAGAAAGTTAATGAAATCAAAAAAGAACATCATATTACTGGAAATCTTCTCCTCTATGATATTGATCATATTACGATAGATGGAGAAGCATCAAGTTATCTTCTATGACAAACAGGTCATCTCAAACGAGATATCTTCTTAGTATTTATCAAACCATCACTTGCGCTTTCTTGTCCTACATTAGAAACTGATAAGCCATCTCCCCATATCTACCCATCAAGTTATTTTACTGTCCAATTTGTGACGAAACAACTTGATATACCATCATTTGTTATGGTTTCTATTCACGAACATAACATCAAACTCATCATCATCAAAGATGGATTCTATCATGATATTCATACCCTTGATCGAGGTATCAATAACCTCAAACAAATCCTTATCAGCAACAATATCATCGCATATCTGAGTAAACATGATAACGAAATCCAAAACAATGCTCTCGTCTCTTCTATTTTAGAAGAAAATATGAAATTTTATATGAATATTGTCTTAGATTGGATCAAAGAACACAATGAGGGTATCAGTACTTGCATCATCAGTCATCCTGAATTCAAAAATTCTGTCTTTTACAATACATTTGTCCAAGAATATCAAGATCATATTGGTGGATATATCATTCCCAATTCTATCCATCATCAGCTCAATACCTATGATAGAAATCGACAAAGTAATGAACTGGATATCCTCACCTATCTCAACTTTTCAGAGACGAAAGAACTTATATAATATGATCGTCATTGCGAGGATCGTTTACATCACGAGAAACGTCTTAATACGAGGTACGAGCAGAGTGTAGGAAGTATAACGACGTGGCAATCTATCATTAACTCAAGAGTGGATTGCTTCGTTCCTCGCAATGACAGGTTTAATAATTTATAACGGTCAATTTCTTCTATGCTAACATTCCTCAAAGATCTCATCATCTACCCCTTCAAAAACTCAGAAAACAATAGATTCTGACAGTTTCTCACGTTCTGCTTCAAAGACTACCCCGTCTACTTTTGGGTCAAACCAAGTATTAAGAAATTTTTTCTCTTCTTCATCCTCGCAATAAGAATTATATTCTATGGATATCAGAAACCTATCAAATAAAACGTCATTGCGAGCGAAGTGTAACGGAGCGTGGCAATCCACCACAATACTATACTATGGATTGCTTCGCTCCTCGCAATGACATATAACTTTATAAACTTTACAACCTTATAAACCAAAATATGAAGATAGCTACTCGAAACGTCAATGGAATCCGTGCTATTGCTGACAAGTGATTCGTCGAACGAGTCAGGACTCATGATTTTGATATCGTCTGTATCCAAGAACCCAAAGCATTTGAACACCAAATTCCATCCAACCTTTCCATACTGTGATATGACTATAATTATGTACGACACGCAGGAACCAGACCATGATATGCAGGGACAGCTATTTTTTACAAAAAGAAGTTCTGACAACTCTCGGGTAACAATAGCTTTGAGGGATATGATTTGCTTCATGATGATGGAAGAATCACAGAACTGACTCTCGATAAGCTCAAAATCATCAACGGATATTTTCCTAATGGAGGATCGAGAGCCGATGGAAGAGAAATGCTCTCCTATAAACTCTCGTTCTATGATCAGATTATCAATTATGTAAACGAACTCAAAGCTCAAGGGTTCCAAACTATCGTCACAGGAGACTTCAATATCGTCCATACTGCTATTGATATTGCCAGACCCAAAGAAAATGAAAATACGATCTGATTCTTACCTGTCGAAAGGGCAAAAATAGGGTCATTTATACAAGAAACCAAGAGTCTGGATATGCGACGTCATCTTCATCCTGAGACCTTAGATCACTATACTTGGTGGAGTTATAGAGCTGGAGCAAGACCTCGCAACGTGGGCCGAAGAATCGACTATATGATGGTTGATGAACATCTTAAAAACTCCATCCTCTCTTGCGAACACCAAGATCACGTCATGGGTTCTGATCATTGTCCAGTTGTGTTGGAATTAAAGGATTAATTTAATACTTTTAATATAATCCATGCATAAAAATAATAAAAACTTAGACATAGGTATTCAAATTGTAAATTATAAAACAAAGGAATATTTATGAAATTGTATAGATGACATTCTAAATGATTTACAATGATCGAATCTTAATTTTCATATTTTTGTAGTAGATAATAATTCAGGTGATGATTTATTTGAAGTGGAAGTAATACACAAAAAAAATCCTGTTTCATTCTTCTATTCTGAAAAAAATTGATGATTTGGTTATGGACACAACTTATTAGCAAAAAAACATAATGCTGACTATATTCTCTTTGTAAATCCTGATATCAAGTTAATTCAAAAACAAACTATAGAAAATATTTATAATTGTATTTCATCATATACTTCCGATATTACAGTAATGTGAATAAATACAAATAGCTGACGAGATCATGGAAATAAAATTCCATTACGACTTACTAAAGCAGGAATTTCTATTTGTAAAAATATATCAGACATATCAGAAGTTGCTCGAGTACAATGAAGTTTCTTTATGATGCAAAAACAAATATTTGATCAATTACAAGGTTTCGATGAAAATTTCTTTCTCTATAAAGAAGAAGAAGATTTACAACTAAGAAATCGTTTATTATGAAATAAAAACATTTATAATCCTCAAATCTCTATTCAACATATTTGATGAATGAATAGTGCTAGAATAAAAGAAATTATCAAATCAAATATCTACTTTATTAAGAAATGGATCTTTAAATAAATCACTCAACACTTTACACTTTAAATTCTCCACTGTTATGTACACCATCCTCTCCCTTTCCGATTCTGACAAACACTTCGATTCTGCAATAGCGGAATATCTGAAGAGATTACAGAAAAATCTCACCATCATCGATCTGAAACCATCGAAAGCAGATAACAGAGAATTAGCAATACAGAAAGATACCGACCTCATCCTTGACTGGTTAGCAAAGAATAAGGACAAATATGATCACTTCATTCTCCTGAGTATCAACGGAAATAGCAAACCAACCGAAGACCGAGTCAGGTCATTTCCTGTTTGAAAAAAATACTGTTTTATCATCGGTTGACCACATGGATTAGATGAAAATAGATTGCTTCGTACCTCGCAATGACTCTGAACGATCAACCTCGGGAAGCAAACGATGGTTCACGGATTAGCTAAGCTTGTATTAGCCGAGCAAATCTATAGAATATGGATGATTCAACAATGAAGGAATTATCATTATTAACTAACCTCACCCCAACCCCTCTCCTGTCAGAGAGGGGCTATATCTCTTATTTTATATTTATCCTTAATGAATATCGCGTAGCGATGGTCATCCTTCTCTGACAGGAGAAGGAACGAGGATGAGGTAATCCTATTTTCAATGCTCTTCAAAAACCGTTATGTCGACTTCGTTGTCGAAGAAAATCTTTCTTTTGCCTTGAGCAAAGAACACAAAGATACTACTCCTTGGCTCTACGTCAAGATCGAAAAAAGAAATCTCAATACTATGGATGTGGTGAAACAAGTGATGAAGAAATTTTGACTACCAAGAAAAAAAATAGGAATTGCCTGACTGAAAGATAAGCATGCTCTTGCCCGTCAGCGATTATGCTTTCATAGCAACGATGTAGCCAAGATTGGTGATCAAGCCTTCCTCAAGTCCCTTCAAGAAATTACCAAAGTGATTGATTTTTGATTTGCTCCAAACGCTCTCAATCTCTCTACAGAAATCACAAATAGTTTCTGGATTAGATTGCGCAAAGATCCTAAAAATAGAGAAAAGAAAGCCGTAAAACAATCACTTGCTGATCCAAGAAACAAACATAAATGAACAATAGATGCAAGCGCTATCAAAGGAGCAAATGTCGTAAATGAATACCTTGAAGAAAGATTGAAGAAACTCTATACACAATGATTTCTGAATCTCTACGGTGAACAAAGATTCTGATTCACTCATGCCAACCATCGTATAGCACAAGAGATTATCGAAGGTAAGAAAAAGAATCTTGATAAATCGGAAGTCATCTTCAAACTCCAAAGCCTAGCAAGCTGGTTATTTAACAATTACTGTACCTATAGAGAAACAAAGTATGGACTGAAAGAAATCGAAGGAGATATCATAGAAAACAATCAGATTACTGGTCCTGTATTTGGTGACGATATGACTTGGGCTGATCCGAAAACACAAGCAGGAAAGCTAGAAAAAGAACGAAAAGAACACTTTGAACTCGATAAGACGATGCTTGAAGCATTTCAAAAAATAGGATTATTCTGACGCCGTAGACCTATCCGAGTCAAACCAAGTAAAGCCTCACATTCACGACAAGGAGACGATCTCCTGCTCCAATTTACTCTTCCAAAGGGATGTTATGCCAGTGTTTTAGTTGAAGAATTATTGGGAGAATAAGATTAAATATTGACATCTTACAATCAAATGATTATAGTATCTATTCTTTACTATAATTTTTTTCGAATAATGAATCTCAAATCAATAGTCTCAGGAACCATATTATGAACAACATTACTAGCTCAAAGCTGTACAAAACAAGATAAAAGTAATAAAAACGACTCTCTCTCTCTGATCTTTCCGATACTTTAGAACATTCTATACTACACAATATTTCTCAAGACCACCCAGAAAAGCCTTCATCCCCTGGTATACATTCTCCTGAGAAGATATATCCATTATATCCACAAGCATTTATCGATACACTGACCATTGATATGGATCGTGTTAAATCTTGACCACTCTGAAGGATGCCAAAAGTTCCTAAAAATCTTGCTGCTCTACTTTGATATCATGGATATGATAAAGAAATACTTATCAAGTATAATCCTGAATTAGATTCTCTCCTTAGATCAAAAAATATTGAGCAGATCTGATATAATACAATCACTCAAAAAAGCATCAAAACACCAGCAATTTATCCAGACCTCAAGGATTTTGCAAAAATCAATCTCAAAGACTTTTTACAAAACAAACCTCAACGAGTACAAGATAGTCTACAAACCGATCAAGAAGTCATCATCATCACAAGAAATACGCACAATAAAGTTGTTACACTTTATTATAACCAAGGACAAATACAGTTTGCTCAATATAGTTCTCCTGGGATGTGATGAATCGTCACAGAATATGACCATAGACTAAAAAAGAGAAGAAAAGTTAATAGACATACACCTGAAGGAATACTATATACAAACTATAATAAAGATTTGCAAAGATTTAATCTCAAAAAAAGCAAAGATTCTCTCAATCCAAAAACTGATACTATATATTATTATGATAAAGATGATAGACAAAATCCTACTCGTATATCTGGATCATTTGGCAATGCTCCTATGCCATATGCCATACCTATTCTCAATACTCCCATACAAAATGGCATATTTCTTCATCAGGGAAAAATAAATGGGAATAAACTCTCTCACTGATGTTCACGTCAAACTGGTCAGATCGCTATGGAATTGTTTGATAGAATAGATGGGAGAATTGTGAAAGTAGCTATTTTCAATCTCTATGACAACACAAAAGAAGATAAATAATATGATACTATAATAATTATAGATAGTCCAATATTTTTCTAGTTTTCATAAGTTGAGAATAAGTTTCCATCAAATTATGAACATCACATACTTCACTATATGATTCTTGCTCTACAATAGTAACAAAATATTTCATTAAAACATTATAATATTTTGTAATAATTTTTTTATCTTGATATCGTGTATGTCTTACTGAATAGATTTTTTCTAATGCCTCTGATTTTTGTGAACAGTCACTAAATTTATTTCGTTTATACTCTTGATCAATATTTTTTACTTTATCATTGATGGAAGTAAGTACATCTTGGTCTTCTAAATCATTTAATGTATCTAAAATATGAGCAAATTCTTCATCATCATACTGTCATTCTACAAGATTATTATGTTCAAATAAATACTCACATAAATGAATAAAGAATGATTCTATATACTTTTTCGCTAAATTATTTGCTACAAGAAGAGATTGATTTTTTGTTAATTTATCCAAAATTCATTCTGTCATTTCTATAATTTTATCCATTATTTCTTTAGTTGGATGTTGTAGTAATTGTATTAAATAAACCACTAATTGATCTGTAGGACTACAATCTTCACTTGATAATGGAGAATATAACATATTGTGATGAATAATGTTATCTATGACATCAGTATTCATAGAAGGGAGACGTTCTATATAACGAAACTCATCAGCATAAGTATGATAGCGTTGTTCTATCTCAGGAGAAGCATCTAAAATATCATAAAGATCTTCGGGAAAATAATTCTCTCTTATAATCTTATCTTTTATATCAAAGTCATCAAATCCAGCAACAGGCAGTACCACCTTCCTCATAATTATTTTTGTAATAGTAAATCAATTTTTCATTTTTAAACTACTCTTCTCAATTCTTCAATAGTTGTTTTTCAAGCTAACATTTTAATCAGAGCATCTTCTTGCATCGTTAAAAATCCATTATTTCTAAGAAGTTGCATAATTTCTGCTGTATTTTTGAGATCATCAATAATTCTTGCTCTAATATCAGGTGTCATTTCCAATACTTCCACAATAGCCATTCTTCCGATATATCCTGTTCCATTACATTGCTCACAACCTCCTACAGTTGGGATCATATGATCATAAGGTATATTTAAATCAAGTCTTACCTCTTTTATTGTTGCCAACATTCTCATAATAAATGAATCTTCTTGATCTGTAACTTGGCGTTTAGTCACACAATGAGGACATACTTTACGAAGAAGTCTTTGAGCGACAATTACCTGCAAGGCTGGAGCAAGTAAATATGATTCTACTCCCATCATAAGAAGTCTAGAAATTGACTCAACAGTATTATTCGTATGTAAGGTTGTAAAGACCAAATGACCCGTAAGGGCTGCATTAAGAGCCGTCTTTGCTGTCTCGGCACTACGCGTTTCTCAAACCAAGATAATATCTGGATCGTGTCTGAGAATCGCTTTTAATCCTTCTTCAAAAGTATATCATTTACTATAATTGATCTGTGATTGTTCCATTCCATTGATAGTATATTCAATAGGATCTTCTAAAGTAATAATTTTACGAGTACCATCATTAAGCATTTGTAACATCGTATACAATGTTGTCGTTTTTCCTGATCCAGTCGGTCATGTCACTAGGATCATACCTTCATTTTTTGCAAGGACATTCTTCATCTGATCATAACCTTTTCCCCAAAATCCAATTTCCTCAAAAGTACTCACTGACACATTCGCATCCAAATACCTCATCACAACATTTTCGCTACCCTCCAGTCCTGGCATAGTATTGATACGGACATCAATTTTTTTATGTACTCCATTAGCTAAATCTACTTCGAAAGCCAATCTTCCATCTTGTGGCAAATAATCAATATTCATCTTCATACCACCCAAAAATTTGATCTTCTGAACGTAAGCCATATATTCATTACGATCAAATGTACAGATATCTTTCATCACTCCATCAATTCTGAGACGAAGGACAATATTTTTTTCTTGTACTTGGAGATGCATATCTGAAGCTCACGATTGAAATCCAAACTTTATAACCTGCATCAGAAAATCTCCTGGATCCATACTTGATCTCTTTGGATACAAATCCATAATTTGAGCGATAGCATTTTTACCAATTGCTTCTTCCTGTTCTTTCATTTTCTGAGCATTAGCTTGTTCTTGTGCCGATACTTGACCATACCATGTCAATGCTAACTCAATACCTGCTTTATCTGTATAATACACATCTGGCTTATATCCTGCATTTTCCAATCCTTCATAGATCTTCTTAAGTTCTTCAGAAAAAGTATTCGTCGTCAAAACAGCGACAGTAACTCCATCTCCATCAAAAGGCACTATCTCATATTGAGTAGCTAATTTTTCAGGAATCAAAGAAAGTTTACCTCTGACTGGTATCAGAGTTGAGACTTCATAAGCTTCTAAAATTCTTTTCTGTAGTGGATTTTGCATTGATGTATGAAATTAAATTTTTCTATTCTAAGTATAGATATTTTATAAAAAAATCCTATTTCATAGTTATTTTACAATCTCAATAACTTGACTTCTTGTATATCAATTATAAAAAATTATGATTTTTTTTCATATCAAATGAATTATAACTTAAAAACTCTTGAATTATAATGTCATATTCAGTATACTTTCATTTCTCATATAAAATAAAATAAAAAAATGAAAACAACAATAATTTGTATGATGGCAATGACACTTCTGTCTTGCCAAAAAAAAGAAACAGTAGTATTTGCTCTTACCAAAACTGGTAAAGAGATAAAAATCCATACTGTAAAACCAGATTATGCCATCGATAGTTCCATTACTGTCGATTGTGTAAAAAATTCAAAAGATAGCATAGAATATTATGCTATCAAATTTGAACCTACAACACAAGTTGTAGCAGATTTTCCTTTAGCAAATGGTTATACATTTATAAATAGGGATACGGTTATAATAAAAAAAATAATTCAGAAATAATGATGAAATATTTTTTTATTTTAGCTGTTACGCTAATATCTTGCACAAGAAGTGCAAAAATTACCCTTACAGACCAAACAGGTCATAGTATCTCTTATATAGAAGACACATACAGCTTGGGAGGTAAGGGTAAGGGTGATATAATACCTATAGCTGTAATACAAAAAGGGGAAGAAATAAAATATATTTCTCCTCTGAAAGTACTATTTGCTAAAAAAGGTCAAAAATTTCCTGATGGTAGTATCTACCTCGGGAACAAAAAATTCATTATTCAATCTATTACATTTGAATTGTATGAGACTGAATAATTACAATAAAAGGCTCCTTCATATTTATGTGAGGAGTTTTTTTATTATTTTTCATATTATCTTCAAGAGATTCTTGTAGGATCTGGATTTATTAGATTAACTAATATTCATGCTAATTTCTCATCATCAAAGATATGATTTTCTCTTCACTTTCCTCCTGTACCTCAACTCAGTAATCAAAAAATAGGATCTGTTTTAAGATTCTCAAAAGCTTTCATATCCTCTTCAGATACTTGTTCAGGATTTTTTCTTATAATACGATATACTTTTCTTCACTGATAAAGATAAGTATCTATAATATACTCTATTTCATCAAAATTATATGCTTCTTTCAGTCATAATTCAGCAATTCTAGGGCGTAATGATTTATGAACTTTGGCCAAAGTATGATTATATAACGCGTTAATATGAGCTTCTCTCCATTCTCATAAAAAGTTTTCGATACGATATGTCTGTTCATTTTCTCTCTGTTCTATCATATCGTCAGCTAATTGGTTTTCATCGATAATGTGATGTACTATTCATGACGATTGCCTAGAATAAGATCATCACAACAACACATACAATAATGCATCTGTTTTTAAATCGTTATATTTCTGTTGTTGATCTTTTGGCAATCAGTTTATGTATTCTTCTTTTTCAGCATATATATCATTTAAACTCTTATCTGTTGATGTTGTAAAAATATCTTCAAGTTGACGCTCTATCTGTTGAATCTGCAAAAATGTCTTATCTTGTGTTCAAAATGATAGATTATTGATATAGTCATCAGTCATACACTCTTCTGGTATACGAAGACCGTAATCTTCTAAAATACTATGAAGTTTATCACGTAAATTTATAAGATCATCTCAAGAATTTCATTTTTGAAGAGAAATTTGAACATTATCCCTATAAGTATTTAATATATCCACCACGATATTTTTTAATTCAAATTTTTCCATATCAAAAAATTATACCATAAATATATCTATAGTATAATCTTTTTATAATTTTTGTCAACAATTTATCTCAATTTACCTCATATTCTCTCTACTACGACTATAGCATCATTTATCACCGCATTAATCTGATCAGATGTCCATGTTCCATCACCCATGATAGTCAACGTCAAAGCAATAGATTTTTTATCTCCTGGAAGATGTTCTCCTTGATACAAATCAAATACATTTACCTCTTGTACCTCTTCTACCTTTTTTACTTCTGCTACAATATCTCCAAAGTGCATCTCTTTAGGAACGACAAAATTCACATCTCTGGTCACCATCTGATCTTGGATAGTCTGATATGATACCTGTGATTGAAAATTATGTTCGTGTTCTTGAAGGATATCATTACATCTTTCTAAATATAATTCTGCTACAACAACTTGTGCTTTGGGATCAATTTTGAGTTCCTCTACAGTCACAGGATGAAGTTGTGCTATCATACCGATATTGATTTCTTTTCCATGAGCATCGTTATACCATAGTGTGGCTTGTTTTTTAGGATGATAGAATGACAATTCAGTAGGTATATAAGAAAGTGAACCACTAGACAATCCCATCGCATTGATCAAATCACTGATCATCTCTTTCATCTGTAATACTGCATCATGAATTCGATCAGAAGATGATTTTTGATATCTTACCAGTCCAAGTTTGGTCGTTTCGAATGATTGTTTATTCAAAAAACGAGAAAAATGTTCTGACTTATGTCGTGTCTGCCCACTATCAAAAAGCGTAAATTCATCATAGATTTTACTATTCTTGGCAACAGCTTGAAGAATATTGGGGATCAAACTTGGTCTTAAGTATGATAATTCTGGTGCTACTGCATTACGAAGTTTTATTCAATTCGCACGATCATAACCAAAGAGATCAAAAAATGATTCATCACATCGCGGATACGTCTGGAGCTGGTCTGCATGATGAGTATGCACAAGCACCTGTTCTACAATCCTCGAAAGTTTTGGTATTCCATGAAATGGTTTATATGATATAACTTCTTTATCTGCTAAAGGCTCTACACGATTCAATCCATAGATTCTCACTACTTCCTCATACATATCATGAGCGATATTCATATCATCACTTCCTCTCCATCGAGGGATACGAACATTCCAATCTTTTTGTACCTCAAATCCTAGTAATTCTAAGATTTGTTTCATCATTCCTTCATCTCCATCTTGTATCTCACGACCAAAAATAATTTTTATACATTCAGTAGGATCAAAACGGATAATCTGACCTGATGTCGCGGACGATCTTACTTGGTCAGAAAGTATGGTTTGCAATCAAGTAATCGTATATTCACCTAACATAGGAGCATATTGTTTAAGAATGTCGAGGATCAAACTTACACAAGTCAGAGAAAGCAATGGAGAAAGAGTTTTCTCAAATCTCATCACGGCATCAGTACGGACACCAATCCTCATACTCGTCCTTCTCGTGGCCACAGGATCAAAATGAGCAATCTCGATTACGATATTTTTTGTCTCATCAGTGACTGCTGTACTTGCTCCACCGATTACCCCAGCAAGCGCAATCACTCCACTATCATCAGCGATCACAATATCTTGAGCGACCAAACTATGTTCAGCACCAAACAAATCAACAAATTGTTCACCATCATGTGCATTTCTCACTACAATCGTACCCTTGATCTTATCAACATCAAACATATGAATAGGCTGTCCAGCAATAGTCATAAATAAGTTTGAAAAATCTACCCAATTATTCTTTGACTGTAATCCACTATCAATAAGCGACAGTCTATCATAAAAAGGAGATGTTCTGACGGTAATATTGTCCAATTGTAAAAGCGAGTAGACGCTACATCATTCTGTTTGTACCTTTACTTGTTGTCTAGGAGTATGAGCATGTGCAAGCAATTCTACTACACGACTTGGATAGTGTTGAGAAAGCTCATGGGTGATATTTTGTTGTTTGATGACATTTTTTTCTCCTCTCTGTGCCAGATTTGTAAAGATAGCTCTCATCTCGATTGCCATACCAAGCAATCCTGTGAGATCAGGACGATTATTGATGGTTTTATTATCCACATCGAGGATAATATTGTTAAGCCATTCATACTTTTTTGAGAGAGTAAGACCAAGATCAGATGGTGTAATATCTGAGAAATCTTCATCCAAAATCCAAATTCCATGCTGATCAGCGTCTTCATTGATCCCGAGTTCAATTTTTGCACAGATCATACCATTACTATCTTCTCCTCTCATCTGACGAGCTCATATAGTAAGATCAATAGCTGGTAGATAACATCCAGGAACCGCTACGGGTACAAAAATATCAGGTTTAATATTATCAGCAGCTGTACAGATCTGGTAACTACCACGACTTCCACAATCCAACTGACAGATGGTGAGACTATCAGCATTCGGATGTTTTTTGGTTTCCGTCACATATCAGATCACAACCAATTCTGGAAGTATTCTCTGTTCTACATGTTCTACTTCACACGCGTGAAGTGTCATATTGGACATGAGGTCTTGCGGTTCAATATCCAGAGAAATATATCTTTTCAGGAGATTAGTAGAAAATAACATTGATTCAGGTAAGAGTTATCAGTTAAAACTGTAGAGTGTATTTTTTATGAAAAAATTATTTATTTTTCATTTTTAATTATTCATTATATATAGGTATTTTATAACATATTTGCAATACCTAACAACTCAATAAATCAAAAAAGACTGTCTCCACACATAGACAGCCCTCTCATCATACACACATGATCATTTTATTTTTATTACATATACTTCCTTATAGAGGATAAGGATACGAGTATATTATTCTTCTACCTTAAATAAACCTAAAACAAATGCACAAGAAAATAAAAACATTGCTTTCTGACTGAATTTTGAGTATAAAAAAAAGGACAGTCAATGACATGTCCTATGGATTATTTCATTTTTTATTCAAATAAACAGTGCTATAAAACCCTCCAATCAACACACTAAAACAAGTGAAAATTTCTATATCGCTCAATTTATAATCCATTTGTAGAGACTTATATAATACAAATGCGCAATATATTTGGAGAATAATAATAACAAAAACGGCAAATCCTCCTAAAATTGTTTTCATAATACCTAACAAAATTGTTTTCATAATTTTATTTTATGGCTTCCCGACAATACAAAGCATATCATCATCGTCCATTTTCATTATAAACAATAATATCACAAATGTCAAGTATAAATAACTCACTTACCACTCAGCTTCAATCAGGAATCACTATTGACTCCAACACTGCCAATCAGCGTATGGATAGGTTTTTGCGTAAACTCTTTCGTCCCTATCCTGATATTTCTCTAGTGATGATTTTCAAGGCTATTAGAACCGGACAGATAAAAATAATAAAAAGTGATGTCATTGCGAACGAAACGAAGTGAAGTGCGGCAATCCAAAATTCCAAAGATGGATTGCTTCGTTCCTCGCAATGACAAGCAAAAAAAGTTGATCAATCATATTCTCTTAAATTCTGAGACACTATCACCTTTCACGAATCTTTTATTACTCTTCTGACGAACAAAAACCCCGTCAAAAAAGAAAACAAACCTAAAAAAGAATCGACCAGCTATGATCTCTCTGACTTTCAATCGCGAATTATCTCAGAAGATGATGATCGGCTCGTCATCAATAAACCAGCTGGTATCAGCATCCACCCTGGCCAGAACACCAATCTTTCCCAATCTCCTGCTTCGCTCTATGACTTTATCAAGCAATACTACTCCTCTCGTGGATTCGCTGGATCGATGTTTCAGCCTAATGTTGCCTATAGATTGGATAAAGACACTTCCTGACTCGTCATTGTGGCGAAAACCTATGCCTGACTCCAGCATCTGAACACGCAAATCCGTGAACATAAGGTAGATAAACTGTATTATACTATCCTCGTAGGGACATTTCCTAAGCAGCTCACGATGACAAAGCCCATGAAAAAAATAGTCGATAAACAATTCTGAAGAGGAAAAATGGTCATAGCTTCTCCTCATGACGAACTCGCACAGAACGCTCTTACTACAGGGTATAACGAAAAATCTTGGTCTGACACCATTCTTTGACCACTTAGTCTCGTGAAAGTAAAGCTGGAGACAGGTCGTATGCATCAGATTAGAGTACATTGTGCTGATGCTGGTTTTCCAGTACTAGGAGATATTGTCTATGGACTTCCAAGCTACAATCGTAAATTACAAAAAAATTACAATATTCTCAGACAACTCCTCCATTGTCGATGTTACAGTTTTACTGATATGAATGGAAAACAAGTAAGTTTTGAGGCCCCTCTTCTAGCAGATATGAAAAAACTTATGCCATAGTATACTGACGATTCCACTGTTCTTGATATGCTTGTGCATAGGCAAAAGGATCAGAAGTAGCATATTCTTCTGCAGATAATCCATTCGTAGAGATCACATCTACAGCATTTCCTGCTACAACTTCATTTCTCGCATTACCAGCTATAATATCTTTATTAGCATTTCAAGATACAATACTATTTTTTGTATCAGCCAACTGATCTGCTACATCATTAAACAATAATTGTTTTTCTTTTTCTGGAGATCATACTGCCTCTATGTCAGCATAATAATTTTTTTTACTCTCTTCAAATTGTTGAATAATAGGATTTTTTCTTTCTTTTTCTCCTTCTAAAAATGCCTTGGATAAAGTATCTTTATGTTTATTGTATTCATGCATTTCTAAATGCCCATCTTCATCTTCATCTGCTTGTTTTAATGCCAATCAGCGTTTCCTATCATGATCAATAGTTTTATCATCAGAATCATTTTTGTCTGATGTAAAAAGATTATGTTCCCTCTGTTCTCAAAGTTTTGTGTCCTGATTGAGGATGGTTTCTCACTCCATAAGCCACTGATCAACACCATGTTCTATCTTCTGTTTTTCATCTGAAGAAAATTTACTACCTAACCCTTTTGTAGTATCCACATTTTCTTGGGCAGTAATTTTGTAAATATCTCCTCGTCCAGACATGATGAACAGAAAAATAAAAGAGTTTCACTTGAAGCAATTTGTCTAATAACTATAGTATAATGAGAAAATCTTTTTTTGCAAATTTTTAGAGACTTTTAGTAAATGCTATATAGTATCAATAATATTTTTTAATGGTTCTTGCATAGAAGATGGATATAAATATAAAAGGTAATGCAAGTAAAATA
>CAYWIJ010000008.1:15389-52973 GCA_964458335.1 uncultured Candidatus Peribacteria bacterium | reverse complement strand
CTTCGTATCAAGTGTTGTGCTGAAAAGCCCCCACTACGCCAAGCCGCGAACCGTTATACTTTCCTCACCGGTTTCTTCTTAATCACAAATAGCTTCCTCAGTGCATCATCACCATAGTTCAGTACAAACCTCTTGCCAAAGGTGTAATCACTCACATACGGCGACATGATCAGCGATCGATCTGCTTGTCCCAATACTTGTCTCGTAGCTCCTTGGGTGAGATCGACATTAAAATAGACAATACCCACAATTCTCGGATATTCAGCGAAGAGGAGTTTCCATTCTCTCAATCGTGTATTTTTGTCTTCCTTGTTGTTTGCAAATGTCTCTGTAACTTTCTCTTGTGTCCATTCTCCATCAAACTTGACTGCAGTCGTTCCTAGTTCATCAATAATGATAGGTTTATTCCATTGATATAATCTTCCTATAAGATTTGATTCCGTCAGTAATACTTTTGGATCTTTCCATACTGACCAGTTATCTGATCTCGATCTTCCTCGATTATAGAGTGTTACACCTATCAGATCGACATAATTTCTCCCTGGATAATAGTCTTCCATACGGGGACATCGTCCTTTATTATCAACTCTCCACTGACTACAGTATTCATAGGAAGATTGTTGTGTCGGAATTGCATCACTGGTAGGTAAGTCTTGACTATTAAATGACAGCGAAAAAAGAAGTTTGTCTGACTGAAGATCGAAGTCCTTACGAGCCATCGTATGGACATATCTTCGTGCTTTCTTGAATTCCTCTGGTTTCGATGCTCGAGAATATCGTCCACCATTCATCTCATGCATGGTACGAAATACTACAGTAATATTCATATCTTTCACTTCTTTAAAAAATCTTTTATACTCGACATCAAAAGCACCATTGGCAACCTGTGTCGAAGTATAACCATACGGAGAAAGAGAGATATGATAGATTCTATCTGTTCACAATTGATCCACTACTTTATGAAGATAGACAGACTCTGTATCCGTATAATGATCGAAAATCAGTCAGATAATTTCAACTTTTTTACCATCTTGAAGCGACTCCCAACGAGTAAGATCTTTAATATCATCTTGAAATTGCAGTCCATGGATCCCTATCGTTACTGCTGACGATAAGGAAAAAAATCATAGTAAACATATCAATAATCACAATATTTTTTTCAAATCAATATTCTATTTATTAAATAAATATATTACAACTCCAAAGCCTGCATAAATGGCAATTGATACATTGGTTTTCCATATTTTTCCATAGCTTTTTGGTCCAATTCTTGACGTTGTTGATCACTAGCTTCTTTCTCTTCTTGAATCTGTTCTGCATCGATGACACCTTCTTGTATCATATCCTGGATATTAGACTCTAAGAGTAGAGCATAGTAGCGATCATACTCTTCTTGAGAGAATGTCATAGCCTTATTTCGAATATCCAGATAGATATCTTCATCTGTATGTTCGATCATTAACTTTGCTAACTGTTCTGGTGTAAGGTTATTGATCTCATCTTTCACTCCAGTATAAGAGAGATAATCTTCATATACTGGATCTGTATTTTGTGTTTCTTCTAAAGACACTTTTGAAGACGAACAGCCAGAAAGTACAAATATTATAACTAATCCTATAATAAGAAAAATTTTTTTCATAATACAAAAAATAATAAATACTATCTATCTATACGATTCTTATACATTATTTCAAGACAAGAAAAAACCCACATCGTGGGTTAGAATATATCATTTTTCTATTCTTCAGTTTCTTCTATCGTCACCTCTGCGTGCATATCTTCTGCAAGAGCTTCCAATGCATCATCATCGAGTACTGCTTTCCCTGATCTCATTTCTTTGATTTTACCTTGGATTTGAGATTCAAGATCTTTACGAGTTTTTTCATCGCTAGCAATAAACTCTGTCAATTTTGCTTTTCCTTGGAATTTTTGATCTCCAAGAGCATAGAACGCACCATTACGAGAGATAAGTTTGAGAATCACTGAAGCTTCTACAATATCATCAATCTTTGAGATACCTTCAGCCCATTTAATAGGCACTTCGACTGTTTTGAATGGAGCAAATATTTTATTTTTTGCCGTTTTTACTTTACAGATATATCCTTCTTGTTCTTTATCAGCTCCGAGAATTTTTTCTCCTTTACGGATTTCTAATCTTTGTGAAGCGAAGAATTTCAAGGCATTACCTCCAGACGTTGTCTCAGGATTTCCAAACATTACTCCGATTTTCATACGGATTTGGTTGATGAAGATGAGAGAAGTTCCTGTTTTTGCTAAGATACCAGTGATTTTTCTGAGACCTTGTGACATCATACGAGCTTGAAGACCCATGAAACTATCACCCATATCTCCTTCTACTTCCGCTCTAGGAACCATTGCACTCACCGAGTCAATAACAATAAGTTTTACTGCTCCAGTTTTTGCAAGTTCTTCAGCGATTTGTAGTGCTTGTTCTCCATAATCAGGCTGAGAAAGCAGAAGATTATCTACATCAACACCCAGTTTACGAGCATAGTGAGGATCCAGAGCATGTTCGGCATCGATAAAGGCAGCTAATTCACCTCTGCGTTGTACTTCAGCGATAGCATGTAAAGCGATCGTCGTCTTACCTGATGATTCATGTCCATACATTTCGATCACACGTCCTTCTGGATATCCTCATCCTAAGATCAGATCCATGACATACGAACCAGAATGAAAGGTACTTACCTGACCGAGATTCGCGTTGTCACCCATACGCATGATAGCTCATTTTCCAAATTGTTTTTCAATCGTAGCGATTGCATCTTTTAATACTTGTTGTTTTGCATTACTTGTCATTATATTGGTTATAGGTTATAAAACTTAAGAAAGTTTGTAAGGTGATAAAGTCTGTAAAGTTATAAGATTAGTAAAGAATACTTTATAAACCCAATAACATTATAAACCTTATAACTCATTCATCATATGATTATTCTCCACATTTGCAAACAATGAATTTCTCAAAAGTATTGACATTCATACTCCATATACGTATAAATAGTCAAATAAAACTTATAAAATTATGAAAAATCACAAACAAAGTTCACTAGCTCTCGCATCGCATGGAGAGGGATTCTTTTTAAACTTCAAAATTTGATTTTTTTGAAAAAAGCACTATACTGAGAGTATATATTTATCTCTTCTCGTCGCCATGAAAATCTATATTGATAAACACTACATCACACCAGATATCATCGAACAGGTCGATCCTGAGATGCAATCAAAACTCAAAGGATTATTCTTTACGGAAGAAAACATCGAAAAACTCAAAAAGCGATGTAATAATTCACTCTATCAAGCTATCGTTTTTGACACTAGCCCAAAAGAATCGTTCTTGTATATGTATCCGAGTGATCTTTCCTATAATGAAGCCCAAGAAGATACGCAAAGTATACTGGAATATCAACCAGAAGGTAATACCACGATACACAATTCTATAGCAAAAATATTATTAGCACAAAATGATTTTGCTATTGATCCTGAGGAGCATCAGGACGATTAAGATATCTCTCTAAGATCACCATCGCACTGATCGTATCTTGTGAGATATGTTTACGATCTAGATCTCAAGTAATGTTCGACGCTTGTGTACTAGAATAATGTTCATCTATAGGGTAAAATGTCACCGTGTCAGCGACCGAAAATTGTAATGAAGCGATAAATTTATCAATCTTACCCATAACGCCTTTATTTCCTTCAGGATATCCATAGACGATCGTATCGATACCATACTGTGCTATCAACGAGGCAAGATCAAAATAGACTGTATTTGTATTTTCCAAGTATCACAAAGGAAGAGGAGTCTTGTTTTTCATATCCATCCAAGCCAAACCTATACGTTTACTTCACCAATCTATCGACAATATACGAGACATAATTGATAATTTAATTAAAACTCACCACATAAAAAGTCATTGCGAGGCACGAAGCAATCCATATCTAATAAGTAGATTGCCACACTCGTACCTCGTTCTCAATGACAAAACACCTTACTAACCTTATACCTTTAACTCTTCTGATGTTCTCTCATAACGAGAAGATAAAAAGCAACTATCAATCCAATCATTGCAATACTTGATATCATACTTGAAAATAGCTTTAAAATCAAAGCAAAATCAAGATGCATCAATAATCACCATACTACTGGCATAAACATATATCAAATATTAGCAATAATATTTCTCGTCTGTGCGTAAGCACCATCATTTTCATGATCAACATCATTCTTCGCCAGGATATGTTGTCCCGTCGAATATAGCAAATTATTGGAAAGTCCAATAATCACTCCTACAAGTACCAAAATCTCTAATGATGGATGAAAATAAAGAATTCAGACTCCTATCAAAATACCAATCCATCATATCACGACATTTCTGACACTACTACCTTTATCTGCAATATAGCCAAATATCACTGCAACACAGACACTAACAATCTCATAGATACCAATTTCCAATCCTGTTGCATGATATTCTGGATGAGCAGAAAGATATAATGGTATAATAAACCATAATGAAGCAAAATAAATACCCTCAAAAAATGAAACCGTTAAAGGAATAAGAGGGAATTGACGACAACGTTGAATAAATCTCCATCCACGATAGAATGTATTTTTATATGTTCCCAATACTCCTACTAAACTTGTCTTAATACGACTATCAAGTTTCTCTTTATTAAAAATAATAGCTGGATCTGGTTCAAGATCAGATTTGATACATAATAATGATATTCCAAACAATACCATAGATCCGATCATAATCCAAGGAGCATAGACTTGAGTTACTTCTTGAATTAACGATGGTTGGATAAGTGTCCCTATAAAACGTCCCAATCATGCCAATGATGTCAGTATTCCAAATGCAATTCCACTTTTTGATGCGGGTGAAGATCTTAACGTATACACATCGACAAATTTACATGCAAATCAAACAGCAAAGGACAGCGTCATCAATCAGACTACACTACTTTTCAGTATAAATCCATCAATATGGTAGGAAAATAACCATAGAATAGAACCTACAATAAAAAATCCAACATATCACCACAACATCTTTCTGGCTCCATACGTGTCCACAAGATTAGCAGCAAGGGGTCAGAAAAGAAATATTTGTAACATCGTCATCACCATAATAGCAATACCTGCTATTTTTGATCCTCGAAGATCAGTAAAAATAATAGGAAGTAAAGTATACATAATAATGATACTTCCTACCGCAAAAAGATATCCTGTACTCATAGTTAGTACATTACGAAATGGCTTCAACACATTAATCACTTCTTTTTATCACTACAATATATAAAATTATGAACAAAAAGAGTATAGGTATATTTTAAAATAAAGCAAATATTGAATCACATTCTTGAATAATAAGGAGACAAATTTTTATTCTCTCTTGTTAATGAATGACATATTTGTTATAGTATGTAGTAATTGCGATAATATAGGCGATTACGTATTTATATTATCATTGTATATTATATCTATGAAAGACATCGTATTATTTGGTATCCAAGGATCAGGAAAAGGAACTCAATCAGCTCTTTTACAAACACTCTATGAAGATAAACTCTCTTATTTTTCATCTGGAGATATTTTTCGTGCATTAAAATCTCATCCAAATGCTATTGGAGACTATTTAAGTAACAAGTTAGAACTAGGACAACTTATTTCGGATGAAGTTTCTATATCAATGTTTCACTTCTATTTTTCTACTATTTTGAGTGAAAAGAAATCAATGCTCCTCGATGGTTATCCAAGAACATTAGCACAACTTGTCGATCTTGTTCAAGTATCATTGCAAGAGAAAAGAGAAATTGTGGGCATCTATTTTGAACTCAGCAGAGAAGAAGCAAAAAAAAGAATGCTTTGAAGAGGACGTAACGATGATACTCCAGAGTCAGTTGATAAAAGATTAGACTTATTCTTTGAAAAAACATTACCAAATATTGAATTGTTTGAAAAATTCTTCCCAGTGATTCGTATCGACGCTTCGCCAAGTATAGAACAAGTTCATGAAGAAGTAAAAAAGATTTCGATGAGCAAAGGCAAGTAGTGCAATATCGATATTATTAAAATAGATAACAAATTTGCATCATCGTGCTTTAACTTACGAAGCGCTGGATTCTTCCTTCGTCTCTTTTACCCGAGTCTTTGAGTGGAGAATGACAACCAAAGTATAATTTATTCTTACAGTCCCTAGGAACTAATACCTAAGAACCATATTTATTTCCCAGATTCTCCTATGAAAAAAATCATCATCGCCATCGACGGTTATGTAGCGACAGGAAAAGGGACGACAGCAATGGACTTGGCTCGCAAACTCTGATATACCTATCTGGATACGGGAGCTATGTATAGAGCCGTTGCAGTGTACGCAATGAGACACGGACTTCTCGATGCACCCGAAAGGGACAAACAGACCATGCTGAGTCAGATCACTCTTTCTTTCCAACACAATCCTGAGACGGACCACAATGACATGATACTCAATGGAGAAAATATAGAAAAAGAAATTCGCCTGACCACACTCTCGTCACAGATGAAACCGATTGTCGTGTCTCCCAGTGTACGTTCTTGGCTGGGTGAAGAGCAGAAGAGGATTGGACAATGATGAGGGATCGTCGTCGATGGAAGAGATATGGGAACGGTTGTCTTTCCTCATGCAGAGCTGAAACTCTTCCTGACAGGAAATGTCGACATCAGAGCACAGAGAAGATATAATGAAATGATAGCCAGATGACAAGATGTGACGATGGAAGAAATTTATGCTGATATTGTACTCAGAGACCAAACCGATTACCTCGGTCCTGATGCCGTCAATATAAAAGCTCCTGATGCGATCGAAATAGACACCAGTGTCCTTACCATCGATCAACAAGTAGAACAAGCCTACAACCTTTCTTTAACTATCATCAACAAGACATAATGTCTTCTTATCTCTGACAAAATTTCCTGACTGACCAAACCGTACTGGACCATATCGCCCAGCAAGTACAACAGCTTTTTGTATCGACAGAAAGTCAAACACTTGTCGAAATCTGACCAGGAAAAGGAGCACTCACGGAACGTATCCAAGACCTCAGTAGTCAGACCCTTCTCATCGAATACGACACCAAAATGGTAAATTATCTGAATGGTCACAAGATACGCTCACGTCACACCAAGATTGTCAATAAAGATGTCTTACAACGAGAGGAAGGAAACACAGAAGATTTTCCTTTTCAGACACCACAAGATAAAACACTCATTGTCGGAAATCTTCCCTATTATATCACTTCTCCCATACTCAGAAAGTTTTTTGAAACACAGACACCGACACGAGCTGGAGGAGTATTCCTCATACAAAGAGAAGCAGCAGAGAAGATCGTCCATGATGCTCCGAAGAAGTCATTCCTTCGATGGTTGATCAACTATGCCTATAAAGTCGAGCATTGTTTCGATGTACCTCCGACTGCCTTCACACCACCACCGAAAGTCGTCAGTACCGTCATCCGTGTCAGTCCGAAACCTTTAGATAGCATCCCAAGTCTAGACTATGGTCTTCTGCTCCAGTTCCTCGATCTGTATAGCCCCTATAAGAGAAAAACACTCGGAGCTTCTCACAAGATTGTCGTCAAACATAGACAAAAAAATAAAGATTCTGACGCTATCGTATTTGATATTACGGACTATTCCAGCCAAAGATTGGAAGAACTATGATGGGAGGAGATGAAGAAGATATTAAATTAGAATTTATTTCCAACAAAAAACAGCCCAAGGAATTCATGGACTGCTTTCTTTCAAGAGTTAATAAAGGGAAATCCCAATTTAACTTTCACCTTAGTTCTTATCTTGCTTGCTGTCAGTCTATTCTTTCTTTTTAGAAATTATGCGACTGAATTAGTAGCCTTTTTATCAACATTAGCAATAGGAATAGCCGTTCCAATTTTGCTGGCGATAAAAGGAAAAAAATAAGAACAAACTCACTGAGTGTTTAAAACTATTTTCAAATCCTTTGGGAAACCAAAGAACAGAAAAGTTTTCAGAACCTGCGAAGCCAGTCGCAGGTTTCTTTATAATTTTCCCAATGCTTTTTGCAAGGCAATAATTTTCATTATATCAACTCATCATACTCCTTCTCCAAGACACTCATCAATTCTTGAAGTTTAGGTGCTGAAATATCAAACTCGACGTTTCCTAATTTCATCGTCTCAGGAATAGAATGCACATATCCAGCAGAGAGAATATTCTTGTAGTTCTTGATAGCTTGTGTTCTATCGATTTTCCATTGTCCATACAGTTGTGCTGAAGCTAGATACGCGATACCATAGTCGATATAATAGAACGGATAATCAAACACATGCATCTGTCTTTGCCAAAACGTATCTGCATAGTTATCGTATTCTCCTTCCCACGCAGCAGCTTCTCCGATACGAATCGCATAAGGATATAAGGCATTTAATTCTTTCCAGTGTGCATGTCTCTGTTCTACCGTATGGTCAGGATGATCGTATATCCATTGCTGAAACAGATCGATCTGTGACATCCACGGTAAGAAGAGAATATCTTTCGTTAACTTATCTTCGAGCGAATCTCTAATCTGAGTTGTATTCAACCCAATACGACCCAAATCATTCATCGTAAACAACTCCATCGCCATAGAAGCGATCTCACAAATCTCTGATGGACAATCTCTAAAATATCCCAGAGGAAGGTGTCTAGTCTGATAATGATGGATACCGTGTCCCGCTTCATGCGCCCAAGTAAACCATCCATAACTATCTCTGAGGGCATTCATAAAGATAAACGAATACGGTTGTCCCGCGAGAGGGTAGTTGTATCAACCTGGTGCTTTATTTTTGCGTGTTTCGAGATCAAGATTCTTTTCTGACTGCATCCCACGGATAAAGGTTTCAAACTCTGGATCCATATCCTTCACCAACAGACACAACTTGTCAATCATCTCATCAGTGGAAGCAAACAATTCACTCTCTACCTCCCCAAACAAGGGTGCATCGAAATCGTAGGGTTTCAGGGATTTCAGTCAGAGTAATTTTTTTCTGGTATCAAAAAATTTCTTCCCCAGAGGAGTGACAACCTGACGAATTGACTCATGAAACTCATTAATCTGTTCCTTGGTATAGTCATATCTGTACGAATACTTGTAATCCGTGTAACTCTCAAACCCACAATTACGAGCGATCTGCGTCCTAATCTGGATCAACTGCGACATAATCTCATCTAACTTCTCTGCATCTTGTTTTCTTCTCTGTTCGATAAGTTCAAAAACCTCTTTTCTGACAGCACGGTCAGAGTTCTTGAGATAGTCGTTCGCTTGTTGGATAGTGAGTTCGGTGTCCCTATAGACGATAGTCTGTGCACCAGCAATCTTAGCAAACTGGGATTTAACTTCTTCTTCTTGGGTCGACAGAGCAACATTCTCTTCACGAAACATTGCCACACCATGCTTCACACCTCTGACATAGTTATGATATTCAGCAGGAAGCTGATCCACAAACTCACTTGCAATCAATTTACGCCCCAGTTTATCAGAAAAAGTTATCCAGTGTGGATAAATGGTCTGAAGAAAATCAGTATAGATTGCTTCTGCTTGTGTATCAGCGGTATTGGTGCTTTGGTGGATATATCTCCAGGCAAAATCGACGCTCAGAGAAGAATCAAGCGTATCACAATCTTTGATCCAAGTGACAAGCGCATCGTACGATGTTATTTCTCTATCCAATAATGCTTGAAATTGTGGTTCTAGTGCAGTTCGTGTAAGGGACATTTCTCTTTATAGCAAAAAATAAACGATAGAGTATACTTGTTTTTTTACCAGTTTCAATAACGAAATAGTCATTTCCCTCTTGCACACAATACTTGACTTATTTATATTTTTGTTTTAAAAAAAATGAGTAACTTTGAAAATCCACTTATTGCCATCGTATCGATAATCCATCAAGGTAAGAATTTTATAAACTTAATAATTAAAAGTATGGAAATATCCAAACTTCTTTTTTTATTATAATTCTCCCTTAAGAATAACTATAATCTCAACGCCCTATATACATAAGGTAATGAATGAGTTGATCTCTAGAGAATAATAACGGAATCGTTTTGCTATTTCTATAAAAAGTCTTGTATTCATTATATCTCAATAAGTTTCTTAACACAACCATAGAATCTTCATCAATTTTTGTACACAAATCTATAATTTCTTCATCTAGTTTCACTATCTTCTTCAATGCATCTATTTTTGTAAATCACTCTGGAACACCCTCTCTCCAATTTGTATTATCTAAAAACCAAGATATAAATTCATCTTTTGAGCCAAATAAATTCATAGCTAAAGTTTCAATCTCCTGATCTCAATCAAAAATATTATCTAACTGATCTAAGTTAGTTATAATTTCTTCTTTATAAGGAGATAGTTCAAAATTTCTTTTAAATAATTCTCCCTGTACTCATTCTTTTTTTTCAAAAGTTTCTTTCATCTAATAAATCATATTTACAAAAATAAATTTTAACATGCCCCTCCTTCACATCCAAACAGCTCAAACTGTATGGTAGGATGATCAATGTGATGATGATTCAATATATTTATTATATCCTTATGTTGTTCTTTTGTCAAGTTTTTCTTTATTACAATATGCATCGAAGCTACGACATATTCTCCATCTATCGACCAAACGTGAATATCATGCACATCTTCAATATTAGTCAGAGCAAGCAACTTTTTTTTAATCTCATCGACAGAAATATTTTCTGGAACTGATTGTAATAGTATTTTCATCGTATCGAGGAGATTATTCGTGGCATTATACACGATAAAGATTGCTATTCCAAGTACCAATACACCATCAATCCAATATCGACCAGTAAAATACATAAGAGCAGATCAAACCAATACTGCTATCCAACCCAAAACATCCTCGAGAAGATGGAGCATTACGGCCCTTCCATTATTACTATGTTCATGTCCATCATGACTATGCCAATTTCAATATTTAATACGGAGAAATGCTACTCCGTTGACCGCTATCCCAAAGATAGCAAGACCAAACATTCCGACACTATTGACCGTTTTGGGTTCAGAAAATGACTGTATAGCTTCAATTGACATCAGTACGGCCCCTACAAGAAGGATTACCGACATAATGATAGCGGCCAGAAGAGAAAAACGCCTATATCCATAAGTATAGTGATTATCCCTCTTCTTACGTGAAATTTTTTCCAAAATAACTGCTAATCCTATCGCCATCGCATCACCAAAATCATGAAAAGCATCTGCAATAATAGCCGTCGAATTCGTCAGCAATCCTCCAATAATCTCTAGTATCGAAAATCACAAATTTAACCAAAACGCTAAAGTAATACCTTGTGATTCAGTATTGTAGTTATGGTTATGTCACATATCAAGTATTTTTTATTCTATAAAAAGAGGGGTATGAAGATTGATATCTCCTGTCTCTGGTCGTTTATCTTCATTATACTCTAATAAATTATAGGACCAAGCTGTTCGTTGTTGTCTATCAATTGATGTTGCTGATACAAGATTTTTTATCACTATTTTCAAATCATCAGCAGTCCAGACATCATCATTCTCTTTATTATGAGGATTTTCTAATAAGGTATATTGTGCTAATCTTGATACTACAATAGAAGAACAGGGAGGAAATCGACATCACAATCAAGCAAAAGAGTTTTGTATAGTAAGTCATACATCTACACCTCCAACAGAATCCATAGTAACAACACATGCTAATGGTTTTCCAAAAAATATTTCATTATTCTCATAAATAGACATTGCTTCTATAAATCTCTGAAGTAGAGAACTCATATTATTCCAATACGTTCCAGATAACACTAAAAATCCATCAGCTTGTTTCACTAAATCATACACATCATGAATGGTACGCTCAGGATGAGAAAGAGTTAAAATCTTACTTTTGATACTATATAATTCCTTAAGAATCTGTTTGGCTTGTTGTGCTAATCTTCGAGAATTACCTTCTTTTCCTCTAATAGATCCATTGATAATAAGGATTCTTTTTTCCTTCATAGTGTGTGTGGTAGAGAATAAATTTTTATTCAACAATTTTTCTCATCTCTTCGTCTAAATCTCCTGCTGAGAAATAGACAATAAGATAGTCATCTGACAACGCACGAAGTTCAGTAGCAAGAGTGGTAATATCAATCACATAGTCAGCATACAAATCTTGTGCAAACTGTTCTCCCAATTCATCAAAACTCGATACTGATGCCAAACGAGGATACTCCGCTTGTAAAGTCTTAAAATCTTCTCTAGCTGTGTACAGACGATAAATAATCGTAGTATCTACTCCTTGCAACGCTTTCTGAAAATCGTCCCAACCAGCCAATACTCTCTGTGCTTGATGAGGTTGGAAGATAGCACAGATTTTTTTGTTAGGAAATTGTTCTTTCAATGCTTTGATATTTCATTCCAATGCTGGAGCATGATGTCCATAGTCACTATAGACGACTTTCTCTCCTATGGTTCCAATCACCTCCATTCTTCTTCCTACTCCTTGAAATGAAGAAAGAGTAGTCTGAAGTTCGTCATCGCGAACGACTTTTAACTCGAGTTTACGAGAGGAGTATGGCGATCCATCACCATTTATTGGGATTGCTTCGTCGTCTCTCCTTACCCCAAGAGTACTTGTTTCACAGCGAGCAATGACATCAATCAAACTCTTCACCATACCAGCATTCAACTCCGTATACGAACCCACCAAAAAAGGGATATCAACGCGATAGGACTCAGAAATCATAAGATTTTTTTGAGTTAATTCATATCACTGTAACGAAGATAAGACTCAAGGAGTGATAATAACTCAATGTCTCGTACCATTTATCATATCAGCGAATGCCTGACGATACGATTCCAAAGTCTTATAATAATCCACATGATCTCGCTCCACATTCGTAATAAGTGCATAATCAGTATCGTAAAGAAGGAAATGTTCTCTATGTTCACATGCCTCTATCACAAAGATGTATTTTTTTAATAACAAATAATCGAGCTGATGTTTTTGGTTAAAAATATGTTCAAAAAGATGATGAATATCTGACTGAATGTCAGGGTCTTGATTGATTGCATATCATTGGTGATTGAAATTTGGCAGCAGTCCTCCCACAATTGCGAGACCAAACAAACTATTCGTCTGAGATATTGCCCAAGTAAGCATCGCGGTCGTACTCGTCTTCCCATTTGATCCACTAACAGAAACAGTGAGAAATTTTTTAGAAATTTCAGCAACAAACTGATTATACGTCAGACAGATATGATAATGTTTTTTAGTAGGATTTTTTTGATATTCACGAGACTGGGTGATCTCAGGTCCATCAATAATGGCTTGAATATCTGAATAAATAACAAAATCATGAAGATCTACTTGATAATTTCCGTGTCAGATAATCACTTTCAAACCATGACGAGATAGACGGTCAGTAAGGTCTGTTTGTATATTATTGATACAGATAATATTCTTGTACCCAATATCAAAAAGCATCATCGCCAATCACGACATCCCCGTTCCACCAGCTCCTATCAGGACAATATTGTTCATAAAACTATTCTTTATATTAAATGAAGATATATCAATTATATACTTTTTCACCTTCCATTCAATATCTACCAAAAGATTTTTTTATAACCACAATACAACTCTTTAGCTCTTGTATTTGAAGCAATTCAGAGTATACTAAAAAGTTTTATTTTCGAACCTGAATTCATGAATCGACAGAAAATCGTTGTCTATATTAGTATTCTCCTTGATGTGCTCTGCATAGGTATTCTCATCCCAGCTGTACCAGATCTGATGCATTTTTATCATCTTCCTGATTATGCCATCACCTTAGGAATTGTAGCATATTCTCTATGTTCCTTTTTAGCAGCACCACTGTTGGGTCAATTGAGTGATATTTATGGAAGGAAACGACCACTTGTAGGATCTATTACAATCAACTCTGTATCTTGGGTACTTCTTTTTATAAGCTCACCTATCGCGTATTTTATTGCCAGAGTAGTAAATGGATTCACTGGTGGAAATATGTCTATCCTTCAAGCTATCCTGACTGATATGTCGGTCGATGAAAATGATAGAAAAAAGAATTTCTGACTATTATGAGCGATGTTTGGATTGGGATTTGTGATCGGTCCAATGTTAGGGTCACTCTTATTGGATCAGGGGTCAGTCCATTCTGTTTTTATGTTTGGGCTTATCTTCGCTATTATCAATCTCATCCTTGTGATCACCAAACTTAAAGAAACCAATATCAATCATTCACATAGAAAAATCAGTGCAAATCCTTTCCCTTTATTGTGGAAATATATCAGTCACATCAATTTTCGTTGGATTATGATTTCACTTCTCTTTATAGGAATTGCTAATTTTTCATATCAATCGATTATGTCGATCATCGCAGAACAGAGATTCAATATAGCAGGGAGTCATATTGGATATTATCTCGCTGTTATTGGAGTTATTACGATGATCAATCAAGTAATTCTTGTCCCTCGTTTTTGGATAAAATATTTTAATAATAGACAACTTCTCAATATTATTAGTCTGGGTATGATACCATGAACCATTTTGATGCTTATTGCTCCACAATGGTGGATATTTATCCTAGGATGGTTTTCTATTGTACCATTTGGATCGCTGATGCAAGTAGGATACAACAACGAAATCGTCAGAAAGGTAGAACATAGTAAAGTAGGAGAAGCTATTGGAGTCATGGGATCCTTGCAATCTTGAGTAATGTTTGTAGGACCTCTCTTTGGTTCGTTTGCTCTTGCACAACATATGTCTGTCTTTATCTTTACCCTTATCTTCTTAGTCTTGGCTTTTGTGAGCATCAGAAGATATCTCTATCTTGAACACTATCATCATAGCAAATAATCTATTGACATTTATATGTGATATAGCTACGAAAATAAAAATAATTAATTAAAGCTGGGAATGGGGAACTATCTGAACAAATAATAAAATGAAAAAATTAATTTAAAAACTCGATCTGAATCCAGTCGAGTTTTTCTTATCAAAGTTTTTATAATTTTATATATTTATAATCTTCCTTTGGGTTTAAAGCGAGGAGTGTGTGATACATGAGATCAATAGTCGCTTGGACATCATCTTTGTGAACCGTCTCGACAGTCGTATGCATATACTTGAGAGGAAGAGAGATCAACGTCGATGGGATACCTCCATTAGAAAACGCAAAGGCATCAGTATCAGTTCACGTCCAACGAGAACTTGCTTGCCTTTGGAAATCTATTTTGTTTGTTTCTGCTACCTCTATCGTCAGATCACGGAGGATATGATGAACACTCGGAGCGTAACTCACGACTGGACCTAATCCACATTTGAGATCACCATGTTTTTTGACATTTAGATGAAGGGGTGTACTCGTATCATGAGTGACATCGGTCACAATAGCGAGATTGGGCTTGATGGTATCCGTAATCATCTGTGCACCATACAACCCAACTTCCTCCTGCACACTATTCACGACATACAGTCAGAACGGTAATTTTTTATTATTATCTTTAAGTGCCTTTGCGACTTGAGCGATCATATAGCCACCGATACGATTGTCGATGGCACGACAGACATAATAACGATCATTTAACATCATAAAGTTCGCATCAAACGTCACAACCGTTCCCACATGGATTCATAACTTTTCGACTTCTTCTTTCGTATTAGCGCCTACATCAATGGAGAGATTGTGAAGTTCTGGTTTGATTTCCTCTGCTGGGAGACGTGTATGGATAGCAGGCCAACCAAATACACCAGACACAGGACCGTTTTTCGTCCAAAGGTTTACTCTCATACTCGGAGCAATCTGATGATCAGATCCACCATTGCGAATCACATAGATATATCCCTTATCGTCGATATAATTCACAAACCACGATATTTCATCAGCATGCGCTTCGATGACAACCTTGTAGGGAGCATCAGGATTGATCGCTCCTACCGCTGTTCCATACACATCGACAAAGGTGGTATCAACATAAGGCTTCAAAAAGTCAAGCCAAACTTTCTGACCTTCTGATTCAAATCATGTCGGTGATGGAGTATTTAAGTACTTCTCAAGAAATTTCAGTTCTGCCATAATGTTAGTAATACATAAGATAAATAGTTAGATATAGAGATAATATATCATAATACAAGAAAAATCTCTTCAAATTTTTGCATTATTAATTTTTTAGAGTATAATTGAAAGTATTACGTTTTATCATTCGCCTAAGTCATGACTACTACTGCTCTTATTTTGATCGCTCTAGTTGCTATCTTCGAGTTTATCAATGGGTTTCATGATACAGCCAATGCTGTCGCCACTGTAATTTATACAAAAACATTACGTCCACAACTTGCTGTTATTTATTCAGGTTTAATGAATTTCTTGGGGGTACTATTGGGTTGATTAGGAGTAGCTTTCAGTATTGTTGCTTTGATACCTATTGTAGATATCGTCCCTTATGGTGAAACGAATGCATTATTAGTTATTATAGCGATCTTAACTACTTCTATTTTGTGGAATATACTCACACGATATCGCGGACTTCCAGCATCAAGTTCTCATACTCTCATCGGGTCAGTATTTGGTGCTTTTGTAGGATTTATACTTCTCCATCATGAATCTTGGTCATTATTACCTAGTGGACATCTTATTACAGTAATTATAGGACTTATTATATCTCCTCTTATAGGATTTGCTCTTACCTATGGGTTAGTATCTCTTGTAAGACATTTTCCCATCACTGAACACTGGTTTCTCTCTATCCATCACAAACACGAAAAACACAATAAACCACCACTTCATGTCAGAGCGCTACTCGTTGTAACTTGTGGTTTGGTAAGTTTTTTCCATGGATCCAATGATGGACAAAAGGGGGTTGGATTAGTAGTATTAATTCTCACTTTATTGATGCCTGCAACTTATAGTTATATCTTAGAATCACAAACAGTTCCTCTCCGAGTTATGATACTTATTCCTGTTTGTTTAGGATTGGGAACTACTATCTGATGGAAGAGAATTGTCAAAACATTAGGTAAAAAAATAGGTAAACATCATCTGACTTATCTTCAAGGCGCAAGTTCAGAGATTGTTGCTGCTGCCACTATTGGTCTATCTTCGGCACTTCATCTTCCTATTAGCACTACTCATGTCTTGTCGAGTGGTATCGCTGGTAGTATGGTAGCAGAAGGTGGTCTAAAAAATATTAGAATAGAAACAATAAAAAATATCGCCTATGCTTGGATTCTCACTCTTCCATTTTGTATTATTGTATCTGGATTGATTGTATATGGAATATGAATGTTCATCTCATAAAAGAATTAAAAAAATAGTCAGTTTTGACTATTTTTTAGTGATATATATTTATTTCTCTATTCTCATAAGCTCATAACCTCAATCTTTTGATTGTTCATATTCACGTCGCCCATAGATATAGGTCTTATCTTCTCAGAAACATCTGATAGGATTCTTGACTACAAGAACCTCATATCTATCTCTATCATAAACTACCTCTTCTTGTTCCATACTATATCCATCTTTACAAACTTGATAGCTATCTCTCTTATCTTGTACTTGTAAAGTACCCGTACCTGTATAATTTGGATTTTCTAACTGTGGATAATAACTGATATAGGTTTTTTCATCAACTGGGAATTGAATAATTGAAACTCAAAGTTCCATAAACAATCATCAATTATGATATCCATAAAATACATCAGCCGCTTGCAATTCCATAGTACCTACTAATATCCAATCTCTATAAGGATAGTATTTTCCTTTCCAATTTCTATCATTCACATAAAATCGCTGTTCTCATTCTTGTCGTTGTTTATCAAAGTACTGAGGATCCAAAGGTGATACTGGAGCATATCCTGATATTTCAGAAGAAGAAATCAAATCATTACTATCTTCAGCATTAACTTCAACAGATCATGTAATAATTTCTCATGTATCAGTTTGTATATCAGAAGACGTATTCTTTGTAGTACATCATGACACTATTATAAGAGACAATCATATTATAAGTAATATTTTATTATTCATATCTAATTATTCTTTATCTAAGAAAATAAACAATTCTATCCATTAAGCCTCAATCTCCACAGAATCAAATATCTGTTCTGATTCAGCACGATCAATATTTTGTAAAAGAATAGTATAATCTAACGAGGATTAAGTAAACCTCTAACCATTAGTTCATAATATTTTATCTTTTGTTTGATTTTATTATAAGGATACAAATTCAAAATCAAGAGAAAATAGCTTAAATACTGTATTTTCAATAAATAAAAAACCTGACATCGTGTGTACTACTTCGCGTACTAATGCAGGAATCTTTTGTATGGATTGCTTCCTTCGTCGCAATGACAAGGCATTATCTCTTTGACCAAATTGGCTTGCCTGCCGACTAGTTCTATCTTTTTGACCAGGTAGGTGCTTTTCTCGCTTTTTTCAATCCTGGTTTCTTTCTTTCTTTGATACGAGCATCTCTTACCAACATTCCGTATGGTTTCAGAGTAAGTCTCCATTCTGGATTAGATTCTGTAAGTGCTTTCGCAAATCCAAGTCTGATAGAATTAGATTGTCCTGCTACTCAACCTCCTTTAATAGTAATCTCAGCATCATATTGAGCAGCGATATCTTTTCCAAGAATATTGAATGGGGTAAGAGCATTTTCGTAGAGATATGCAGCACCACCAAAATATTCTTTAAGGGTCTTTTGTTTCCCATTATGATTCACAGTAAATTTTCCAGATCCTTGTGGATAAAGTTTTACGACGGCTGTAGATTCTTTTCTTCTACCGATACTATAATTGTATTGAGACATGAGAGAAATTATAAGTTATAAATAATGATGAATTATATATTGATTCGTCATACTGAGACACGAAAGATCAAGTAATTACTAATAGATTCTTCACTATCGTTCAGAATGACAGCAAATTATTTAGTAAGATAAGCTGATTCAATAATCGAAGGGTTCATATAATCAAACTTTGTAGAAGTCCCTACAAAAGATTTTAATCTCATCAATCTTTTTGCTCTTAATTTATTTTTTGGAAGCATTCCTTTTACTGCATACCATAATACTTTAGAAGGATCTTTTTTCATAAGGTCTTGTAATCTGATAGATTTTACATGACCCTTATATCCACTATAAGTGTGATATTCTTTATTGATTCCTTTGTTTCCTGTGTAGACCATCTTATCTACATTATGTACTACCACGAAATCACCAGAATCCCAAAAATCGGTATTTGTTACCTTACCTTTCCCTACAAGATGATTTGTTACCACTACCGCAAGCCTTCCAAGAGTAAGTCCTGTTGCATCGATTTGGTATCGTTTTCTTGACTTATCAACAATATCCTTTTTCACATAAAGGGTTTGATTAAGATCTGTTTTCGTAAATTGATTCATGATAGTAGTTTACAAGAAATAAGTAAATAAGTTGATTTCTGACCAGAAAAGAATGTTTATTTTACAAATTCGATTCTTACTTGTTCAGCAGCGTCTCCGATTCTTTTTCCAAGTTTAACAGAAGTAAAGAATCCAGAATTAACCTTTTTTGTAAGAAGAGAAGGGACGAGTTCACGAATAACTTTTTTACCTTCATCATTTCCATACACACGAGCTTTTACCCATCTGATAGTTTCTCTTTGAGCTGTAGATTCATCGAGAGTATTATTCATAGATACGAGTTTAGCAAAAAAGTTATCAGCGTACGCTACAAGCACTTTAGCTTTCTTCTCTGTTGTTGTAAGATGACCATATCTTACAAGGTTCGTAAGCATAGTTCTCATAGTAAGATCTCTACTTTGTACTGATCCTCTAATCTTCAACAATTTGTTTTTTCTGTGTCTCATTCAAACAAGTTATAAGGTTATAAAGTATATAAGGTCATTTGGTCGTCATATTGAGCGGAACGAAATGGAGTCACCTCTTACTGGAGGAGCGACAGGAAATATTTTGTCTAAGACAGGATCCTTCGACTTCATTACACTACACTCAGGATGGCGCATAACTAACAACTAAGATTATCCAGCCAATGTTTTATCAAGATTTCCTAAAGCAACATTGATTTCATCGATAGCTTTACGTCCGACTCCTTTCATAATAAGGAGTTCTCCTTTCTTTTTCTTTTCTAGATCTTCTACATAGAGAATCCCGTTTTTAATAAGAGCATTTCTTGTCCTTTCAGATAACGGAAGCGCATCAATAGGAGTGGATTTAATAGATTCAATATGAGACCCTCCTTCATTTGATGTTCTTTCATCAAGTTCAAAGTCAGAATATGTCGCCAGCATCGATCTATCGACATAAATATCATCCAGCACAAAAAGTTTAGCATAACTTGATAACACTTCTCCTGCAAATGCCATAAAGTTTTGAGGAGCATATTTAGGGAATTGTGATGTGATAGTGATAATAAGCTTATCTTTAGTAGATCCATTAACATCATCAATCACTTCTTCTACATCATATACAACAGAATCAATTACTCTAAAATCATTATCAATCAAAATAATATCAACTTCAGATTCTTCTCTTGATTTTTGTCTATTTCTAAGGAATTCTATACTATAGTAGCCATATCCTTTTTCAACTCTAAGATCAACAACAAATTTTTGACTAGGATCAGTAATTTCAAATAAATACAATGATTCATTAAGAACCTCTACACCTGCAGGCAATTTGAGATCATCTGATGTATAGATACCCACACCTGAAAAGGTATGTGAAAGTATCAATTCTTTATCATCTCCATCTACTAAGAAACGAAGTTTTTTAACATTAAGCATAATATTAATCACACTTTCTTTTATACCATCAATAACTTGATATTCATGAGTAACTCCACGAATACTCATACCAGTTACTGATGCTGCCATATCATACGCTAACATAATTCTTCTGAATGCGTTACCGAGTGTATGTCCCATTCCTCTAGGAAGATACTGAAGATCGTAAGATGTAGTTTTTTCATCTACAGTATCTACAATTATTTTTGGAAAACCAATATACTTTTGTAGATCAAGCATGTGTGTGAATAAGAGTAAAGATAAAATCAATAATTAGGTAGAATTGAAACCAAAGATTATACTCTCGCGTAGAACTCAATTACTTTCAACAAGTCAGCTGGAAGTTCTTTTCCTTCTTCATGAGTAGGCAATTGATTTAACTCAATAGACATTGCCGAAGGATTAGAAGTAATCCAAAACGGTATATGTTGAACATGATTTGCTGATCCTGAATACAATGGAGAATTTTGAAGAGATTTTCTCACCGTAAGCACATCACCTGGTTTTACATAATATGATGGAATGTTGTGTTTTATCCCATTAAGAAGCCAGTGCCCATGAGTAATCATCTGTCTTGCTTGCATAATAGTACTAGCAATTCCAGCTCTTACCAAAAGAGCATCAGCTCTTCTTTCAAGAAGTTGGTAAAGAGCAGCATCGTGAGTCATTTCTTTATTTTTAGAAAGTTTCAAGGCCGTTTCATTTACCATTCTAGAAAATTGCTTCTCTGACATTTGGTACATTCTTTTGAGTACCTGTTTATTTCTCAAAAGTTTTCCATATTCAGACAATCTTACCATCACTCTCCCTGATTTTCCAGGTAATGATGTATTTTTATCAATATTATACTTTGCTGGTCAGAAAAGATTTTTTTGTTCTCTTCTACAAAGTTTCATTTTTGGTCCAGTATATCTCATACCACTAACAATTGTTGGAATAAAAAATAATATAATTAATTACTAATTTCTCTTTGGTCTAACTCTCTTACACCCTCCAAATTGGATAGCTGTAGCTTCTTTAATGTAATCAATTTCAACCAGTCCTGTTTCATTGATTGCTTTGAAGATACCTTCTCTTGCCATACCAGTACCTTTAAAGACAATACCAATATGATCAAGTCCATAGGTTTTTCATTCTTTTAATACTTCTTTTGCAAGCATTTCTGCTGCGTATGGTGTAGATTTTTTTGATCCCTTGAATCCTTGAGTTCCAGCACCCATACTAATAACAGAAGCTCCGTCAGTAGACGATAAAGTAACAATAGTATTATTACTAGTCGTATGTACATGAAGTACTCCTATAGATATTTTTATATCTTTTTTCTTCTTTACTGCTGTCTTTTTTTGAGCGGCCATAATAATATGAAATTATAAATTATAAATTTTGAATTATAAATTTCTCTTTTACTAAAGTTATGATATAGATTCATAATTTAGAATTTAAAACCTATAATTATTTTTTAAGAACTGGTCTTACTCTTGCTCTTCCAAGAAGTTTTTTAGCTGTTCTAGCGTTCTTTCTTGTTAATTGACCTCTTACAGGAAGTCCAAGATTATGTCTCATACCTCTGTAACATTTAATTTCTTTTAATCTCTTGATATGTGTCATAACTTCTCTCTTAAGATCATTTTCCAAAATCATATCCTTAAGATCTTCAGCAATAAGCTTTTCCTGTTCGTCTGTAAGGTTTTTTACTTTTGTCATAAAAGGAATTCCTAGCTTTTCAAGAATACTAAGAGATTTTGGTCTACCAATACCATAGATAGTTGTAAGCCCAATCCAAATAGATTTATTGTCTGGAAGGACATGACCCATAAGTCTAAACATAATAATTGTTGTATACAAAATTAAAAAACTAGTGTTGTCTTGCTTTATGTCTTGGATTCGTTTTACAGTACCTGTAGAGTCTTAAAATTCCTGATTTAGATTTTCTCTTAATCAAGATACATCCAGAACAAATTGGTTTTATTGATGTCATAACTTTCATCCTATAGTTTATAATAATACAAATAAATAATTACCATTTTATTAAGACACTTATTTAGTGTGAAACACTATCTTCTCATTCATTGTCAGTATTTAATACAGCAATTGCTTGTTGCGGATCCCTATATCTATAGACAATACGACCCTTCGACATCTCATATTCATTCAACTCAACCTTCACATAATCTCATTCCATCACAGTGATTCTATTGAGTTTCATTTTACCAGACATAGTTCATTCTACTATCACTTCCATCTCAATCAAGCGAATTTTATATTTTTTCGCAGGAAGGACTTCAATAACTTCACCAATAAACTCTAAATCAGAATTATTTGCCATTCACGGAATTAACAACTAAAACAGACTGATATGATCTATGTCCAAAATTTCTTTCATATCTATTCTTTCTTTTAAACTTCAACACTCTGATCTTTTCTCCTCTTTGATGTGATTTCAGTTCAAATCCAACACTTGCACCATCAATAAACGGCATACCAAGTGAAGTTTTTTTACCATCTTCTGAGAATAAAGCCAATACACGAACATTAAAATTTGTACCTACTTCAAAATCTAATTTATCAACAATAAGTTCCAATCCTTCAGATACAATATATTGATGTCATTGTAGTTCAACAACTGCGTACATAACTATAGTATAATAGTAAAATAAATAAACACTTTTCTAGAACAATATTTAACAAACACAATTATAAGACTTTACCAAGTTGTGAAAGTGTATTGTATTTTTTCTTATTCTTTCTATAAGCATCAGACACAAGAGCTCTCAGTCTTACATATCTTCTTGCTCCAGGAAATTTGTATTCTACAGACTTTCTATAGAATTTTGTACCATAATGTTTTTGCTTTTTTGCTTTTTCCATAAGGTGAGAAGCATATAACTCTTTTTTGAAGAATGATATCATTCTTTCATTATTATTAAGATCACCTGTTCTATAGATTACAAATCACATGAAATAACTATTATAGATAAATAAATATATTTTGATTAAACTATTAATTATATTATAATTTGTTTTATGAAGTTTGCCGGGGACCGGAATCGAACCGGCACTCTCAATTACGAGAAAAGGATTTTAAGTCCTTCGTGTCTACCAATTCCACCACCCCGGCTTATCACTAGGAACTAATATCTAAGAACTAGTAACCCTAGATGAAAGCAATTCAAGGAAATTATTTAGTAACACTAGAGATAATTGAATCAAATACTTCTGGGAATGCTATTGCAATATTTGAAAGAACTTTTCTATTCAACACTACATTCTTTTGATTTGCTTGTGCAATAAATGTACTATATTTCAATCCTTTTTCTCTCAAAGCAGCATTAATTCTCTCAATCCAAATTTGTCTTTGAACTCTCTTTTTCTCTTTACGACCAACATAAGCATGTTGTCCTTGTTTTACAAGAGCAAGTCTAATTTGTTTATAAACAGAACTTCTACCCAATCTAAAACCCTTCGCTAGATTTCTGAATTTTTTATGTCTTTTATGTCTTTGAAGACCATTTGTTACTCTTACCATGAATAATTATGCAGAATACGGAAGTAAAGCTTTCATTTTTTTATAATCAGCAGCATGAATTTGTTTACCAAATCCCAACTTATCAAGATTATCTCATTTTCTTACACGAAGATGACTTCTTCCTGCTTTTTTATGAATCAATTTACCAGATTTGGTAATTTTAATTCTCTTTGCAGTTCCTTTGTGCGTCTTCAGTTTCATTTGATAGAATAATATAATAAATTAAAGAATTATTTTTTAGAGAGACCCATAAATATAAATGAGTATGTATTTTTATCTTGTTTTGGTTGAGGAGATTGTGACTTTGCTACATCTTTCAACTGTTCTTGTACAAACATCAATTTTTCAATAATTTTATCTTTATAGATATTTTCCCTTCCCTTCAACTGAACAAACATTCTCACGGTGTATCACTCTTCCAACATCTCTTTTACTTTCTTAATTTTCAGAAGTAAATCATTCTCACCAATTCCATATGCAAATTTCATTTGCTTCATTCCCTTATTAATTACACTCTTTTTCTTTTCTTTAGTAGTTTTCTTTTTTTCATACATATACTTTCCAAAATCTGTAATTTTTGCTGTACATACTTTATCAATAGGGTTATATGATAGCTGAACAAGATCAAGTCATTGTTCTTGAGCCAATGCTAGTGCATCAAATCTCTTCATTTTCCCAAGATTTTCACCATCATCAGCAATAACTATTACTTCAAACGCTTTAATCTTATCATTGATATACACAACATTGTGTTGGTCAGATTGTGAACTTTTATTATCTCTTTTAGGACCAGAACCACTAGTTGTTATTTGTGGTGGTCTTACTCCACTATTAGGCGGTCTTACTCCACTAGTAATTGTCCCAGTAGTTGGACGAGGTCCTGTTCACTGAGATGATTTTTGAGGAGGTGTTTGAACCATATAATAAGAGAAGAAGATAAACGTAATAATCGTTCCCGGTGGGGATCGAACCCACGATTTCTACCGTGAGAGGGTAGCGTCATAGCCACTAGACCACGAGAACACTAACATGGTATCCCCACGAGGAATCGAACCTAGATCAATAGCTTAGAAGGCTACTGCTTTATCCATTAAGCTATGGGGACAAATCACAATTATATCATATATTAACAATTTTTGTTAATGATAGAGAAAAGAATTGGATCCTATCGGAGTCGAACCGATCACCTCCTGCGTGCAAAGCAGGCGCTCTAGCCAAATGAGCTAAGGACCCAAAAAGGTAATAATAAGCATGGATAATGAATGAATATACAAATCAATGATTTTTATATGTTATAATTCTTATCTCATGTCGATCGTGAATTAAGAAGAATATCTTATATCAACAATTTACCAGAAGCAAATTCCCTTGATCAAATAGGGTATACAATATTTCAGATAATTGAAATCTAAATAGATTTTATTAAGAAAGATTTGGACTTTAATCAAATATTGAAAAGATTTGGGAAAGGTAGGATTTGAACCTACGTAGGGTTGCCCCGAGGGATTTACAGTCCCTTGCAATTGACCACTCTGCCACTCGCCCAACCAAGTAAGAAACAACTCTACACGAATTAGTTACAATAGCGAGCAACGGGACTCGAACCCGTACGAGCAGAGCTGAAGTCTGCTATGCTACACCAACTACATCATGCTCGCATAGGTGCAAATATATACTTTTTTTGAAGTATCAGAGGAGTTTATAATGAATTATAAGTACAAAATCAAGAGATTTTACTACAAAATATATAAATAATAAATTTTAACAATAAAAGTCAATATTTTCAAACAAAAGAATACTGATATATTTTATTATTTATAAAAAAAGAGTATACTATTACCATACTGTATTATCTTTCTGTTATTTATTTTGAAATTTCCCTGATGGACTCACTATCTCAAAGAATACTAGAACAAACTATAGAAAAAGATAATCCCAATCTTTTGCAATATGAACAAGAACTTTTAGAAATTGAAAAAAATCTTCAACAAAAAGAAGTTCCTCTTAATAAACAACAACAAGTATTACAAGATTTTCTCTCTTTTTTACAACACAATGAAGATGAACAAACAAGAAATAAGAAAAAAAAAGAAATACTTTGACTTTATGTAGATTATGAAACCAATACACTAAAAAATAGTATTGAAACTCCTCCAACTTATGGAAAACCATTTATAGAATATCTTCAAGAACATCCTGCCACACTACAAAAAATAGAGTCTTATCTCCAAGAACCTGAAACAATAGAAACTTGGTCTACAACAATAGAAAACATTTGGGGAGAATTTGCATTTTGAGCGATGGACTCACAACTTCAAGAAAAAATAAAGAATGAGCCTGCTTTATTACAAAATATGAAAACAGGACTTTCATTGTATTTTACTGATCGGCTCAATGGATTATCACAATCCGATCTCAAAAAAGTATCTCAAGTAGGTAATTGAAGAGATGGATTATTGTCAAAAACAAGTGATTTACTATGAGTTTTTAAAAATCTTACCTCTTTTAGAGAACAAATGTCTGCTATTACTTTTTTTACAGAAGGAATGGATATCTATAGCAAAGAATTAACTTCAGATCCTGAGAAAAATATGAGTAATCTCGAAGCATTTCAATCACCAGAAGGATTTGTACGTCTTCTCAAAAAACATACTCTGACTCCTTGATCCAAAAGAACTGATCAAATTTGATTATTTGAAACATATTTCGATATTAACAATCAAAGTCAAATCAATAGTTGATCTATTATAGAATGATTAGCTGATTCTTATACTGATAATGCTCATACATTGATGACGAAAGTTGCAATATTATGACCGAAAGTATTGGAATCTAGATCAGCTCTAAAATCAACATTTTGAGAATTATATGACCAAATCAGTCAGATAGTAAGTATATTTAACGATGGAAAACCACTGAGCGAAGTTATCAAAGGAAGTTGGTTTGAAAAACCCCTCAATTTTATTGCATCAATATTATGATTTGGAAGTTTGACAAGATATGAATCAAGAAATAACATCAAAAATCTGACTAAAAAAGCTCCTGAATCTCAAAAAGCATGATTATTACAAGCGATAGATTTTGTAGAACAGAATGATTCTCCAGAAGTTTCTGAAGCATTTCAAAAGATGTTTAATGAAACCAAAACAGAAGATTATACAAAATACAATATTACAAAAGAACAAGTTATTGCTCAACTTCCTAGTGAATCAGTACTAAAAAAAGGAATAGAACGTGCCCTTTTGTCAGATCAAAGTTTCTTTATTCATCCAAAAATTCTTCAAGAAATTTCTATCAATAAGAGTGAACAATACTATACAACTGATGAAAAAGGAAATACTATTCTTAATCCACAAAAAATTTCTGATTATCAAAAAATAGTAAAAGAAAACCTTACTACTATATGCGATCATGTATGGTTATGAAAAAAATGATTACTGAATTCTGACACTATTGTAAGTATGGTTTGAGAATGAAAGACCAAAGAACATATCACGTCATATCTTCTTACATGACTGGTTTATCCTGATACTGCATTAGATATTACTCAAAAGAACATATCTTGAGAAAAGAAAGAAAAAGAAGATAAAGAAGAAATTAATATTCAAAAAATTAAAAATGGAATTTTTGCTAATGAATCTAAGAATTTAAAAGACCCTTACAAAGCAGAAAATCCAACTTCATCAGCAGTAGGAAAATATCAATTCTTGTGGAATACACGAAAAGAAAAGATTACTCCTATAACAGGTATATCAGACAAAGAAACTTATAAAAACTCTCCAGAACAACAAGAAAAATTTATGGATTATGTTATTCAACACGACCATATTCCTACTGCAAAAAAACTACAAGTTCAATATCCAAATCGAAAATTACCAGAACTTATTATGTTACTTCATTTTAAATGAGAAGCAGGAACACTTGATTGGATAAAAAATGAAGTTGATAAAACTACTGCAAATAATATATCTATAGATAAATATTTAAATAATTTTCAAAAAGAATATTATGCATAATATTTTTTCACATCATAGTTTTGTTTATTAAATATTATAAAAAATTTTAATAAATATATACAATAATAATAACACAGATTTGTAAAAAAAATGAGAAATGAAAAAATATGTTAGTATGAGAGTATCTCTTTTTGATTTTAACAAATTCTTCACACAATGTGAAAATGTGTACAGAATATTATTATTATTTTTAAAGTCAGTAAATTTTTTTACAATTTTTTTACAAAAATGTGAAAAACTACAACAAACCACTATCTCTAATCTTATCGTCCGTATCGTCAGAAAGAAGACCTTTTTGTGTTTTGAAGGTTATTTTTTGGATTTGTTCTTCAGTATGGGATTTTTTTATGAGAAGATCAGTTGAATCTGGTTTGTTGATATTGACTTGAAATTTGGTAGTAGTATCGAAAAAATGAGTTCTCGCCATTTTTGCTAAAAATTCTAATAATCACATCTCCGAAACTTCAAAAAATGCTATTGCACAAGCAATAAGAGTGAGAGGAGAAGCAGCAGCAATCGCTACAATTTTATGATTTCCGTTTTTGATGAGATAATTTGCAATAGCAAATGAACCAGCTACTCCAAGAGCTAGTACAAAAAGTTGCACAATTCCAACCGTCAGTGGTCAGATAGTAAAAGTCATTCCAGCAAGGAATCATTTTTTGATATGACGTGGAAAGAGAACTTTCATAGATAATAAACAAATAAATCATAATTACCTGTCATTGCGAGGAGGTCTCTGCCCCGAAGTATGAAGGGAGGTACGACGACGTGGCAATCTCTTGTTGTACTAATGGATTGCTTCGTACCTCGCAATGACAAATTGTTTTCTAATCTAAGTATAGATAAAAGGCTTATTTTTCAAAAAAATACCCAACTGACGGTGTGATATTGTATTGACTTTGTTTAATAATTTATTTTATATACAAATTACTTGACAAAGTATATATATATTGCTATACTATATTTGTTGTGAAGTTCTTTAACATATAACATACACCTATTTCTATTCGTTAGTGAGGAAATTTTCCTTTTATATTATAAAAAAACGAAGGATGACCTGAATATGTCATTAAATTGTTCAAACCTCAAAAATATAACAAATAAAATAAAAATACTATGAACATAACAAACCAATTAAAAACAAATAATGATATTTTCAAAAAAAGTTTTGAATATCTTATACTTAGACTTTGTCAGGAATATTGTAAGGAAAATTGCATAAAAGCATTTAATGATGCAACCCAAATCGAAAGATTTAATCGCATCAACAACATTTCATTACCCAAAGTTTGGGTTTATCCTTTTTTTATTTCCTTTTCCAATAGATATTTACCTTCTCTATTTGAATTGTTTGGAAATTTTCACTATTCCAACGACTTTGGATATATCTCAAAAAGGGCTATATTCGAAGATGTTGAATATTTTTCTGAATATTTTTCGATAGATTATGATAGTGTATTTTTAAAAATTACCAACTCTACTATTGAAAGTCAAATCCGAAAAATCAAATCTTCTTCGGTTACGATTGAAAACGAGTTGTATTCTTTTGATTCACTATTAGTGAACAAAGAAAGCGGAGGAGTGTCATTGCTCTTTGAGTCTATAGACTCAGGGATTATCACAATGATGAAAGCTACTCTTGGTCAGTTTATCAATCTTTCAGAATATAAACTGAGAGATAATTCTGAAAAATATAGAATGAAAATGGGATTAGCAGATACTGAAGAAATCACAATAATTACCCCAGATATAGATTCTAAAAGAAAAGAGTATATTTAAAAAACTTTACAACATAATAAAACATCCAATATTTTGGATGTTTTTTTTACAAATGTTTTTTACCATAGTGTTTGAAGAGTCTTCTACTTCATCGTTTGACTTGAGGATGGAAATGAAGTCAGAGACGACGAACCGTTTCCATTACCTTTTCTGGAGTTTCTCCTTCTACTTCTAAGACAGGAGGCATTCCTTCATAATAATCAAAATCAAAAAGAGTATTCTCTCGTTTATAGGTTATTCTTTTCTTTTCTTTGTATTTTTTGCATACGAGACCAAGTTCTTCTTCAAGAAGTTTTTTGGCATATTTGATACTCTTAACCGTAATATCCTCTTCTTTCATGGTTTTTGTATAATCATGTTCGTATTTCGTCTTTTTTGTGATAACAACACTATTATTTTCAGAACGAATTCTGAGGCGTTGATTTTGAGTACGAAGAGAATCGTCTTTGGTGTCATAATATCGATCCTTGATATACACGGTATGATAATGCTGAGCTCAAAGTTTTTCAAGTTGTTTCATAACTACTTCTGCATCAATATCGAGTACTTTTACTTCATGTTCGATCATCACTTCTGGAAATTATACTGTAAAAATTCAGTCAGAAGTATATTCTTTTTTTTCAAAAAAACAACAACAACGAAAAAAGTTCTCAGAAAAGAGAACCTTATTGTAATAAAATATGATATATTATTCTTGTGGATGTATAAGTTGTTGAAGGTGAGCAAGAGCATTCATAAGGTCAAGTTCATGAGTTACTTCTTCAGCATAATCCACATAGACAACATTCATGTCATTATCAACTATCATAATGGTGCGAGCAAGAAGTCCGTATTGTGGCATAAATAATCCATTCGAACGACCAAATTGTCTGGTACGAGCATCACTGAGTACTTGTACATTACTGATACCATTAGTGAGACAAAATCTTTGGAGCGCAAATGGAGTGTCATTTGAGATAACTAAGAATGGAGTGGTGGGGAATAATTTTGCTGCTGCTTCGAGTTCTTTAGTTTGTCTTGTGCAGACGGGAGTATCAAGTGATGGTACGACTTCGATAAGTTTATATCCACTATAATTTGATACACGATCAGTTGTTACTTGATCAAAATAATCAGCAGCTTTATCAAGTTCTGTGTCGACTATTTTTGATCAAATAGTCAGTCTTGTTCCTTCAAGTTCAATAGCAACTCCATTTACAGTAATAGGAGAAGTTTCTGTTGCTCCAGTAGCATATGTAGGAATTTCTATTGTGAATTCTGGAGTTTGTGTATCATGTTCCATATTGTCCATAGAATTATTTGTACATCCTGTTAGGATAAATATTCCCATAAGGGGAAGAAGAAGGGTTAGTTTTTTCATAAGAAATAAGGAGAATAATGGTAAAAGGAATCTTGATTATTGGTAGGGTGTTTGAATCTATTATATTATGGATTGCTTCGTTCCTTCCCCTAAGAGGACTTCCTTCGGGGCGCGCAATGACGGTGTAGTAGTGATTTTTACATGGTATCAATCTTTGGTACTCAGAGCATATCCATCATACTACCTAGAGTTTGTTGTACATCTTGAAGTACTTGACCACGAGCTTGGGTCAAAATAAGATCATCAGGATTGATAATATGATATTGTTGGTAAAAAGAATTAATCATCTGACACAAATCGAGTGTATATCTAGCAAGTATGCTTGGTTTGTATTCGTTGTTTGCTTTACTGATAATTTCATCTTGTGATCAGAGATGGAAGTAGAGTTGTTTAGTGGCTTCGAGTTCTTTGTTATCTTGATGGTGGATTGCTTCGTTCCTTCCCCTAAGAGGACTTCCTTCGGGGCGCGCAATGACAGAGTCATGGATTATTCACTCAGCTTTCGTAATAATAGATCATATACGCGCATAAGTGTATTGGACATACGGACCCGTCTCTCCCTCGAAAGAAAGAGATTCTGCGGGATCGAAGACAAACCCTTTTGCTGGGTCGGTTTTTATCATAAAGAAGTTGATAGCTCCAAGTGCTATTTTTTCTGCCCTTTTGTGAGCTATACTGTCATCTAAGTCAGGATATCTGCTTTGTATCTCTTGAAAACTTACCTGATGAAGTTCATCAATGAGGTTATCGGCGTCGACAACATTCCCCGTACGAGATTTCATCTTACCACTTGGGAGTTCAATCATTCCATAGGAGAGATGATGACACTGTGAGGCGAAAGGATAGTCGAGTGCTTTGAAACATTTGAAGAGTGCTTTGAAATAATCATCCTGTTCATTTCCAACAACATAGACCATTTTATCCATATGGTAGGTTTGAAATCTCTTATCTATCAGAGCTAAGTCCTGGGTTGCATAGAGTGTCGTGCCGTCTGATCTCAGTACCACAAAATAACTCGTTTCCTCTTCATTGATAGGTAATGGAAGAGCGATATTGTTTTTGGGATCACGAACAAAAACTCATTGTTCAAGTCAGGATTCTACTATCTGTTTTCCATCTTGATAGACATCACTTTCTAAGGTAGCGTCATCGATATGAGTACCATATCTGATATAGGTTTCTCTCATCCCATCGATGGCTCGTTTATTCATCTTCTTCCATAATGTGCGTACTTCTGGTTCTCCAGCTTCTCGGTCGCGGAGCATCGCTTGTGCTTGTTCCTTGAGTTCTGGATTTTTCTCTTCTTCACTGGAATAGCGAACATACCAGTCACCGACATAGTGGTCAGATTTCTTGTTTGGTTCTTCGTTATTTCCCCAGAGTTTGTATGCTAACATCGACTTACAGATATGGATTCCACGATCGTTCACCACCTCTACTTTTTTGATATCATATCATTCGTGAGTCATACTACGCGCCAAAACATTACCCAAAACCATATTTCTGACGTGACCAAGGTGGAGTGGTTTGTTCGTGTTTGGGCTTGGTGATTCAATGAGAACGAGTCATTTTGATTTTAGTTCCTTGTGCTTAGTTCCTAGTTCTTGGATGGTGTGAATAGCAAAAAGAGGATCGAAGGAGATGTTGACGTAAGGTCATTTGGTCGTTATTTCCTGGTTGTTGTTTCCTTCTTGGAGTTGTGTTGCTATGTCTCAACTGATCTGAACAGGAGATTGTCCACGAGTTTTTGCGAGAGTAAAACAAGGAAAGGCAAGATCAGCTCACAATCCTTGAGGTGGTACTTCGATGAGAGTTAGAATCTCTTCTTGTGATAATTCTGGAAGATGGGGAGTAAGAAGTTCTGTGAATATCTGCTTAAAGGGAAACATAGAATTGGTATGGTAGAGTAAATGATTGTTCTCAGTATATTTTTTAGAGATAAAAATTCAATGCTAATAATTTTTCCTCTTCTCTTGATTTTGTGGTTTTTTTGATTATTATTCTACTATATAAAATAAAATGTCTAAAATTATAAATATGGAAAAATAAAAAGAAGAAGAAAATCCACAGGTACCAGGCAAGATAAGAATGATAGTAATTGATAAGAAGGGAGCTTTATTAAAGCTTCCTTTTTCTTTATTTCAAAATCTTCTTCAAAATTTGCATTTTTTAAAAATGTCACTATAATGAGATTGTTTTTATTTGTAAAGACAGTAATGTTGCAAAAAATCTTTCTATGAATGATCGGTGTAGGTCTTATTGTGTGATGAGTATATGCTTATCAAATCAAAATCGATAATATGATGATAGAAGCCAAAAAACAAGCTATTGTATTAGCTCATGATACATTTTTTCCTGATGAGCGAAAATTTAATCATCCTCTTCAACAATATGAACAAGATAGCCTGACTGATATCCTTTCGTATTATGAACGAGATGATCGTCAGAAAAAGATTTTTTTCATTCCTGATCCAACCAATTATCTTTCTAAAATAGAGATAGAAGGTGTACATTATGAGACGTTTACTCCGATTGATCAGTCGTGGTCGAGAGACAAAGATACTCTCTATAAGGATGGAAAGGTATTTATGGATCGTCTACAAGTACCTAAGATGATGGTAGGTGGTGTATATCTCAAAAATAATACTGAGGTGTATTATTCACGAGAAGGAATGACCAACCATATACAGTGAGCTGATGCTTCAAGTTTTCAACCACTATATGCAATTCGTTATTATACTACCATCCCTTATGCTAAAGATGAGAATCATGTCTATATGCTAGATAAAATTATAGATACTATAGATCCTCAGACAGTTGAAGTTTTGGCTTCATTTTATATCCAGGATAAGAAAAATATTGTTTATTTTGATGGAGAGGTATATCATATTCTTAAGTGAGTAGATCGTCAGACATTTGAGGTAGTATCGGATAGAGATGACTATGATGCTAAAGATAAGAAAGGATATTTTTATCAAGGAGAAAGAGTAGATTTGATTGTTTTTGATTAAAAGAAAAAACACTCAACGAATAAGAGTGTCTTTATAGTGAGCTGAGGAGAGAGATTAGTTACTCATATCATCAGCTACATTGTTTGCTATTTCTTCAGTTCCAGTTGCGATATCAGTAGCTACTTCTTCTGTTGTGTCTACTACTGCATCGATAGTTTGTTCTGTTTCATCAGCTATAGTATCACTTGATTCTTCAATGTTTTGTTCTACAGTATTCATGTCTTCTTGAGTTTCTTTTGACATAGTGAATTTACCAGTAGCAAATGCCCATACGAGAAGCGCTAAGATAATAACTACAACTACCCATACGATAGTAGTGTTGTTTGATTTGTTGTTCATTATAAGTATAAATACAATATAAAATATGTAGATGACAATGATAATAAATATACTATATTGTAAATCAAGAGTTTTTTTAATACTCTTTTATCTCTTTCCTCATTTGTCTATTGATATCTTTCTCTTTGAGGATTTGTTTTTTTTCTACTTTACGGCGGAGTTTTCAGAGTCAGATTTTGAGTTTTAATCTACGATTGTTGGCTTCAAAGAGTTCAAGAGGAATCATAGTATATCCTGATCCTTGTTTGAGTGAAGAGTAGATTTTTGTTAATTCTTTATGATTCAGAAGCAGTCATCTTGGTCTTTTAGGTATATATCCTGCAGTAAGAGTATGTTGTGTTTTACTATAGAGAGGAATATCCATGTTGATAATGGTTAGGATTTTCTTTTGTTCATCGAGTTTGATAATAGCTTCGGTGATGGTACAGTGATCAAGTTTACAGGCCTTGACTTCGTGACCTTGCAAAATAAGGCCAGCTTCTCGGGTCTGGTCGATATCATAATCAAAATAAGCTCTTTTGTTTTTTGCAATAATCTTCATTACTTATCTTTATACACAAATAATTTTTCAAAACAATAAAAAAACCTGTCGAAGTGACAGGCCAAGATATTAGATTTTTTTGATAGTAGTTACGGGGAATGTAGTTCAGCTACGTTCAGCTTCATACATAGTAATATATGGATTGTATTCAATTACTGTAACGCTATCGATAGTACTAACTTTCTTATCTTCTTCATTAAATGTATATTCTCCTTCAGAAGGAAGTACTTGCACACATCAGATTTTATCTTCTAGCGTTTCAAGTTTTTCTCTTGGTTCAATACATAGGATATTGTCATAACGAGATATTTTATTTTGTGACATTAAGAAGTCATCTACTTCGTATTCTACACTAATACCAAGCGCTGGAGAAGTGAAGAGATGTGTTTCTGTAAATCCGCCATCTTCAAAATCTTGTCTACTGATCACAATATCAGTATCTTCCATAGGTAGAGTGATTTGTTCAACTTCTTCTGTAGAAGTATCAATTACCTCAGGAGTGGGTGTTGGTGTAGATTGGCAACCTGCTATGATCAATACTCCTGTAAGTAAGCCTATCATTAAGAATGTTTTTTTTATACTAATTGAGAGAAAATTAAAAGTAAGTGAGTATATTGTATGGTTTTTTTAATTTCAAGCCATTTTGGTTGTACAGTTAGTCTTAGAGTTTCTTCAATTCTTTCTTTCGTTTTCCAAGGAGGATGTAGAGTAATGCAGTAGCAAAAAAGAGTGATGAGAATGTTCCAGAGATGATACCAATAGCAATGGTAAAGGCAAACTTTTGGAGCATAGCAGTACCAAAGATAAACATAGTAAGTGTTACTAAGAGTGTGGTGATACCAGTACCTAATGATCTTCTCATGGTTTGCCAGATACTATCTTCAATGAGTTGTCCATAGAGAGCAGTTCCTTTTTCAAGAGCATCATGTTGTTTGGCAATATTTTCTCTAATTCTATCCAAGATAATGATCGTATCATTGATACTGTAGGACATTACGGTAAGAATAGAAATAATGAAGATAGTATCGATAGTGATAGTACTATCGATAGCCATCCATAGTCCATATGCTCCTGCTGGTATAATAACATCAAAGAGCATAGAAGTAATAGTTACTCATCCCAAAGCGAGAGGAGAAATATGTTTTCTCACACTCATAAATGAGATCATAATATAGAGTGAAATAAGAATCATCCCGACCACTATCGCGTTGATAGCAGTAGATTTCATGTATGATGATACACTAGGTCCGTTAAGTGAAGATCCTATAATACTATCTGTGCTAGTGATAAATCCTTGATCGACAAGAATAGTATTGACAGCAGCGCTGACTTCTTTTACTTGTTCATCATTTTCAAAAGGAAGAGCTACAAGGAGATTAGTAGAAGTAGCTTCTTGTTCTATATTCACTTGAGGTCTTTCAAATCCTTGTGCTACAAGACCTTCTTGAAGAGAAGATTCAAGATTTTCTTGATGAGTTACTTGATCAAGTTTCAATTCGATACCACCAGTAAATTCAATAGAGAGTCTTGCGTTGACAAGGAAGAGAAGAAGACTTCCAACTATTAGTGCTAAAGAAGTGATTAACCAAAACCATGAATGTTTAACGATTTTGAAGAGCTCTAACGTTCCTTTTTTCATTATTATTATAAATACGACAAAATAAATAAATTAGTTATAGCATAGGTAAATGGGAAGAATATTGCAAGAGAAGATTACAGAATGCTGAGAATTCTGAATTATAAATAATGAAATTATGTCAATGACAATAATGCTGTTAATAAATACAGATTACAGGATTAGAGATGCAAGTTTAATAATGTTTAACCCTAAATTCATAAAGCTATGCGACTATTTCAATTACTTTATCGAAAGACTAAAAAAAAGAGTGGAGAAATCACCACCCTTATTAAAGTCAAAGTGAGCAAATGGATATATTCCTGCCATTTCACTCATTATGCCAGCTAAGTTGATAATCAACTTTTCCTGGACTTTACCTAAAATATTTGTGAAGGTTCTTAAAATCTTTTATTTTCTGTAATAACAACAGATTTATAAAAGACAGAACGAACTCAAATTTATGCCTGCGAGATCTAGCCATCTCGTGGGCTTTTTTATAAATAAGATTTCCAAGTCTTTTTGCAAGGAATATTTATAT
>CAYWIJ010000008.1:0-15379 GCA_964458335.1 uncultured Candidatus Peribacteria bacterium | reverse complement strand
AAAGTCTTATACTTAAAAAAGTAAGTTTTTATTTTTGTTTCACTTTTTTATAGGCATCTTTTGCAGACTCTTCTTGTGATTTTTTTTTGTTTTTACCTTCTCCTGATCCATAAGACTGATCATTGATGATGAGTTCGGAATGAAACCAAATTTCTCCATTCTTGTTTATTTCATTAGTGTTATAACTTGGAAGAGGTAATCCATTACCTTGTGCTCGTTCTTGGATAAGAGACTTATAGCTTTTACAATCTGTCTCCATAAGCTCATCAAGCTCCTTCCGTACAGTACTGGTGATAAATTGGTAGACTTGATCAAATCCGTATACTAAATATCCAGCACCAATAAGAGCTTCCAATGAGTCAGAAAGGATAGAATCTTTGTCTATTCCTCCTTGTTTTTCTTCTCCTTTCGATAAAAAGAGATAGTCTCAGAGAGTAATTTGACGAGCAACTTTTGCAAGTGTTTCTTCTCTAACGAGCGCTATTTTGTAGAGCGTCATTTGAGCCTCTGACCAGTTTGGATGATTATTATAAAGGAGTGAACCAATACAAGCTCCTAGGATACTATCTCAGAGAAATTCTAATCTTTCGTTATGAGAAAGTGTAGGCACAAAATCTGCTGCATATGATTTATGTACAAAGGCAGTGAGGAGTGTTTCTTGTTGATATTCATCTAAGACAGAGTTTGTAGTAAAACCCAGTTGTGACACAAAAGCAAGGAGAGTGTCGAATTGACTAATGATATGATTATTGAACATGAGACAGATAAGTATTAAATCTTTGATTTCCAAATTCATCAATAAAAGTATTTCCTAGATAGATATCAATATGGTTTGATAATGTATTACCACTCATATCTACGGTCGCTTCATTTAGTCTTATTTCGTCAATAGTGAGGAATGTTTTTAGTGTTTCAAGCGTTTTGGTATAATTTCATTCACCAGATATGAAAGCAATAGTCCCAGATAAGGGTGTGTCAGCATTAATTACATCATCAATAGGTAGCCCATACCTTTGCATTTTAATAGCTAGATTTGATGCAATATTGTTTCTATATGTAAATTTTTTAGCATAATTAGGATCAATAGCATTATGGAGCGTGAAAGTGAATCCTTCAGATAATGCGCCTTGATTATATGCTACGAATTGTGCAAAGTTTTGCATGTTATCATAGAATGATATTTTTCCAATGCTTGCACCAATAGGTAACATTCCTGACATGCCATTAAATTGTTCTTGGACGACAGGATAGAGAAGACAACCAGCTTTCATTGTTTTCCAGGCTGAATTATTACACTCATAGGTATATCAGAAGCTATGCATAGTAGGGATAGTTTTGCCATAGGCAAGTAATCATAACATTTCATCAAGTGTAATATTGGTTTTTACATAAGTTTGATATGTTTCATAGATACTTTTTATATTATTGACGGAAAATCAATCAGCACTCAATTTTTCTGTAATGGCTTTAATAATAAGCTGTTGTCTCTGTGAGCGAGAAAAATCAGATGAACTATGTCTAGATCTAGCATATTTGAGTGCAGTAGCACCATCGAGATGTTGGAATCATTTTTGGATACTAAAAGTAGTATAACTATAATTTGGTCCAGGATAAGTACGATCGACAATTGTCTGTGGTACGTCAACTTCGATCCCTCCTATTTTATCTACTAGAGATGAGAATCATTGAAAATCCATAAGAGCATAATAAGGAATTTCTAATCAGGTAATGTCGGTTAATTTTTTTGCAAGATCTTGTGCTGCAATGGTAACATCTTTATTTCTATTGTAGCTATATGCCATAACGCTATTGATTTTATTGATATATCATGACATATTTACTATCAAGTTTCTAGGGATAGAGATCATAGTCATAGAGAATTCTTTTGGATCAAGTGATGCTACAATAATAGAATCAGAAAGATATCATCATTGATGACCATCTCCTCCATAGCCAGCGATAAGAATATTGATATTGCCATGATTATCTTTTTTCATCTCCGTACCAATAGTAGCGCCGATAACTTTAGTTGTTTGTTTGATAAAAGTATCTTTTGCTGAGATAAAGTTATGGGTTGTATTGGAAAGAGTTTGAGAAAAAAATGCCGAGCTTGTTACAATAAAAATAAGACATACGATCACGACCAGTCAGATAAGACTTATTTTATAATAATTTGTATGAGAATGCTTCATTATTATGAGAAGAACAAATAGGCGTGAATAAATACTATATTGCAGTATATGAAAATAGGGTAATTATTGCAAGGATGAAGCAGTTATTAGTGCTTGTATTTTTCAAGAAATAGGTCCTGACGATAGTGGAGTACCGAGAGAAAAGTTTCCGTTGAGATGACAAGTTGGAGTACTAGAAACGATGGATCGTATATTACATTTTTTGGTGATGAAAATTTGGAGTTGCTGAGTATTTCATAGAGGATCTTTTTGTTGTAAAGCCCACTGATATTGTGTTGTTCAAAGAGATGGTAGTTGTTGAAATTTGGTAGTATAACTATCTCAAGATATAAGTTCTTGTCAAAGAGAAGGCTTTATAACTTCATCAATAAAGACATTGTTTGCATAAGAGAGACTTGATTGTCCGATAATATCATGAATAATAAGAGAGGAAATAGAAGCTTTTTCTATATTATAAACGAGAGAAAAAGTACTTGAAAAAAGTTCTTCATGATCATTATTTATGTCTTGTAGCTTTCCTGAGAAAATAATAATGTTATTATTTGTTTGTCAATTTCATGTGATAAAAAATGTTCCAGAACTATAGGATGGTGTTATATCACCAACAATAGTATATGTTGCAAATGATTGATGAAGTGATGTAAGTGAGAAGAAAAAATAACCACTAATACTGCTACCTATGATTAGTATAATAATAAACCGTTTTTTGAAATGCTTGTATTTCATAGTATTGATAGAATATGAAATAAAAATTATCAACTTTGAAAAAACCTCCTAAGATAGTAAGGAGGATTTATTATTATAAATAAGTATAAGATTCACTATTGTTAAAATTGTACATTGTGTTAATAAATTCAGTAGTGATAGGTTTTCTTTTATTCGTATCTTGTAAAAATCCATATTCTTGTCCAATAAGCTCATTAAATTTATTGATCATTACGATAAGATTGTTGTAGATTTCAGGACGTACTCCATATGCTTCTAATCCTTTTATCAGTGTATTGGCGTAATGTGCTGCATCAGTAAGTGATGTTACTGATTGTGGTTCAATGTTTGCAATTGGAGCGATTCTATCGAGCCTCTTTTTGATATTAGCGATAGTAACTTTGTATTCATTGTCCTTACCGATGAGATAGTTCATAACTAAGTCATTGTATTCGCTCTTGAGGAAGGCTTTCTCAAGGATAAGCTTTAATGTTTTGATATCATCATTAGTAATGATGTGGCGCACTTCGTCAGGAACAGAATTATTAGAGATGGGTTTAGTGGTATGTTTTGTGTCTGTCTGTGTCTCGGTAGTGTCGACAATCTCTTGTTGTGAGATGATCTGTATATTCTTGTTTGATTCTTTTACAAAATTAATACTGTGTCTAGGTTGTATAAGAACTTTATCTTCCATACTTGTGGTTTCGCTGATTTCAATTGAAGCATTTGATTGGTTAATGATAGATCTTTCAGATGCTCCAGGTTTTTTCTGTACTGAAAATGATAATTTCTGATTATTTTCATTATTTCTGATTGTTACACCATCGCTTGTCTGGACACTAATGTTTTTAGATGTCTCTGCGATACTATTGATAGCAATATTATCTCCTCCATTAATAAATTTGAGATTATAGCCATTATTGTCTTCATTGAGAATAATTTCAAATTGTGCAGGACCAGAGATTTGTGCGATAAATGAATCATGAACAAGAATATTGACTTGTGAGTTTTCATCTACTACTACACGATCAGTAAGTTCGATACTATCACCAGCAATAGGTCTGTTATCTTTATTGTAGATAGTGAAAGTTCCTTGTGTGTTTAAAATTTTACCGATGGTTTGAGCGACAACAAATTGTCCTATTTCAGCAGGTTTCTGATCAAAAAGACCAAAAAAATTACCAAATAAAATAACACTAATAACAGCTAGTGTGCTAATGCTATAGGCAATACTTTTATAAATACGGATCCAGCTATTGTTTTGACTTCTTTGTTTTTTCTCCAAAAAATTCTTATAGATAGCAGCTTTTTCTGTTATGCTAAGAGAGTTTGGAGTATAAGAATCAAAATATTGAGCCAGGTTTTTTTTCATGAATGAATAATGGTTTGGGTTGTGATATGAAGCCAGTATTATTATACTACTTATAGTACGAATTACAAAGAGGTTTGTGACACAAAAACATAGAGAAAATAATATAAACAGTTTATCGTCGATGTGTTAATAAGAAAATGTATAATTTTTATTATTTTTTTCTCCACTGATAGAGCGTCTTAGAAGTATAATAAAGTGCAGGATTGAGGATAATATCATAATTCCCATATCGTTCAACTTTCGTTCCTCAGAGCGATTCTTTGAAAGCACTTACACTGGTAAGAGGATGCTCAGGGAAGCCAGTGGGTGCACCCCCAAATAGGTCCATATATTGATAACCGTTTTCTCTTGCTCGTGAAAACATCTTGTATTTAATGAATTGATGCACACCTACATTACGAAATCTTTCATCACGATTAGAAAATCCATACAGATAGGTGATAGTATCGCTCTGATATACAGCGATAGAACCTCCTAAGAGCACTCCATCTTTACTCGCCATAAAAATATCTCCACAGTTATGTTCAGAGAGATAATGCATGAGTTTGAGATAAGTAGATTTTGCAATAATATGAAAACCTTTCATCTGACTAACTTTGTATCGTTCTTCATAGAAATTCTCGTATTCACTTGGTTCTGCGATATGAAAATCAATTTCTTTATTAATAGCTTTGCGGACATGACTTTTTGCTCCAGAATTCATTTCATTGAGGAGAGTTTCATCATCTTTGCTCGTATCAATAACAACCGTCGCTAGAGGCATATTTTCTCTAAAAGATGGTATCAGATTTGTGTGTTGGTGAAGTCGAGATTCAAGTTTGAGTCTTGTGTCTCTCATACCAGGAGCAAAGTCTTGAGATCTATGAGAGATATTATAAAAGGTGAGAATTTCATTTATTGCTCCTCGTTGAAAAAATATATGTCATCGTTTATTAGAAAAATCATGTTGGATTTTTTTGGTTTCTTCACGGATCCAATAGGGGTTGTGAGTTGGGAGTTCAACGCCTAGAGTTTGAAACCAAGATAATGATAGGGGTCAGATTTTTTTTTCTTTTATAATTCCAAAATATTCTTTGTCAAAAAGAGTGACATGGAATGTTCTATCACCATATACGATAGTTTTGATGTCATATCGTAATCCTGATTGAAAAAAATTTATCATACTATGATTATAGCAAAAGTAGTGAAAAAAGCAACAGAAGACAGTATGCAATATAATGTATATCATATAATATGACAAATATATTTTTGTCAAGTACTCTTGTTCGTGATGGGAGAAGAAATTTAGGAAATATGATTAAAAAGACTATACTTAATATAATATTTATTTACTATAATTATTTAATAATGAATCCAACACAATCAGCAGGGTGACTAAATATTGATCAGATGTTACAAAATTTACAACAAGTTCCAGCTTCTAGTCTACAAACAGAACAACCTGTACCCCAAGTTGTGGAGCAACAACCCCAAACAGAATCAGAGATGTCAACTATGCCAGCACCAAGTTTTTCTGTAGATACACTTACTAACCCAGTTCCTCAACCTACAACACCAGCACCTGTAGTGTCTTCTGTGAGTTCAATAAAGAAAAAATTTGTTATGCCAGCAGGAATGAGAATAGCTGTATCGTCATTTGCTACATTATTGGTTTTAATTATTGGTGGTTGGGTAATGAGTATTCAATATCCTGAAGAATCTCAAGCATTATTGAATGGTGTGACAGGTACGTTTTCGACTCTTGCGGGCGTTACCAATAATAATATTAAACCTGATGGTATCGTTGTTGTAGAAGATGATGAGAGCGAAGTTCATGGAGTGGCACAAGAAGATCCATATCTTTTGGATTCTCCTTTAGCAGATGCGATGGATGACGCATTAGGACAGATTCCAGATGATAATAAAGCAGAACAATTGTTTGGAGATGTATTCTCAGGATCTGATGATATGAATACTATTGATTTCTCTACCAATACTTCTACGGGAGAAACCCCATCCATCAGTGATACTTCAGATATGATACCAGCATCTACCTACAATCCAAATTTTAATCTCCCTTCTACAACCGCTCTTCCAACTGTATCAGAATTCCAGACACAACTTTTATCTCTTTCTGAAAAAGCAGAATCAGCGATGACGAATTTTATAGGAAATAATGATGTTAGTCTTGCTAAAATGAGAGTTGTCTATAAAAATATTCAATCAATGACTGAAGAACTTGCAATCAATACAACAGTGACAGACGAGAAGGTAGAACAATATAATCAATTACTTTCACTGTATAATGGGGTTGTGCAATAAAGATATTTTTTGATAAGAAGTTGTTGCCTTGCATTGTGATATAATTTTCTTATAGTCGTCTGTAATGAATACTATTGTGCAAAGTCAACAACCACTTGAAGAATATCTGGAATTGTTTTTTTTGCATTTAACAGAAAATAAAAATTCAAGTCCGAAGACTATAGAAAACTATGCTCTACGATTAGGGAGATTTGTTGAATTTATCTGAGCTGAAATTACCCCCAACCAACTTATTGCATTTCAAGTCTTACAATTCCGTCAGAATCTCAAAAAAAGATGATTGTCAGTGAAGACTATTAATTATCATATTGTGGCTATTCGTAGTCTCCTCAAATTTCTTCTTCGTAATGATATTGATACGCTCGCACCAGATAAATGTGACTTAGCAAAAATTGATCCCCGTGAAGTATCATATCTTACTGAAGTTGAACTTGATGATTTGCTCTGATCTCCGTATCGTTTTGAAGAAAAAGAAATTACTCAACTTCGTGATGCTGCTTTGCTTTCATTTCTCTTCAGTACTTGACTTCGTGTATCAGAACTGATTGCTTTGACCAAAGATCGTATTCGTACTGATAGTAATCAGCTAACTATTATTGGAAAGTGACGTAAAATGAGATCAACCTTTATTACTCAGGAAGCATTAGAAAAATTAGAAGAATATCGGACTCTGAGGACGGACAAGAGTGAGTTTGTGTTCGTCTCACATGCAAAAAATCGTCCTCCAGCAGGATTAAGCCGTAATGCCGTAGAAGATATTGTAAAAAAATATAAAACGTTGTGTGGTATTGATAAAAAAATAACTCCCCACACTATTCGTCATAGTTTTGCTACACAACTTCTTAAGAAATGAGCTGATATTCGTTCAGTGCAAGCTCTCCTTGGTCATGCCTCTATTACTACGACACAGATTTATACCCATGTTGATGATAAGCATCTTTCGGATGTACATAAGATATTGGAAAGTTAGTTATTAGTTCCTAGGTGTTAGTTATTAGGGGGTTGCGAATTGCAAATTATGAATAGGAGGAGAGTGACAAGTGATACATTGGGAACTCATTCCCAGAGACGAGGAATCTACTGTCGTAACCTCCAGATTTATACTGTCGTAACCTCCAGATTTATACTGTCGTTCCTCAAGTAAGAGGTCATAAGATCGGAATGATAAAGTTTATTACCCATTTCAACAATATCAAAAGTTCACCATTTACCATTCATAATTCACCATTATTATATCATGAGTACGACCTCCCCAAATAAACTCACCCCAAGACAACTCGCAAAATATCACCGTCAGAAATGTATCAATCTTTTAGAGAAAATGATGAAAAATTTGTTTAGAATGTTTCGTACTGCTGGAATGAAACAATCTGATATGGAAGAAAGATTTTTTATGTTATATAAACAAATTACAGATCTTAAGAAAGTAGAACTCTATTCGAACTATCATCGTGAGATGAGAAACTATATTGATGAAGTTGCAACTATGATGAATTCTGATCGAGAGTTGGATGAAGTAAGAAATAATCAGATGACACGTCTCAATCGTATTCAAAAGATTAAAAATATGATGAAATATAAAAAAAATAAACATCAGTAATATTTCCTTAAGTTTGATTTAAGGTTGTTTGTTATATTAAAACCGATTATTATCAGAAGATAGTTTATTTGTCTGTATATACATATGACCACTTCTAAACGTATTAGTCTATTGTTTGCTGGATATGTGACAGTATTGATATTAATCTTTGGTGTGATTATCAATATTGGATTTTTCTTATCACGGTATCGTATTATTACAGCTCGTTCTGATATGGGCGGAAATTCAGATAAAAAGATAGATATTATGATGAATGAGTCTCCTCTTACAGGATCAGATAAGGATTTTCATGACATTAGAATTGTAGAAAGATTTAATCGTCCGATGTGGAACAATCAACAGCCCTTAGTATTTGTTGATCAAGAATTGATTCAAGAATTTTCTCGTCGTCACGATATGTTTGATTTTGTAAAGTATAATAACCAAATATGGCACTATACTATAATGAAAGATAGTGTGATACTTGTGCCTATTGATGGTTTGATTGATAGTCAATTTTTGCTTATCTATGTGACTTTAGCTTGTACCTTCCTTTTGGCTTGCTTGAGTTATTTTGTGTCACTGATGCTGGTACAATATGGACTTAAACCTCTCTATACTCTTACTCATCATATCAAGCAAGTTAAAGATCCAGAAGAATATGAAAATGTAGTAGTCTGACCTGATCACGATGAACTCCAACAGGTAAGTTCAGCATTTACTCATGCTATGGATACCATTGCTACTCAAACCAAAAACTTAAAACAATTTGTCTCTCATGCTTCTCATGAACTAAAAACTCCGTTGATGACTATATCAAGCGCAGCTGATGTCTTAAAGAAAAAGTGAAATGAAACTTCACAACTTATTACTATTAAAGAAACGACACAGTCAATGAAATACCTCATTGATCGTTTGATGACGACGATGCGTCAAGATATGCTTCATAAAGAACAGATTGATATTATACCTCTGGTTCGGCAAGTTATCAATCAAGAAAAAGAACTTCATCAACAATCACATCAACAACTTTCTACTTCTTTACCAGATATGTTGATAATTCCTACAGATAGAGTAAGTTTAGAGTCAATCCTTACTAATCTGATCACTAATGCTTATAAATATGCTGAACAAAATTCTCCTATAGAATTGAAAATCAATGCTTATGAATTGACTCTTTCTAATGCTATTGCCTCTGAACATATTCCAGATATTGATCTCATACGAGAACCATTTTATAGAGCTGATGAGTCGAGAGCTGATGGGACAAGTCATGGATTGTGATTGACAATAGTGCGTCAGTTGGTAGAGCGTCTTGGTTGGACGATTATTGCTGATCTGAAAGACAACCGTATTCTATTCACTCTTATGTGGTCAGACTAATTTTATTTTTTTTATAGTACCTATGCGTATATTGCTTGTGGAAGATACTGTGACGATTGCTCAACATATTCAAGAATTTTTTGCACTCGAAAATATTACAGTCGATTGTGCATATGATGGGGAACAGGGACGAGAGATGTATCAAAGTAACTATTATGATTTACTTATTATCGATCGGATGTTACCTAAAATGAGTGGTGTAGATCTGTGTACGAGTATCCGTACATCTTCGGATATTCCAATGATTATGCTCACGGCAAAAGGAGAAATTGCTGACAAGCTTGAAGGTTTTGATCGTGGGTTTGACGATTATCTTGTAAAACCGTTTGATCTTGAAGAATTGCTTGCACGTGTGTATGCCCTCTATAAGAGAACAGTGGGCAGTATTAAGGAATTTTCTTATCAAGATGTTATAGTAAATTTAGATACAAGATTGGTTATGAAAGCAGGGAAAGAAATCAATCTTACAATTAAGGAGTTCTATATTTTAGAATATCTGATACGTCATCGTGGATTACCCGTTTCTCGTGCTGATGTAGTAGAGTATGTATGGTGATGAGATTCGCTATTTGAAAATACTGATAAGTTGGATGTCTATATTGCCAATCTTCGTCGTAAACTTGATCATGAAATGATAAGTACCATTAAATGATTTGGATATAAGATTGAAAAGTAGTTGGTATTGACATTGATATACAAAATATTATAATGATAATACAAAATTAAAAAAAAAGATTATGAAAAAGTTTTTTGTTATTGTATGTGCATTAATTCCTTTACTGGGATTTGCACAAAATAAAATTGATGAGACTACAAAATCAATAGTCTTTGCTGTTATATTATTTATGGTTCTTCTTTTTGGAGCCTTATTTAAGACGTTCTTAGTGTTGCGAGATCGTGAACGAGAAAAAACTTCTGAAAATGGTTCTCAGTATGGAGATCCAGGAGGTTATAATGTATAAGAAAACCCCGCGAATTGCGGGGCTCTTTTTTTATTGTGTAAATTGGATATGTTGAATAAGTTTTTGGATATCTTTATAAGACATCTTGTTCCATGTTCCACTTGGATCATCAAAATCTAAGACAAAAACCATATGTTTACCCTGATGCACAAGAAGTGTCCAATCAATAGGTACTTGCACATGATACCATGTTGTAGTATCACCTCCTGTCTGGGTATCAAATGCTTGTTCTGCAAGCTTATTCGTAATGGTGGGTGCTGTTTGTCCACTAAACATATTAGCTTCTCTGGCAAGTTCAAAATCTGACCATTGTCCAGGATAGGAAGTAAAATAGGTCCATTTCTTATTAGTTATATCAGTGATTTTCACGGTAGTAAATAATTCTCCATTATAGGTTGTGGTTTTATCTCCTGAAACAGGTTCTACTATATAAGTTCCAGATAAATTCCATCCATCAAAAACTTGAAGAGCCCCAGTATCTTGAGTTACTTCTTGCACAATTGTTTCTTCTTCTTGTTTTACTTGGTTTCGTGAACATCCACTTAGAATGGCAAAAGTACTGAATGCTAAAGAAAATAATAATAGTTTTTTCATATGTGTATGTTATAGAAGATAAATTATGTATAGAGTATAGTGATGTATCTTTAATTTGTCTTAAATAATTCATTTTTTATGTTCTCGCCATGATCATTGCCTAGTGAGATATTGGCTATCAGATTTGTTAGCAAGGAGAGATTTTACTACTTCTTCTAAGAAGATAGTATTTTGACTTCCCTTTACAAGAACGAATGATTTTTTATTCTTGTGAGAAAGTTCTTCAATTATTGTCTTTGCTTGTATCGAGACTTTGTTGAAGCTTGTATAATGATGAAAATGTCCTTCGCTATGGATTGCTTCGTCCCTTGCAATGACAGGTTTCATTATTCATCAATCATCAATCATCATTATCTCATAAGTTGACTTCATCGCTTGTCCTAGGAAGATAATAATATCGTTCTTGTGAAGAAAATTCTGGAGGTATTCTGCAAGTTCTGTATGATGACGAGTTTCACTTTCACCCAATTCTCTCATGTCACCAAGGATATAAATACGGATATAGTCAGGATATAATTTTTTTTGTAACATATTACTTTCTTCGATCACTTTTCTGAGACTGAGAGGTGAGCTATTGTAGCTACTATCAACGATGATACTGTCATGAATTCCATTAAAAATCGACATTCTTCCTGGTTGAAGCTGGAGAGTAAGATGATCTTTCATGGTGATCTTTGGGAGATTGTATTGGTTTCTGATGGTCTCGACGATATCATATGCAAGTGCTACATAATCGTGATGTATCTTTCATAAGATATTGGTCGTAAAAGAAATTTCTTCCTGACGATAGTGGAGAATTGAGCTTGACGTGATGGGAGAGGAATCTTTTTTGGAAGTATTGTGTTGGATAGTATAGTCTGTAGTATATATTTCGTTATGATTTCCTGGTTTTTCGTCAGTGTGGTAATACGTGATTTTGGTTTTTAATTGCTTTGCTACATTCATTCCATGAGAATCACTGGTGTTAATATAGCAATGGAGGAGTGTATTTTTTTGAAGTTTTAGCTCTTCCTTCGCGATATCATCAACTGTTCCAAACTGGAGAGAATGAACAGCGTCAAGTTTCGTCAGAATACTGATGTGTGGTTTCACAATAGAACAGAGAAATTCCATTTCTTGAGGACGATCGATACCGTATTCTAAGACAATCACATCGTAGGGTTTGATATCTGATTTAGTCAGCCTCATTATTTTTTTCAGAGTCTGTCGCATACCTTGGAGTGATGGAGTTCGTTCGGTGATCTGAAAAATACTGAGAGACATCCCAAGTTCTCCATTAAAATTTTTTGGGCTAGTGTATATAGAGAGTTGATCTCCCAGATGTGCTTGGAGTACTTCATCCACTATCATCCTACAGGATGTTTTACCAACACTCCCATTGATACCGATGACGAGTGGCTGCCATTTTTTAAGGTATCTGCGGGCATAGTATCAGAGGAGTTGATAGTATTTGAAGAGGAGTCGAGTTTTGAGGTTCATCAAGGTTGTTGTGTTGTAAAGTTAGATTGTATAAGTAATATATTCTTGTTCTTTGATGGTGATGACGGGGAGAAAGATATCACCATAAGCTTTTAATTTCTCAAGATTTTCTTGATTATAGTTAGTATATGTTTCAGATTGTCGATGTACCATAAGTTTGATCGGAATAAGTCAAAAGCCTTTATATATATATCAATCTATGCATTCATCGCTATAATATGCATCTGCCCATATCATAGCTCAAGCTGAAGATCATGCAACTATTTTATTTTGTAATAATATGGTTCGGTTTTCGATTCCATCAAGTATTTCGTTGTAATGTTCTATTATTCAACCACAGAAATAAAGTGATTTATGTTCTTGAATTTGTTGTAAAAGTTGTGTTTGATCTAAACTTGCCATTGTATAGGTTATATCTTGATTTGGGTTATGATTTTCAAATTTCTGTTTATCAATATCAAACTGTAACTGATAGTTTTTGTCTTTTTGGGCAAAGGGGAATAGTAGAATTTTATTTCCACCAAGTTTTATAATTTTCTGAAAAAATGATTTGTTCGTATGGGATTGTGGTCAGGTGACTCATCAATGGAGGAGAAAGGTGATCATGGGAGTTATACGTTATAAATGACAATTATCGTATCTTGGCATTGATAATATCTGGAATGATTTCTTGTTGTGTGATTGGTATCATCGAATATTTCTTTGTAAGAAATTCATCTTTTGATAGTCGTACTATTTTTTCAATTTCATGAGCTGCTTGTAATCAATTATAATCCACTAGTGTAACAATATAGATGTGCTGTATGATATATCTTTCTAGATTGTAAAATGATGGTCATTCATATGTTTTGAAAAAGTTCACTGTTTCAATGGTTGCGTTGATTTCTTCTTGTAATTCTCTTTGGAGGCATTCTTCTTGAGATTCATTATTATCTATTTTTCATCAAGGTGTTCGTAATTCTTCATATCACTTTCCTTTCAGCATAAGAAGTTTATCTTCATGGATAATTATAGCGGCGATTCTTGTAGAAGTAATCATATACAAATATTAATTAATAAAAAACATCAACAAATTACTTTCCCTTAAATTCTTTAAGAAGATGATAGTAAATTGCCGATATTTTTGCAAACAAAAAACATCCTGCAAAGTTCCTTACAAGATGTTTTATTGGGCTGAGCGGGATTCGAACCCGCGACCAAAAGATTAAGAGTCTTCTGCTCTACCGACTGAGCTATCAGCCCCAATTTATTGGTTATAAGATGGTAGTCGAATATATACCCGACTTTTGAACTATCATAATCATAGCTCTCACTATACGAAAATTATGCTGTATTTTCAAGAGAATTACTCAATAGTCAATTCTTCCATCACCTTATGTCCAATACCATTGATAAGTTTTGGTGCTCCTTCATCTCCATATCTCTTTGCTATTTCTATCATTTCATTCATAATGACTTTCAACGGTGTCTTATGTATCAAATATTCTACTCCACCTCACAGAAAAATAGCTTTATCAATAGGATCCATCTTTTCAAATCAGAAGGTTGTAGAGTTATTATTAACGGCAGCAATAACAGCTGGGTAATACGTCGTTCGTCCTTGGATCATTGGCTTAAGAAACGAGATGTCCACCATATCAGAAATCTCTGATTTTGTTTTATCTTCATTGGTAAAAAATCGTTCCGCCATATAGATCATGTGGACCATAGCTAGCGAAACGTCTTGAAATAATAGAAAATTATAAGTATTTGTTTCTCCTTGAGTTTGTTGAGCAGTCAATTGTTCATAAATAGACATAATAAATATTTTTCTACTTATAATTCTTGACTGAATACCCATAGAGATTATGAATGAACATACGATAAAATAAACTCATTAATGTAGGAGAAAATTATGCATCGATAACATTAGCTCCTTTTGACTTGATCGTAAGGACTTGTTTTCCTTTGTAATATCCACAAGCTTTACATACTCTATGAGCAAGCTTCGCATTTCCACAGTTTGTACAAGTACTCAAAGAAACCATATTTGAAAGTTTCTTCAAAATATCTCTTTCCCAAGAAGCGTGTCTTACATTTCTTTTGTGAATCGATCTTTTCTTTTTTGGTCCAATTGCTCCCATTCTAATAACGAAAATGAAAAATTAAAAATCCTTATGCGTTTGGAGTAACACTCACATGAGTACGAAGATATTTTCTTCCATCAAATCTTTCTACTTTTTTCTTAGAAAAAGTTACCACTCCATCAACAGATGCGTGGATAGTGAAATCGTTTCCTTCATAAACATTAGCTCCGAGCTTATATTTAGCTCCTGCTTGTCTTACAATAATCCCTCCTGCATGGATAGGTTGACCTCCGAATACTTTGATACCACGGTATTGAGCATTGGAGTCGTGTACGTTTTTAACCGCACCGGTGGCTTTTTTGTGTGCCATAGTCTTGACGACGAACAATATAAAAAAGTTTGAACTTTCCTTTATACATAATTTGTGAGTAAATTGCAAGAGGATTTATCTAATTTTTGAATGTTGCAGAAATTTCATACATATCATCTTTCGTAACATCTATGGTTACTAATGGTGCTCATGAAAGTTTTTGTTTAATATGTCCTGTAGCTTCTTTAATATCTTCTTTAATATTATTTTTTAATAATGCTAATACTGCGTCTCATGAAGTTACACGATTCTTTTCTATATCAAAGTATGAGTTATGACGCCTAGCTAGCTCTATTTTGTCTTTATCAGAAAGAACTACTTTTTCTATAGATTTGAATCCTGTACGAGATATTCTATAATAGTACTAGCTGCTTCT
>CAYWIJ010000007.1:50430-54980 GCA_964458335.1 uncultured Candidatus Peribacteria bacterium | reverse complement strand
TAAAAAGTGACAAATTCTTAATGTAGTAGAGATCGAAGCATTGAGAAAAATATTAGAAAATAATACTAAATTTCCTATAACATGAGATGATGGAAGAGTACAAATAGATTGAAAAAATTATCAAATAGTTTCATTCCCATTAGAATCATTAAGTTGAGCAATAATTAGAAAAAATATAAAGTTGCAGACAAAAGAATGGAAAAAAGACAATATAAGAGAAGCGAAAAATAAAAAGTGACAAATTCTTAATGTAGTAGAGATCGAAGCATTGAGAAAAATATTAAAAGATGATTTTAATAAGCCAATTTTATCAGATGATGGAAGAGTACAAATAGATTGAAAAAATTATCAATGGGTTTGAGTGAGTACTCCATCAGAGCAGTTATGGTGATTGACATGAAGACGAGTTAGACTTATAATAAAAAAACAGAAAGAGGAATGGAAAAAAGACAATATAAGAGAAGCAAAACTCTCTAGTACTTGAAAAGAAGTATCTATAGTAGAACTTGAATCATTAAAAGAATTGTTAAAAAATGATACTAAAAAAATGAAATTGAGAAATTTTTAAAAGAATATACTGTCTTTTTCTTCCCATTGATTTTCTTCCCCATTCTCTTATATATATACTATAGTTTTTCACCCTTATAATTTTTTCTATGACAGAACAATTATCCAGTATTATCGAAAAATATCAATCACTCAGGACCCAGATGATGGATGAGGAAGTCTATTCTGATCTCCAAAAAACCAGAGAAATCAATAAACAACTCTCTGATCTGGAAGATGCCTATCAGATCGCGGTGAAATATAAGCAAGCACTCTCTGAACGTGATGAAGCGAAAGAAATCATCAACACCGAGTCAGATAGCGATCTTGTTGCTATGGCGAATGAACAGCTTCTGAGTGCAAATGAAGATATTACAAGATTAGAAGAAGAACTCAAGATTGCTCTCTTACCCAGAGATCCTAATGATGATAAGAATATCTTCTTAGAAATCCGTCCCGCCGCTGGTGGAGATGAAGCAGGTCTTTTTGCTTCTGAATTGCTGAAGTGTTATATGCTCTATGCTCAGAAACAAGGACGAAGAACGGAACTCATGGATGAACAACTCACGGATATCGGATGAGTGAAAAATGTCACGGTGAAGATGTCAGGAGAGAAGGTGTATAGTAAGATGAAATGGGAATCAGGAGTCCATAGAGTACAGAGAATCCCAGCGACAGAGTCACAAGGTCGTGTGCATACGTCGACGGTAACGGTCGCCGTCGTACCAGAAGTAGAAGATGTGCAGATCCACATCGAGGAGAAAGATGTCGAGATGGATACATATGCGGCGTCTTCAGCAGGAGGACAAAATGCAAACAAGAACCAGACAGGAGTGAGATTGCGTCATATACCGTCGGGATTGATGGTTACGATCGGAGACAGTAAATCTCAACTTCAAAACAAAGAGAAAGCCTGGACCGTCCTAAAATCAAGACTCTATCAGATTGAACTTGATAAGCAACAAGCAGAACAGACGAATGCAAGATTAGACCAAATCGGTAATGGAGATAGATCAGAGAAGATTAGAACCTATAACTTCCCACAAGATCGTATCACTGATCATCGTATCAAAGAATCGTGGTCTAATCTTCCAACAGTGATGTTGTGAAATATCGATGATATGATCAATTCAGTAAATCTAGCAAATCAAACTGCTCTCTTGGCTGCAAGTATGAAATAATTTTCACCATCGTGTAATTCTTCCCTAAATCCCCTTCCTGACAGAGTGGGGAATTTTTCTTACTATCAAAAAACCACAAAAAACTATAAAGTCTTGTGGTCATCTTTCTGTCCCTAAATGAGATTTATCTGATAGGAGATATCCTGCGATGGGGATTTGTGGGATTAACTATTCTTGATTATCTCCTGTCGTAGGTCATTCTACCGTATCACTTGTGGTTGGTCATGTTCCAGGAATAAACGCACACTGCTCTTCTATCTGTTGTTTTAATTCTTGAGCAGTACTGATCGCACTATATTGCTCTATTTCCATAGTAGTTGTATCCATATTCTTGAAAAGTTCTTGTTGTTTTTTTATTTGTTCTATAAGATCAGGATCTGCACATTCACTTGATTCTGCAAGATAGGAAAGTTCAGTATATATTTTGTTAAATTGTTGTTTAATTTCGAGACTTTTAACATCTTTACCAAGAACTTGATAGAAAAATGTTTGACCCTTGTAGTATAACATCTGAAGGGATGGTATGAAAGAATTCCATTCTCCTGGATGTCACTTAATATACGTGAAACTGATCATAAGTAAGACAACTCCTACAATAAACATCTTCAGATTTTGTATTAACTTTTCTTTCATTTGAGGCTAGAAAAATAAATATTCAATATCTTATTATATGAAAAATAAAAAATATTGCAAATGTTTTACGGAGAAAGAAAGATGTAATAAGAATTATTAGGTGTTTGATAGAAGGATGTTTGTTTTTCTCAAGATATTGACTATGATGAGGTAAATGGTTATAGTAGACAAGAATAACTTATAGCGTTAAGCAATAAGAAAACCGATAACTCTACACTTTTAACTTTTAACTTTAAACTGTTCTGTCTGCTCTCTCTGATCATATTCTATCACATCTTGATATCGTGTCGCTTATCGGGCGTTACGTATCTTTAAAGAAGGCATGAAGTAATTATTCATGATTGTGTCCTTTTCATAGCGAAAAATCTCCGTCATTTCTTGTCTCACCCACTAAGCAGATTTATAAATGTTTCTGATGTGGAAAATGAGGTAGTGCGATTAGTTTTATGATGGAGATAGAGAGAGTAGACTATAGTGATGCAGTGAGATTACTTGCAGAACAGGAACGTATTGATATGAGTGATTTTGAGAATAAGCGACAATCTTCACCCGAATATAAAACGGAGAAAGAGAAAGCGAAAAGAATTACAAAATTAGCACAAGAATTTTTTGTCTGACAGTTATATGAAGAGAATGGATCATTTGCCTTGTCGTATCTTCAGAACAATCGTGCACTGTCCGACCAACTCATCAAACAATTAGGATTGTGATACGCACCGAGTCAGAGTCAATCTCTCTTTTCTTATTTCCAACAGCATGGATTTTCAATCGATGATTTGGTCAGTATAGGATTAGTGAAACAAGGACAGAATGAAATGTATTCGTTTTTCCGTGATCGCCTGATTATTCCGATTAGAGACCAGTTAGGAAATATTATTGCATTCTGAGCAAGGGCTTTACAAGCAGGACAAGAACCCAAATACCTGAATAGTCCAGAGAGTATTATCTATGATAAATCCAAAGTACTCTATGGACTTGATCATCTCAAAAGGGGAGTAAAAGACCATCAAGCGATTATTATTGTTGAAGGATATTTTGATGTGATTGCTTTACAAGCAGCGGGGTTGGATATTGGAGTTGCAACGTGTGGAACTTCTCTCACCGAATCACACATGACGACACTTCAGAGATATCATGATAATATTGTTTGCTTATTTGATACTGATAGTGCTGGTGTTCAAGCAACATTGAGATGATTGGCTATTGCTTATGCACAAGGTGTTTATCCAAAAATTATTGATTTAAATGTCATTGTGAGGAACGAAACAATCCATAGTGAAGTGGATCGCCACGGTCATACTTCCCTCCCAGCTACGCAGGTAAGAGGCGCGATGACAAAGGTAAAAGATATTGATGAACTTGTTCGTAATAATCCACAGGCACCAGAACAAGTACAGTCATTAATTGCAAATGCGCAAGATGGATTCCTCTGGGCGATGAATTATTATACGAATATCTATAATCTCAATAATCCTGTGGAGAGACAGAAAATGTTGCAGGGATTGTTTGATCTCATCTATGCAAGCAAAACCATGAGTACACAAAACTTGTTTTTGGAGCAAATATCTCAGCTTGTACGTATGGATGTGGCTCTGGTGATGTCGCAATATCGTCAGTATGTAAAAACTGAAAAAAGGGTATTCAGACCAAGACAAGATCAGCAAGCTCAAACCAGTCAGGAATCAGAACAACGTACGAGTCAGAAAGAACTTCTTTTGTGAGCATTGTTGGCAGAAGATTTTTGGAAAACTATCGATATTGATGGAAGGTGGATAGAGATGGTAAGAGAATTTTTGGTACTCATCCATTATCACCATGCAGATCATGAGCTTGAAGAATATAATGAACGACAACTTTGGCGAGAAAAAGAATTGGGAGAACATGATGCCTCTGTTCGTACGAAAGTAGCGAAACAAGTGCTTGTTCCCTATCTCCATACCTTACAAAAAAATGCACTCAAATCATTGAATGCAGATGAAAAGCATAAGGTTTTGGGGTTGGTGAACCAGTTGAGATAGAATATACTATTCTTGATACAAATATTCTTCATAAATTTCTTTAGAGAGATCCTTCATAATCTGATTGAATTGAGGGATTTTTTGTTCGATAAGATCGAGAATGTCTGATTCAGAGAGTTTTCCTTGTTCGAGAAGTTCTTGATTTTTTCATGAGAATACATGGTCAAGATCG
>CAYWIJ010000007.1:2518-50420 GCA_964458335.1 uncultured Candidatus Peribacteria bacterium | reverse complement strand
ATCTTTATCAGAAATCTTGGTGAAAATAGCATCAAAAAGCATCTCTCTGACTTCTTCTTCGTCAAATGGTTCGTTAGGTTGGATTTTGTTGAGTTGTTGTTTCAGTTTGCTCACTATAGATGAGAATGATCAGTGAGTTGGAAGGTTCATAAGATTGGAAGGTTATAAAGTTATCGTATAATACGTTCTTTCTGTACAGATTCAAGATATTCATTACTTAATCTAAAATGATTACATCAGAACCATCCACGATGAGCAGAAAGGGGTGAAGGATGGACGGTTTCTAATATCTTATGTTTGCTGGTATCAATGAGTACTCTCTTACTTTGTGCATAGGATCCTCGAAGAAGAAATACCACTCATTCTTTCTGTTCTGATATGTTTTGTATGACTGCATCAGTAAATTGTTGTCGCCCTATCTTGCTATGAGATGCAGCTTCATTGGCTCTGACGGTAAGAATACTGTTCAGTAATAATACTCACTGCTCTGCTCGTCTGGTCAGGTCTCAAGATATTTTTTCGTTTTGAATCAGTGGAGATCATGATTGGTAATTGGCAAATCCTTCATCATGAAGTTCTTTGTAGATATTCCTCAAACTCGGAGGTAATGCTACTCCATCAGGTACAGAAAATGATAATCCCATGGCTTGCCCTTGTCCGTGATAGGGATCTTGTCCAAGAATCACGACTTTCACATCATCGAATGGCGTCAGATCGAAGGCTTTGAAGATATTGGCTCCTGATGGGTAAATTGTCCTGCCTTGTTCTTTTTCTGAATGTAAAAAATCTTTAATCTGACTGAAATATGGTTGTTCAAATTCAGATTGCAGGTGCTGATATCGTGATGGGTGGATTTGGATAGACATATATATTTTATAAATGAAATTCTTGAGATTGAATGGAATATAATTATATTTAATTACCTTATCATTTTCAACTCATAACTCACTACTTTTAATTATGCTCCTTCTCATCGATAAACCATCTGGTATTACCTCTCATGATGCTATTAGTGCAGTAAAAAAACATCTCAGACAGCCAGCTCGAGATGCAATCAGTGATGAAGATAAACAAGCAGGAAAAAAACCACCAAAGATAAAGATCTGACATGCAGGAACCTTAGATCCCATGGCGACAGGGTTACTCATCGCTGCGACGGATAAGGATACCAAACAGCTCCACTCTCTGACTTGATCTGATAAGACGTATGAAACGACAATCGACTTTTCTCGCTCTTCTGATACTTGGGATCTGGATTATCGAAAAGAGATTCATGATATTGATCCAACCACTTATGAGGATATACCTCCACTGAGTCAGATACAAGAAATTTTGAATTCACTCATTGGTACTCCAAATTTACCTTTGACTCCTTTTTCTGCAAAGAAATTTGATGGGAAAAAACTCTATGAATATGCAAGAGAGTGAAACCCTATGTTTCTGACCGTACCCATGACAGTTTACGGATACAAAGTGATAGACTATCAGTTTCCTCTGTTGAAACTTAGACTTCATGTGTGATCATGAGCTTATATTAGATCGATTGGTCATCGGATAGGGACACAGATTGGTGGAGATGCTATTTTGACATCATTGAGGAGAACTTCTATCTGAGAATACTCTCTTGATATCTTTAAGGAAAAAATCATCTCCATATGACAGCGAGATGATCTTGAGGTGAAATTTGTGACAGTAGATTAGTTTTTTTTCGTTATTCCGATCTTGTCGAGGAATCCAGTATATGATGAACTGGACCCTTCGTATAACTCCTCTCGTTCCTCGAGTTAATGCAGGGTGACATATTTTTTGGAACTATATTTTATAGTAAACTCAATGGATAGGAAATGATGGTGAAGAGAATAGTAAAGATGAATTGAGAGACACCGACGATATATTCACGTAATAATCCTGATCCTGGTCATCGTACGAAGATAAATACAAAGATAAGAATAAGATACTGTCCATATTGTTCTACTTTGGTCATAAGACGAGGTGCAAAGACTTTGATAACTCTATATCCATCGAGTGGCGGCATAGGGATCATATTGAAAACAGCAAGTGCAATATTGAGAAATGCGAATTGCATCCAAAATGCTATCACAATATCTTGTCCTGCTCCTACAATAAGTTGATATATTATCAAGATAAGAATAGCTCCAATACTAAGTAAGATGTTCATTGCTGGTCAGGCAAGAGCTATTTTAAGCTCATCCCAGAGAGGATTTTTGAGATAGTGAGGGTTGTATTGTACTGCTCTACCCCAACCAAATCATAGTAAGAAGATAAGAATAAAACCTACTGGATCAATATGTGCTAGTGGATTTGGGGTGAGTCTTCCTTGATTGCGAGGTGTAGGATCTCAAAGTCTATTTGCCATCCAAGCATGAGCATATTCGTGTAATGAGATACTAATTACGAAAATAATAACCAAGAAAAGTGTATCCAGAGTGAAAAGATGTTCTAAGAATCACATAATGATGAAAGTAATGCTATTATCTAAAAGTTATTCTTGTGCTCCCTCAGTTGGTTCTAATAGAATGTCCTGAACTTGAGTATCTCATGATGATGTTTCTTCCTCGACAATTTCAGATTCACTACTATTTTCAGATGAGATAGAAACGATGTCAGTATTTATTATTTTTTGTGTAGATAAGAAATTGAAGAAATTTTCTCTATTGAAGAGTTTGCGGGCTTGTAAAGATGAACGAGACACTAAACTGATATGTTGTAAAATAATATTTCTTAATGTTGATTCTGTATATACTCCATCATAATCGAAAGCGATATCATTACGAAGCCAATATGGTTTCATCAATTGACCTACTATAAAGAATGGCATATCTGAAGCTATAATATTACGAGCCTGATTTCTATTATTGTCGAGCAAAAATTGATTAAGTACTGGATTATTGTATCCAGATGGATTAATCTCAAGATTGCTGGAAGATAGAATACGATAGATATCGTCTAGTCCTCTAATTTGCATACTGGTGAGTACCATATCATAATCTTTTATCTTAATGGCTTCTAGAAAATTTTCTGGGTTATTATAGACAACAAATTCAAAAAGATGTTGTACATTATTATCTTCAAAGACATTTTGCAGTTGCACTCTAATATAATTTGAAATTTTGTTATCAAGAGTAATAATTTTTATTTTATTAATGTTATTATCTCCTGTTTGAGTTGAAGTTCTTCATAGAAAATAAAGATCAATACTTGCTACTTGTTGAGATTTTCCTAATATTGTACCATTAATAGTAAACGTATTCAAACCTTCTTGTACTTGTTGATCTGCTCAAATGGTAAAGGTAATGGTATGCTTTTTGTTGTTGTTTTCTGATTTGATGACTAATCCACGAGCAGATTTATTAGAAGTTCCCTTAATATTGGTAACTGGATCGGTAGTCTCAATAGTAAAACTATATTCTTGTTCAGAAGTCTGATCGAGATAAAAAGCATATTTTCTTTTTGCCCAATCAATGGTAAAGATATTTGGCAATACTTTTACACCTCCTTGTTCAAGTAAGGACTTGTCATACGTCAGATATGGATTTTTTTCTTCTATATAATTGACTAGATTGCCTCCTGTAGTGACATATTGATTGAAAAGACCATCGTATTGACCAAGATATCCAGTGTGTTCTTTTTGCCAAAGATGATAATTGATAAACCCACCGATAGATCTTTGAATTCTTGGAGTAAGTTTAGTAGATTTTGTATTAAAAAAGAGACTCATATAATTGTTATCCTGTATCTCCAAGAGACGATATTGGTCAGATTCAATATTTCCATAATAAAATCCTACCATAGAATTATTTTTTACTACACTTTTTTGGAGATCTTCAAGTGATGAAAATGATTTAATCTGATAATAATTGATATTAGTATCTGAACAAGTAGTGAGATTAAATATAATACTATCTTCATCTTTGCTATTTTGTAATTTTGCACATCAGAGAGTTACAGGATTGAGTGCAAAATTGGTAACATAATCTTTGAGAGTATAATCTTGTATAATATGAAGAGGAATAATAGGAAATTGAAAGAAGCTTCTATTATATTCTGATGCACTTGGAAATGTTACTATCAATACATCTGGTTCATCTTCTGTTGTTGATATAACAATATCTTGATATTTACTGAGATATGGCTGATCCCAAAAATTACTCACAATAATATCTTGATAACTGAAGATAACATCATCAATAGTAAAAGGAGTACCATCTGACCATTCTAAGTCAGGATTGATAGTAACACGATATACTTTGTTGTCCTTAGTCTGTATATTACAAAGTGTTCCCGAAAGTCATCATTCACAGCCTGGAAATAAGAGTGTCTGATAAAATTGGTTTTTTTCGTGATCTCCTCGATAAGGAAGATAAGAAATAGGATCAGTAATGGCTTCTACAAATGTACCTCATTTATTAATTTCTTTTGTAGAAGAAAAATTGATATATTGATATCATACTACTGCAGTGAGTACTCATCGAGCAATTATACTACAACTAAGGAGAATGAAAAAAATCTTATTCCAATGGAGTAACCTGGGAAGATTAGCCATGTAGATATGGATATAAAACACAAACAACAACAAAGACTAGTCCAGAAATATATGCTACTCTTGTAATATAGTGTTCTAAAGATTTTTTAGAACCATATTCATTAGTGGAATTTATTCCTCCTAAACTAAATCCTAGTCATCATTTCGGCGACATTAACATAACGGCTGTCGCAAACACGATACCTGATACAATAAGTAATATATTGAGTAATGTAGTCATATCAGAGTAAATACTAAGATAATTAAAATAAGCTATTGTGATAGTATAGTGATTGTATGTTTTGAAATCAAGGAAAGATTAGTTGTTGGTTTGTAGGTATTAGTTGTTGGGATTGATATTGAATTACGTTCCTAGTTCTTGGTTCCTAGTTTCTTTTTTATATTATTTGTTATTCTTTTTATCTCTTTTACTTTTTCTACTCTTACAAAGGCTGATCAAATGATCTACTAAATCTTAAGTCTCCATTAGTAAATAATCTTATATCTTTGATACGATATTTTACTGCAACTAATCTATTGATACCCATACCAAATGCAAATCCACTATATTCTTTAGAGTCTATATCTGCTTGTTCAAGTACTCTTGGATGAAGCATTCCTGCTCCCATGATTTCAATCCATCCCGTTTTCTTACATAATGAACATCCATTTCCATGACAGATAGGACAAGAAGCATCAATTTCAAATCCTGGCTCTACAAAAGGAAAATATCCAGGTCTCATCCTGACCGTAATCTCTGTTTCTAAGATAGCACTTAGTAATCTTTGAATAAAATCTTTGAAATGAGCAATTGACATATTTTTATCAATAACAGTTCATTCTAACTGATAGAAAGTGGTATCATGAGAAGCATCGGTTGCTTCATATCTGTAAACTTTGGATGGGATGATGATTTTACAAGGAACTCAGAATTCCTTTATCATATCATTATCCATAGCAGTAGTATGTGTCCTCAATACATAGTTTTCTCATGTTTCATCTTTATCTTCTAAGAAGAACGTATCATGCATTTCTGTTGCTGGATGGCTGAGAGGAATATTCAGAGAGATAAAATTTTCAAACTTCGTGACCATATCGTGACCATATTCGATACGAAATCCCATATTCTGACAGATTTCTTCGATTTTTCTACGAGTGTAAGTAAGGAGTGAATATGATCATTTGTGATGATGAATATAAGGTGTGGTAATATCAATGATATCGTGTTCGAGTTGTTCGTTGATATATGCTGTCTTTAATACGTCGAGTTTTGCTTCATATGCGTCAGAAAGTTGTTGTTTTGCCTCTGCCAATTCTCCTCCTACTTTCTTTTTGTCTTCTGGTGAGAGATCTTTAAATGTTGCAAATTGTGCTGGAAGTCGTCCTTTTTTTCCTAATGCAGTCTCAAAAGCTTGTTCCAATGATTTTAAATCAGTAGCATTATTGATATTATTGATCAATTCAGAGATATTCATGTGGTGAATAAGAAAGTTTATAAAGTGTAAGAGTATATAAGAATGTCTCACAAAATATATGTATATTACTATAAATTACAAGTGAAACTCAAATTGTCAAATATAAGTGAAGCGAAAAATAAGTTTTTTTTGAATAATAGAAAAAAAAGGATAGAATAAGAGTGGCAAAAAATTATCAATTAGAAATTGACTTTATGAACCTTACAAACTTTACAACCTTATAACTATTACTAATGCAATCATCACCTCGTCAACCTCATGACCTTCTTCTTCATGCTAAAGATCTTACATGGGGATATCCAGGCTCTCCTTCTATGGTATTCTTTAAATTTAATTTCGGATTGTACAAGCATGATTTTTGTGTCATTACTGGAAAATCTGGAGCAGGTAAAACTTCATTGAGTAAGCTTCTTACAGGTCAATATCCAGTAGCGAAGAAAATGCTCTTCCATAGACAAGAAGATATGTCGAGATTTTCTGCTAACGAAATACAGGCACTCAGACGTAAAATTGGAATTATCTTCCAAGATTATAAACTCATACCTCGAAAAACAGTCAGAGAAAACGTTGCTTTACCTCTAGGATTGATTGGTATGCCGTTGACGTTGAAAAATCAAACGATTGATCAAGTTTTGAAAGTAGTAGATCTGACTGCATATGCTGACATGAGAGCTGATAAACTCAGCGGTGGAGAACAACAATTAGTTGCGATTGCTAGAGCGATTGTTCATAAACCTGAGTTTGTGATTGCAGATGAACCGACAGGAAATCTTGATCCAGAACAAAGTCGTAAAATTGCTGATATTCTCATTCAGCTTAATGATATGGGACATACGATTATGTTTATTACGCATGATGAGTCACTCAGAGATTATATTAAACAAAAAACAAAGATTTCAGAATATCATCTTGGATAGTAAAGAAATTATGAATTGTCATCGCAAACTCCGATTATAGTATATATAAAATTATATCGGAGTGTGGCGATCCAACTATGGATTGCTTTGCTTCATTGCATTACGCTCGCAATGACACCCTATTTTACAAAGTCTCCTTTGTCTTATATCATCTTTCCTCATGTCTCACCATACCGACGATAAAGAACTTCTTGTAACACAGATTACTACTCTCTTGGACTACGATCACCGTGATTGGTCAGATTTTTTGGTAGCCGATTGTCAAGAATTTGTTGTTAATCTTCATAGCTATAGACTAGAACATTTGATCTCAAATCAAGAAGATTTCATAGCATATATCGATAATTTACAAACAGAATATCTGACGATGTTGGATGATGAGACGCTCGCTCCTCAAGCGCAAGCAACGATTCAAGCTCTGTTTCTCCTCTCTTGTGTAGAATTTGCTAGTGCCAGCAAAGAGAGAATGCTTATTAGGGAGATGGAAGTCAGAAAATAGAAGTATTTATACTTGACTGGTAAATGATGTGAAAGTTATCATTATGAACATTACAGAATATTCCTAGAGATGCGGTGAAAAAATTAGCATCTTCTCATCATAAAGATTATATAAGAGATGAAATATCTTCTCTTTTTGATAAAGATAAAAAAGATGGTATAGTAGATTATAAAATCTCTTCAGATCATTTTAAAGAAATAAAAAATACTCTTTATGATATGCAATGATATATTGATTTATGTAAAAAACATGCTATTGATATTTCCTATGAATTATTAAAATCTTTTGTTTGATTATGTAGAAATACAGAAGAATTTGAGATACTGTGTAAAAGTAATGATATTAGGGATATATTATGTGGTGATGAAGAAGGTGAGCGTTGACAAGAACTTAATATACGTTATTTAGTATGATTATGTAAAACGATAGAAGAGTTTATATGATTATGTACTGAAGATAATATTTTACATGTATTATATAATTGAAACTCAATAAGTTTGGAATATATTGTTTTATTGTGTAAAAATATAGAAGATTTTCAACACTTATGTAAAAATAGTGAGTTTGTAAATATGATGCTATATGCAGATGATGCTAATGTTAAAAGAATTATTAACTTATGTAAAACGATAGAAGAGTTTAAAGAATTATGTAGTAAAACAGAAGCTGTTGATATAATGAGTTATTGAGATAAAACAAGTATAGATTATATATTTAATCTTTATGAAATAAAAACAGCACAAAAATTTAAAGAATTATCTTTAAAGAGATATATTATTTCTTTTCTTCAATTATGAAAACAGAAAAATCTAACTCTTATTAGAAAATTATTTGATAGTATGAATCATCAAGAACAAATTCAAAATTATTTGGAAAAAATAATATTCCCGTCAAAAGATAATATAAGGATATTATTTGAAAGTAATTTTGATACGACTTCAAAGAATAGCAGGCAATTATTTGAATATTACCTCCAATATAAACCTAAACATCTTATCAAAATGGTCGAAATGTTATCTACTATACAATATTTTGATCTTGATATTTCATTAGATCAGTTTAAGACATTAGATGATTTTAGATATAAGGAGTGAGTGATACAGCAAGATAAACTAAGGGAAAATTTTATAAAAATATTACAACTCAATGGAGTAGATCAAAAAAATATACAAAAGAATTGTAGTACTTTTGATAAATTATTACAATATAATAATGAACAATGATTGGAAAAATTATTGATGGAAAATCTTATAGTATATATTGATAGAGTTTATCATCATAAACTCAAAACTGCACTACTCTATCATATACAAAGCAATCTAACATATGCAGAATCCTCTAATATTGATTTTAATTCTATTGATGCTAAAAAATATGAAAATAATGATTTCTTAGAGGTATGTAAGATGTCGTGGAATCCAGAATATAATAAACATCAAATTAATAAATTATTGATGAATTATCTTCTTTGAAAGTTTGATGTTATAGAGGATATGAATCAATATGATACTCCTAAGAATAAAAACTGGTTAGAAAACAATCTTAATGATGAACAACAAAAAATACGACTATCAAACAATAGACAAGAATTTATCGTTGATGATAAACATTGAGAGGATGATTGAAAAGAAAATATAAAAATTCGTCTTCATAATCATATGGAAATAGCAAAGAACAAGATTAATGAGTTTAATGAATTATGATATGATTTTATTATAGAGTTTTCATCACCTTGATCACTAGTTGAATATTATAATACTATTATAAAGAAAGAGTCTAGTGGCTTAAAAGAAAAGAATGAAAGTCTGTTTGCTGATCTTAAACTCCAAATAGATGAGATACAATGACTATTTCAAACATATAAATCAAAGAAGGTAAATAAGGTCATTATAGAAAGAGAATTAAATCCTCTCAAATCATTGATGATGTGAAATCGGGTTGATTGAAGTTGTTTGAGTTTTTATTCGACGGTATGAAATTATTATTCTGCTATTAGCAATACGATAGATGTAAATAAATGAGTATATTATTTAAGAGATGAACATGGTACTCTATTATGAAGATGTTTGATTACTATAGGAAATGATAAGAAACTCAGTAGATATAAAATGTATTATAATGGTAATGTAGACGGACCATTAGATGATTATTTTGATAATTATACTACACAACTAGCTCATGATATGAGGCTTCAATTAAATGGCGATGAAGATACTGTGATAAATATAGAATGTGAAGAATGGTATAAAGATGGAGTACAGCAAGTGATTCAAGAGAAATAAATATTTATCAATTAAAAAACTCCCACCGTGTCAGGTAAGGAGTTTTTTTAAGATATATATTATAGAAAGAGAGAAGACTATTCTTCGTCTCCCATTCCTTTCACTTTACCAGCTCTGTCAGTGATAATTTTATCAGCAACATTTTTTGGTACTTGTTCATAACTCGCGAAGTGCATAGAGTATGATGCTCTTCCTTGAGTAGCTGATCTCAAATCTGTAGAGTATCCGAACATCTCAGACAATGGAATTTTAGCGTTAACTACTGTCAACTGTCCTCTATTCTCTTGTCCTTGGATCATTCCTCTTCTTGAAGAAATATCTCCCATCACATCTCCGACATATTGTTCTGGAGATACGACTTCTACATCCATGATAGGTTCTAGAAGGATAGGATTAGCTTTCATAAATGCATCTTTGAATGCTCTATACGTAGCTACTTTGAAGGCAACTTCAGACGAATCCACATCGTGGTATGATCCATGGTATGGAGCCACTTGTACGTTGATGATAGGATATCCAGCGAGAATTCCTTGAGCCATCACTTCTTTTGATCCTTTATCGATAGCTGGGATAAATTCTCTTGGGATGATACCTCCAGTAATTTCATCTTTGAAGATATATCCTCCATTTTCTTCAGTAGGAGTGATAGGTTCAATTCTCATCTCAACGTGTCCGTATTGTCCACGTCCTCCAGATTGTCTTTTGAATACTCCAACTCCTTGAGCGGTAGATGTGATAGCTTCTCTATAGGCTACTTGAGGTTGTCCTGTATTTACTTCTACTTTATGTTCTCTCTTCAATCTATCGACAAGAATTTCAAGATGAAGTTCTCCCATACCTGCAATGATCGTTTGATTTGTCTCAGGATCAGTATAGTATTTGAACGATGGATCTTCAGAAGCAAGTTTGTTCAATCCAATACCCATCTTTTCTTGGTCATTCTTTGTCTTAGGCTCTACAGAAAGTTGGATAACTGGATCTGGATAATCAATCTTTTCAAGAACGATAGGATTATTTGGATCACAAAGAGTGTTACCAGTTTTTGTTTCTTTCAGTCCAAGGAAGGCACAGATATGTCCTGCTGAGATTTCATCAATTTCTTCTTTCTTGTTTGCATGCATCAGAAGAAGACGTCCTACTCTCTCTTTTTTACCGGTTGAGGCATTGAAGATTGCATCTCCTGACTTGATAGTACCAGAATAGACTCTTACGAAGGTAAGGGTACCTACAAATGGATCGGCCATGATTTTGAAAGCAAGAGCTGAAGCTGGAGCCTTAGCGTCTGGTTCTCTTGTCAGAACTTCATCTTCGTTGTCAGGATTGATACCTTTTACTGCTCCTACGTCGATAGGAGATGGAAGATAATCACAAGCTGCATCAATCATGAGTTGTACTCCTGCATTTTTTAATGAAGAACCTACCAATACTGGATAGAGTGAATTTGCACAGACTGCTTTTCTTAGCGCAGCTTTGATTTCTGCTTCAGATATTTCTTCTCCTTCGAGATATTTCATAGCAAGATCATCATCAAATACAGAAACAGCGTCGACAAGAGCTTCTCTCATCTCTTTTGCTTTATCAAGTACATCAGCTGGGATATCATGTTCTACTTGTTGTTCTCCGTTTGCTCCTTCGAAGGTATAATACTTCATATTTGGAAGATTTACAATACCTTTGAATTCATCAGATTCCCCGTAGGGAAATTGAATTGCGATAGCTTTATCAGAAAGTCTAGATTTGATACTTTCGATACACATAGCAAAATTAGCACCGATTTTATCGATTTTGTTCACAAAACACATACGAGGCACATGATATTTATCTCCTTGTCTCCATACGGTTTCTGTCTGAGGTTGTACTCCATCAGAAGAAGAGAAAACAGTAACAGCTCCATCAAGAACTCTCATCGATCTTTCTACTTCAATGGTGAAGTCTACGTGACCTGGAGTATCGATAATGTTGATACGATGATCTTTCCAGAAACAAGTTGTTGCAGCAGAGGTGATTGTAATACCTCTCTCTTGCTCTTGCTCCATCCAGTCCATAGTTGCAGCACCTTCATGTACTTCTCCTATTTTATGATTTTTACCTGTATAGTAAAGAATACGTTCTGTAGTAGTAGTTTTACCAGCATCAATATGCGCAATAATACCTACGTTTCTCACATTTTTTAGTGGGATTTCGTCTTTTGCCATAAGTTTGTTTGAGTGTAGAAAAATAAAAAATCTGACTGTAGTGATAGTCCAGATTACACTGACTTTATCATACTGATTATCAGATTTAGTTGCAAGGGAAAATTAGTGAAGTTAAGAGTTATCAGTCCAAAAATGTTTTACTTACAACTATGGAAAAATGAAGGAAGTGCTTTAGAAGCATTATATGATATTTTATCTGAAGAGAATGAGGTTGATGATCATCCATCAAGATTCACGACATTTATTTTTTTATTTTTAAAGATAGTATTGAGTGCTATGGCTAATTCTGGTAATGATACCTTTTCAGTTGTAATCCCTCGTACTGCTTTATTCTTTTCATCTTGGATTAAGAATGTTCTATAATGTTTCGTTGATCGATGAGAAATTTTTTTCGTTAAATCAGGATTTGCAATACCATCAGTGATGATCATCGGACCAGCATAAAATGATACTCCCTTAGCAAGAGTGATGAATTTGTTCATAGAAACTTGATTATTTATACTATTATAGAATATTTGGTTTTGGAGATTCACATCATCAGCAGGATTGGTATCAGATGGAATAACTATGGGATCTTTTCATAGTCCAACATAACGTGTCAAAGGTCAGGCTGGTTGGAAATTCTCACCATTATTACCCTTTCCAAAATAAAATCCATTGATAGCAACACATTGTTCTTTTAACGTTGTGAGATATTTCGCACTTGTCCCTTTGGTCGTAAATTCAGTAGAAAGTCCTTTACGAGGATAAAAAAGGATAATATCTCCACTATTATAATTATAAGAATATATCCCATATTCTTTGGTAAACTGAATAAGAGTTTTCTCTAGAGATTGTGCTCAGACAGATGAAAAAAGAAATAATCCTGACAGAAGCAAGAGAAGAGAGAGTGTTTTGAGAGTTTTGTTCATAATTGATGTATGGAATAAATTGAGTTACTAAATGTTAGTTCTTAGTTACTAGGAAAATAATTTTTCATTCTTAATTTTTAATTTATTTATACTCTATCGTCAGAGAATCTTGGCTTGGATCATACTGTTGATAAGAGATTCAAGCACTATCAAGCATACGCTTAGACGCGACATTGTCGTCTCTCCCTGATTTGGAGTCAGAAAGATATACTATTTTTTTTATTCCTGCTTGGATCAGAATTTTTGCACATTCATTACAAGGGAAAAGTCAGACATAAAGTGTAGTTCACTTTGTGCTCGCGTTGGCATTGAGTATAGCATTGACTTCAGCATGGACGACATAACTGTGCTTATTCTGAAGCATATCAGTCGTATGTTTATCTCGAGGGAAATCATCATCACTACATCATTTGGGCAATCCATTGTATCCTGTTCCTACTATTACATTTTCATGATTTACTAAACAAGCTCCAACCTGCGTCAGTGGATCTTTACTCCTCTGTGCTGATAACAGAGCTACCCCCATAAAGTAATCATCTCGGGAGATGTAGTTGGTTCTTTTAGACATATTTATTTTCATGGTAAAACTAAAATCCACCAATATTGACTACTTCACCTTTTAATAATCCATGTGGTTCATATCATTCAATCGTGAAATCTTCATAAACAAATTCATCTATTTCTTTTCTCTCAGGATTGATTTTCATAGTAGGGAACTCTTTTGGTATTCTCGCTATTTGCTCTTTTACTTGATCAAATTGGTTACTATAAATATGAGCATCTCCTATAAAATGGACAAATTCTCCTAATTTTAATCCTGTAATTTGTGCAATCATCATCGTAAGAAGTGCGTAACTTGCGATATTGAAAGGAATACCCAAAAACATATCTGCTGACCTTTGGAAGAGAGCACATGAAAGTTCTCCTTTATCATTTACATTAAATTGGAAAGTAGTATGACATGGTGGCAAAGCCATAGACTCCCCTTCTCTCGCCATCTCATAGGTATAACAGGGATGCCAAGCAGATACGACATATGATTTTCTATTTGGTCTTTTTCTTAATCCATCAATCACCCATTGAATTTGATCTGCTTCACGATCTCCATGACCCTTAAAATGTCTCCAATTTACAGGATAAGCAGGTCAGAGATCAGCATATTGTTCTGCAAAGATTTCATCTGATTTGACCTTCTCAAGATATTCTTCTACATTCATAAATTCTGTTTCTCCCTCCAATTTTTTCATTTCTACATATTTTTTCCATCCTCGTTCATCCCAAATATGTACATTATTATCAATAAGATATTTGATATTTCCAGAACCTTTAATAAGCCATAATAATTCAATTATAATTCCCTTCAAAAATACTTTCTTCGTCGTTAAAAGAGGAAAACCTTGTTTAAGATCAAATCTCATCATCCTACCAAATACTGAGGTGATATATGGTAATTCTTCACTACGATCACGGTATTGTTGTGCCACCTCAGGAGTCAGAAAAAGTTCTTTTGGAGCACCGTTATCTAAGATATCTTGAAGAAGATTGAGATATTGATATTCAGGATGTTGTTGAGTCATGATGATATTTATTTTAGGAATTAAATAGTATGGATTGCTTCGTCATTCTTCCTCGCAATGACAAGGAATGCATTATTCTATTGTAAATACATTGTTAGTACCATAATAGTCTGGTCGATTTTCATTGTAATAGGCAAACATTCTTTCTAATCTTCCTTGATCAAGTTCTGTTGCTCATAATTGATCCATGATAGCATAAATTTTCTCTTGTGCAGATTGGATATCAGCATCAGCATCGATGACCATCTCAAATTCTGCTAAATATCCATATCCAGCATTTTTATCTAATGATATATGAATATCAGAAAGTTTATATTCCTGTCTTTCTCTTGACCATTTTGAGAGATATTCAAATCCACAATCAAGTAAAATAGTATCAAGCTCTTCTATCGACATATCCAATACTGGCTCAAATTCCATTCTCGATACTCCATTATGAGCACTATGTTCATTCAATGATGATTTGATGACTAAGATTACACCTGGTTTATTATGTATCCATCTTGTCCTGACTGAATGACTTTTGCCATGAATGATCATTTCTTGAAATTTCTTTTTTTGATCATCATCGAGAAGATGGGATAATGTATCGTATACCTTTTGTAAATCTCCATCTTGAAAGTAATGATTGAGTTGTTTCTCTTCATGAAGAAGTTCGTAATTAGGATATTGCTTTTTCATTTTTTCTAGAAGAGAAAAAGCGTTTTCTTGGCTTCATAGGAGAGATTTTACTTCTATTTCGCGTTGATTGGATGACATAGGACTTCTTGTACAAGATAAAATATTATTCTACAAAAGCTCTGACTTCGACAGCGTGTCCGACGATAGGATGATCAATATTTTCTAAGATAAGATCTGGATCACCATCAGGTATTCCATTCATCTGTGGAATAGTTTCCAGTCCTATGAGATCATACCATGATTCATCAGATGATTGTACATCATAGTTTTTGACTTTTTCCAAAAGACCAACTACTGACTCGAGTTGTAGTCCCAACTTGTCTTGTTCATCTGATGAAAGCTGAATTCCAGTCAGTTTCGCCAATTTTTTTATATCAATCATAATGGTCTTAGTATTTGTCAGTAAAAGGTTTATCTTTGCTGATGAAGAGTTTATAGACAAGAAGATCTACTCATAATAAAATCACAAGTGTAAGAGAAACTTTCGTAGCAAATTCTGGATCTAGATATCCTCGAAGTGAAGCGATCCATACTCCTGCTAATGATATCACAGGAATAGTTACTAACCATATAAGAATATTGTTGTTCATAGTCGAGTTATAGTGAGGATAAAAACTATTTTGTGAGTTTTACTGCTGTACCAGAAATATTGATCATAAACATAGATCCTTTTCCTACTGCTTCATAGTCCATATCAATACCAACGATCGCGTCAGCTCAAAGTTTTTTTGCTTTTTGGATAATTTCATCCATCGCTTCGTTTTTCCCTTGGATAAGAGCACTTTCATACGCACTTGATCTTCCTCCAAAAAAATCAGTTAATCAGGCAAAAATATCTTTGACTACATTTGCTCAGACAATGACTTCTGATGAGATAAGACCAAGGTATTCTTTGATAGAATTTCCTTCGATAGTAGGTGTAGTAGAGGTGAGCATAGTAAAATGATGATATAAAATAGTATTTTTAGTATATTATTTTGGTCTCTTATAATCAACAGAAAAAAATCTAAACAAAAGTGTTAATTTATTTGACATTATCATCATTATTGTTATTATATCAATATGTTTTACTCTTAACTTCATTTGATATGGTATTAGAAAATAATAATGATTTTTTAAATCAGAATGGAAAGGAAGTCTCAAAAACTCTCTCTACTGACTTAGTTGATGCATTAAAGAATATGGAATCTCTTGATGATATAAAAAACGAATTAAATATAAATAATAGAATACTAACAGCAAATTATAACTCAAATAAACTTTCAGAAGAAAGTGTTGTATCATTCATTAAGTGATTAGAATATTACAAAAATCAAGGGTGAAAAGTTGTCTTCACAGGATGATTTGATATGGATATTATGGATATCCTCTCTGGTGATGTTGTTGATTTAAAAATTGAAGATTGAAAAGTGAAAGTATCTTTTGTGCTTGATACTGGTGAAATAAAAACAGATGAAGTAGAACTTCTAGATGCCTTTGTTCTTGATTTTTCATTTCATTGTCATTAATTAGAAAAAAAAACTCCACAGTATAGTGACACACTACTATGGAGTTTTTTTTTATTATTTTCCTTTATTCTTTTCAGCTTTTGCTTTTCTAATGGCGATTTTTTCAGTTGGAGTTCTTTTAAGTCTTGCTCTGATCGCTTTTTTCCTCTGTGCAAGATGTTTTGCATATCCTTCTTCATCCATTTTCTTGTCTTTAAACAGGAAGTGTAATGGTATACCTTCATATCCTCCTCCTTTCCTCACGATGGTTTCTAACCAGTTTTTGAATGCTTGAGTAAGATGTGTTTTTTTATTAATAAAGGACATAAATATTGGTGGGTAGGTTTTTACTTGCGTAGTATAATAGACTTTAACTACTTTATTATGAGGGAATGTTGGTGGTTTTTCCAAGAAACCTCTCGAGATCATTTTATTGAGTTGACCAGTAGTGAGGACATTATGACTACGTTTTCGCAGATCAATGACAATAGGTCGTATTTTAGCAATCCCCTCCCCGTCTTTGGCACTGATACCGACCGTAAAGAGACGATCTTGGTGTCCAAAATGTTCTCTCACGGCAGTCAGAAGTTTCTCTTTTTGTAACTTATTCAGTAAATCAATTTTATTGATGACTACGAGTGTTGGGAGATGGAGATCGAGAATATGAGTCATAAGAGCACGATCAGTCTTCGTTACGCCCTCATCTCCATCGATCAAAAATAGCACAACGGGTTGGTAATACTTCAGCATACCGTAGGTTTTATCAAAAGCGATCTTTTCTAGTCCATGAATACTCCCCTTTCTCCTGATCCCAGCCGTATCATACAATACATAATCTTGATCTTTTATTGTGAGTTCTGATGAGATATAGTCTAGTGTTGTTCATGGAATTTCGGATACTTTAGAAAGTTCTTTATTCGAGACATGATTGATAAAGGTTGATTTTCCTACATTCGGACGTCCGATGATGGCGATAGGAATTTTCCCAGCTTTTACATAATGATTCTCTTCTTTATCAAGTAATAATTCATCTTCTCATTCTAAATCATCATCAAAATCATCAGTAATGATCTCTTCTTCGGTTTCTGCTTGTTCATTTATGTCTTCATCAAGTTCTTGCTCTGCTTGTCCTAAAAATTTATAAAAGAGGTGATGAAGGTTTCCAAGTTTTCCATGATGAGCACTTCCAAAAATAATATGATCTATACCAAGATGAGCATATTCACTACCAATAAGAGCAATTTGATTGTCATCTGCTTTCTTATCTAATTTATTTACAAAAACGATCATCTGACTGATCTTTCCAGCACGGCGCACAAGAGAAATCATCTCTCCATCTTTTGAATTAAGACCAGCTTTATAATCCACTACCATGATGATGACATCAGATTCATGAATAATCCTTTCAATGTAGGGAAGTTCATTTTCATCAACATCTAATCCAGGGCTATCTAGGACTTCTACAAGCCCTATTCCATCTAAAACTGTTTCATGTCAGATAATATCTCTCGTCGTACCAGCAATATCAGTAATAATAGCACGATAAGTACCGATAAGTCTATTAAAAAGCGTTGATTTTCCTGCGTTTGGGGATCCTATCAGTCAGATTTTTTGCATAAGAAATTGTGTTTTCATTAAAATAGTTTTTCTCTCTATACTATAAGGAAAAGTCTCTATTATTGCAATGAAGAATATCTATTACTTCATATTTTGAATCAACCATTGTAGAACTACAGATAGCGTATCTTGTGAGATTTCTTCTTTATACTTTGCGAGAGTTGTTATGATTTTTGTCTTATCATATCCCATAGTAGAAAGAGTCTTGACGATATTTTTTACAAGTTTATCATCGGCGTTGATCTTGATAAGGTCTTGTTCCGAGAATGAAGATTTAAGTTCTACAAGTATTTTCTTGGCAGTTTTTGGTCAGATTCCTGGTATCGATTGGAAGAATACGAGATCGAAGTTTTGGATAGCATCCATGAGTTTCGTGCTGTCCGTCCAAGCGATTTCATACGCGATTTTTGGTCAGATTCCTGATATTTTTAAGATAGATGAAAATGATTCTTTCTGACTGGCTGTATCGAAGGCATAATACTTGATCGTCTTGGCATGATCGTCGATGATCGGATAGAGGAAAAACGTACCAGAATCTCTTGATCCGTTGTATTGAGTCTGTATTCCTATCATAGTATTACTAATATAGATACTCCCCTGTTCGTTGATAAGCTTTCCTGTGATAAGATGGAACATTGAAATTAAGAATTAAGAATTAAGAATTAAGAATTATTGTAGGGAAAGAAATGGGAGTTGCAAGATAAAAAAAAGATATTAACATTTATTTATTAGATAATTATCTTATTTTTTTCAACAACAAAAAAGGGCATCCCCCACACACGAAGACACCCTTTTTTAACTATTTTATCTCCACCACACAATTAGGAGTATAAGAATATTTATAGAAAAGTCAATACTTTTAGAAGAAAATGTTATAAAATACAAAATATCTAGACCCTAACTTACTTATTTTATCAGAAAAAGTATTTTTTTTATATTATCAATGATTTTTTTTATTTGTACATATGAACATAACAAAAGAAGGTAATATCTTTTGATTGAAAGAAAAAAATAGATAGTATTATGTTAGTATTTTTACTTTGAATGATCGAATAATGTGATTCTTAGCTGATGAACAGACAAATCTTATTAATAATTATGTAGAAGCTGGGAACTATGATGAAGCCATCAACTATATCAATAGTCTTCTTGTAAATGATCCAACAAATGAAGAACTTCTTCTTATGATTGCTGATATTCAGTACAAAAAAGGAGAAATTAATAAAGCTAGTAAGGCAGTAGATTTTCTCAATGCCAATACTGATAACAAAGATCCTATGGGATTGTATGTAAAATGAGTATTAGAAATGGAAAAAAACCATCGAAAACAAGCCAGAGATTTTCTTCTGAAAGCAATGGAAAAACTTGATAAAGATAATCATGAAATCATGAGATGTTATGCTCTTTCTGAGTATTGGTATGGGAATAGAGAAAAAGGAATATACCACATAGAACGTGCTCACGATCTTCATAGATATGATGCTGAGATTATTTATAACATGGTAGAACTCTATCTCCTCGAGAAAAAATATCGTAAAGCTGAAGAGTTGATACAATTCTTTTATGATAATAAGGAAGATCTTGAAATATATGATAAAAAACTTTCTTTTTATGAAAGTAAAATGAAAATTTTCTCTGCATATATTGCTACTTATAATACAAAGAAAAAAACTTCATAAACTCTTGCAACGTTATAATAATCTTGTATAGTATGAATTGAAGAATTACGGATTACGCATTGCGAATTATATACTACTCTACTCTTCATTATTATCCGTAATTCGTAATCTGCAATAAAATAATTTATAATTTCTCATTTCTCATAATGTCTCGTCTCTCTATCATCAAAAAGTCTCTCCTCTCTGAGGAAGTACAAAGACTAATAACCTTTAAACCACTTCAATATATTGCTTCAACAGTAATTGTGGGATTATTGATGCTTTTTCTTACGTTAATAGTAGGATTAAGTTCTCATCTTACTGATGTATCTACTGGATTGACCAATAAATTAGGTATGTATTTCTATGTATCACAAAATCAAACAGGAGATGTAGTAAATGCAAAAATTGTAAGTCTGATGAGAGAATTAGAAATAGCAAATATCGATGCTCAATATCTTTCACAAGAAGATGCTGTGGCTGCATTAGAAAAGAAACTTCCTGACATAGTACAGAAGTTTAAAGACTACAATATCAACGCTCAATTACCTTCTACATTATATATTAGTATCCATAATGAAGCTCAGCACAATCAACTTACTCAAATTTTACCAAAATATAGTGATATCATTGAAAATATAGGAGATCTCTGAGATAGTACTTCTATTAGAGCTCAAGAACAGAGAGTGATGAGAGCTTTGGATTTCTCTTATTTCCTGAAGAATATCAGTGTTGCTTTGATTATTATATTTTCTATTGTGATGGTTGCGGTTGTCTTACTTCTCCTCTATTTTAAAATGAAACAATTTGAAGATATTCTCTCACTGAAAAAAATACTGGGAGCTACTGCTGCTCAGATGAGAAATCCTTTCTTACTATTCATTGGATTAGTATTGTTATGATGATTTGCTGTATCGCTTGTATTAACGATTCTCATTGCACTGGCAAGTACTGGTAGAGATCAATCATTAGTCTACTTTTCTCAGTTATTATGAGTAGAAGGAATACAGACAGGTATTTGGTGATTGCTTTTCAATGGCTATGGTGCTTTACTCGCATTGGTATTCGTGATAGGAGCATTGATTTGGTTTATATCATCAGTGATGATTGAATTAAAGATTAAGAGAATATAAAACAGTACGAATCTCCAAGTATGGAGATTTTTTTGACAAAAGAAAAAATATAATTATACTAAAATAATAATATTTATTTAACAGACTTATATTATGTCTTCGATATTATATATGAAACGTTTAGAATATCTAGAGAAACCTATTTCATCTCTTTCATTATTTTGACAAAATCTCACTTACTTAAAGAATGAGGTGTCAGATTATTTTTCATTCACTTCTTCAAAATATAATACTCTTACAGAGCAATATAAAGATACTGAAAAAGAAGTATTCTTTGATAATATACTAAGAGAATACAATGATCTAAAAACTGATATTGCAAAAGATACTACTGTAGAAATCAATATGAAAAATATGATGATTGATAAAATTGATGAAAATATCAAAAGAATGAATATTTTGTATTTATCTATCCAATTAGAACAAGATAAAGATAAGTATGTTTTTGAAAGAAATAATGGAGAAGTAAAGGTTAAAGAGAAACCTGTAAGAGACTATAGTACTATACAAGAGACTATAGATATTTTACAAAATGATATTTATGGATCAAAAATAACAGATATAAAAGAAGAAAGAGATGATTGTTTAAATTTTTTACAAAGTAAGTATAATAAGAAATCAGAAAGATTAGATGATGATGAACAGAAAGTTTTTAAAGAATTTATAGATTCATTTGAGGATTTTCATTTTGATAACTCAAAAAAATATGTAACTAATAAAAGTAATGTAGATTGAACTATGAAAGTCCAAGATATCATGAAAGCGTCAGAAATTGTAAAAAATAACTTTTATCCACAGATAAATTGGAAACAAGTACAAGAACAATGAAAAAATAATTATAGTGTATCATTTTCAAAACAAGAACGTCTTTATGCCGATCAAGAAGAAGATAGTATAGCAAAAATATTTACTATTCTTTGACATGAAGATGCTACGCATATGTTGAGATGATATAATCATTTATCTCATTGATTTTTAATTCCTGGAGCAGGATATGAAGATATCGAAGAATGAATAGCAAAACTTAATGAAGAATTAAAAAATAAAAGCCTGGAAGATGTTGAAGTTCAACCTAATTTCACTTTTTTAGCTACATTTATAGCGGAGAATTATACTTTCGATGATACTTACAAATTATTAGTTATCTATCAAAAACTTGTTAAGGATCCAGTAAAGTATAAAAGTATTGAAGAATATAATGAAAAAATATGTGATATAGCATTGAAAGGGGCTATGAGAGCAAAATATTACTCTTCATGGAATAATCCTGGAGCTAATAGAAAAGATACTATATATTATAGATGATTAAGGAGATTAAAAAATTATTTACTTTCTCTACCAGACGATAAAGCAAGATATGACTTTTATCAGAAACTTATGAAATTAAAAATTTGACTTGATCAAGTTATAGCATGAAAATTTGATGATATTAAAACGTGAGAAAAAGTAATTCAGAATCCATTATTTGACAAAATTCTCTATCAAAAGATACTACAAGGAAAGGGAGCTTTTAGTGAAGTTATTGGAGATGATGGCAAAATCAATAAAGAAAAAAATTTCATAGATTGAGATTTTAGAACTTATGGTTTAGAAAAATATACTTATCCACAAAAACGTGCATTGATCGATATATTAATGCTTATGAAGCCAATGAATGATTCTAACTAAGGTTATATACTGCATTTAAATATTTTTTTACTATACTCTTTTTCTCCTCGTTCGTTCCTTCAACAAATGCTCATACTGGATTAATCTCACATAAAATAATTTCATCAAGCTCAGAAATAAGAAAATCTGCTGTGAAATAGGGCATATTGGTTATAATATATATTTTTTTAACTATAGTATTGATTTGATCAAAAATATCTTTTTTTAGTAATTTATGATCAAATGTTGTAAATGTTCATCAGGTTTTATAATTCGACTTAAAATCATTTGCGTTATATCTTGTATAGACAATTATTATATCACCTTGCATTATAATAAATCTATAATCTCTTCAATAAACTCATGTTATAAATTCTTGAATGAGAACTCCACTTGTCTCTTTATCATGATCTAGAGAAAATATTTTTTCTTTATTTTTAAATATTTGATCTTTTTTCGTAAGATCTAACAAATGTACTCAGATACCTCCACTTGAAATAGGTAATTTAAAAATAAATTTTGATTGTCATCATAAACTATCATTATTATTTATCCATACAAAGAAATCTTTTTCATTTTTTAAAATTAAAGATGTAGGGTGTGGTATATGATTTTTCTTAAAAAAAATAGCTTGAAATATCTTTGATCTCATCTTTATAGAATAATCATTAAGATTTGATGGAAGATGATAAGATAGTATAAGGTCATATAATCATCAGAATGAGTTGATTGATCATCATGATGAACAAAAATAAGCTCAGAATACTGAATTTATATCGATAGTTGCATTATCTATAATAATGTTATTTTGATCTATTCATTTATAATTTTCTATTCATACTTGAATAGTAATAATATTGGGGAAGAATTTATTTATATATTCAACTATCCTCTTTCATCTTGCATGATTCTTAAAAAATTCATTAGTATTTGCATTTCTTATAACCAAAAAGTATTTTTCCATTATTTATTTATACATTAAAACACAATTTGCTCTAGAATTGTTATTTTCTTTTTTGTAAATTTTTTGAAATTTTCATCATCAACCTCAAAAAATATTCTAAATGTACTTTTTCATTCATATGACGGATAAAAATCTTTTTGATTTCCTGTAGTTATAATTTGTAAATTTTTTACTTCTAATCCAATACTATAAAAATACTGATTTAAATGTTCTATAAATGATACTTTGAAGAAATTTTTATGATTGGTAAGAATCTCTCCTATTGTTGTCTTTTTGATAAAATTTTTATATATTCAGATATAATGTAAATCATTTACACTATCTTTCAGAATATATGATCATTTATATTTTTTTCGTTTAGAAGTATCTCCATTATGAATATCATATAATAGAGATGCCATATCAAAATAATTAATTTTTTTAAGATAATTTACTCTCTCTCCTCCTAAACGAGCCCCTCGTTCAATGAATCCTACTTTTTTAGTATTCGGATCATATTTATACTCTAAATGAATAATTCACTTATATCCAATAGAAATAAGTTTTTTACCTACTTCTTCTAAGAATTTCCATTCCTCATCTCTTAACTTTGAAGTAGGAATATCATATCTAATGGGTAAAAAATATAAGAAATGTTTTTCTATCTCAGATCAGTATGTATTCATAAAACTGTTTGATAATCTCTTTTCATCAAGAATTTCAATAAATGGCATTTCTTTGACTGCAGTCAAAAGTAATATTTTCTCTCCATCGCAATAGAAATCTAAGCTATGAAGGTATCATCAAAAATATTCTTCTACAATATGGTCTGTTTTTAATAGTTTTGATTTAATGTCTTCCCGGTCTTGATGCGATGTGATTTTAAATGCACCTGCAGAAGAAGAAAGGTTAATTGGTTTAATAATAAATATATTTTCATTTATTTCTTTAGAAATAGAATCATAATTATACTGACTAAGTTTTTCGTGTGGAATAAAAAGATTCTTTTTATTCATTCCAATAAACTCATTCATTTTATTTTTATACCTAAAAGTTCTCCAATCTACTTCATTAGAAGAATATTGATTATTGGTATATATAGAATATTTAGATAATCTATCTGATGTAAAATAAGGAATAAGATATTCATCAGGGCTTTTTTCTATAATTCTCTTAATAATTCACTTAATTTCATTTTCATTAGAATAACTATGAATTTGAATGCGATTAGATGAAGACAAGTTCTTTGATATTTCAATACTTTCTCTTTTTAAAATGTATATTTTATAATAAGGTACAGATAACCATTCTTTAATATTAATTGATTTTCTATAATTTGCAATTAAGCTTATTTTTCTCATATTGTGATTTCATAAAACAAAAAAATACACTAAACTATATAGAAAAGTGTATTCTAGTGCAAGATATATTCTCTTAGGATATTAGTCCAACGATGCTTGTTCTTCAGAAGAAATAATACTTGTTCCTCAAGTTGCTGAATCATTGATTGCATCAAGCAATGCTTGATCAGGATTGATCATATTACATTCTGCATTGTAGAGAAGTAAAGTAGGATGTTCTTGAATCGCTGTAGAAAGCATAGTACAAGTCTCTTGAAGCTGATCAGCAGGAACATTAGCAAATGAATCTACGATAGAGGTATAGTTTTTAGTAAATTCATTATCTTCTTCTCCTTTCTGGGCAATACATTTGATAGTAGCAAGATAAGCATCACAAGTTTCATTACCTGTAATTCTCTTATCCGCTTCAGCTTGAGCCTGTTCAGATATTTCAACCTGCTCAGAAGGAGGATTCATTTGATCTCATTCAATGATTTCAGTATTTTTCAAACATCATCATAAAAAAAGTAATGAAAGAATGGAAACTATAAAGAGAGATTGTTTCATAAGAATGACGGTTATAGTTGATAAAACGCTATTGTTGTTGACATGATTGGATGACTTGTTGATAAGTAGTATCTTCTAGCGAAAGAAGGTAAGTGTAGTGTTCCATGCAAGTGGCATCAAGTTGTTGAGGATCGGTAATAACATTCCATTCGGAGATGAGTTGAGCATACGATTGTCATAAATTTTCACTTGCTCCACTCAACGATGGAGAAGTCATAATACAATTCATCAAAGCAAGAGTATTCTGACATGATTCAGGTAAAGATATAGTATGTTCTACAATTTTATTAGTTTGAATGTTTGGTACTATTATCTTTGGATCAGAATGAAAAGCACCCAATAACCATGCTATGAGAAGAATTAAAATTATTGAAGTTCATCAGATAAGTAAATATGCTGATAATTTATTTGTATGCATTATTTTTTGTTAATATCTCAAAAGAATCCAGCAATAAGAAGTATACCAAATGTAAGAAATGCTATTCCTACTATAAATTGACGAAGTTGAATTATTCATAGAATGACTAATACAAACCCAACATAAGTCATCCAATTTTCACCCAGTCAGTTCCAAAAATTTTTGATAAATTCTTCAACATTGAGTCCATCATTTTTTTGTGGAGTTGTAGATGAAGGTTTTCTTGTACTCGTATTCTTTACTTGAGCTGTAGTTTTTCTTATCATCTGCATAAAGATAGAGAATTAAAAAATATTATCTTTACTTGGAGAATAGTAAATTGATAAGCTATTACAATGCTATATCTAAATATTTATGATGTCAAATCATTTTTTTGTGATATGATTAGCAATTATTGTGTTTTTTGTTAGAGTAGAGTATAATTGAACTGAATATTTTTATTCAATAATGATGAACCATACTTATCTATGCTTGAACAACTGAATAATATCGTATACGATACTAATTATACAAGTCTCATACCTTGAGGTGGATTTGTTCGTACACTAAAAAAAGAAGAAGAGTCTGACAACATAACAGTAGTACCTCTCTATGATTTTCCAACTCCTTATGGAGAAGAAGTAACAAGTAATGAACCATTATCTTCAGAGAACGAAGCATCTAACCAACCCACTCCTCCTACAGTAATACAAGACACTGGAGAGTTTTCTCCTTCAGTACAAGAACAACAACCTATAGTACAAGAAGCTATTGTAGAACCTATAACAGAGACTGTTTCAGCTCCAGCACAGAAGAAAGAAAGTGTATTGAACAAATTTTTTAACGGATTGTTTGGTATCAAAACTAATAATATAAAAGACCAAAAAAAAGAGAAAATACCTGATAATCCTATTATCGTTAATAAAACCCTAAAAGATCAGGTCAGATATGTACTTGAACTTCCTGATGAAGAATATAACGACAAAAAAATTACCCAAGAACTCCGTAAATATATATTAGAGACAGAAAAACAATATAATTCTGTCCTTGCTGATTACAAAAGTCATATTGCTCCATCATTTTGGAAAGTAGAAAGTCCTCAGTTCCAAATATCTGGACTGTATGGAAAATCATATTATATGCAAACCTACCCTTCTTATCTCGATGCATTATGGACAAGAGATATTTTAGGATTTCATGGGAAATGGGATATGAGTTTCTATATCTATCCTGAAGATGATAGTGCCATGCAGACGATGTTAAAACAAAAAGCCACTCAATTGAAGTCTGAGATGAATGATGCCTATGGAAAAGGAATTACGATTGATACCGAAGTTGAACTTCAATATAGAGATGTCGATGAAATTAGACAAAAATTAGCAACTCGTGAAGAAAGGTATTATGAAACTGGATTTTATACTGTGCTCTATGACGAAGAGAAAGAAAAACTTAATGAAAATAGCAAGAAATTTGAACAAAAAATTGCCTGACTAGGAATGAGGATAAAACCAGCTATTCAACGTATGGATGAGTGATTTGTGTCTTCATTGCCTCTTTGTATTGACCAATTAGGAATTACGAGAAGTACGATCACTTCTTCTCTTGGTGGATCTTTCCCATTTGTATCACAAGATATGCTTGCCAATACTGGTATCCTCTATGGAATCAATCAACATACTGGTGGATTAGTAATTTTTGATAGATTCAATAATAGTCTCCCAAATATGAATAGCGTAGTACTTGCAACATCTGGAGCAGGAAAATCTTTTACGGTCAAACTCGAGATCTTGAGATATTTGCTCAATAATATAGATATTATCGTTATTGATCCAGAAAATGAATATCAATCCCTTGTTGATAAAGTGGGATGAGCTTATATCAATATCTCTACAGGCTCTAGTCAATTTATCAATCCTTTTGATATTCCACCAAAAATTGAAGATAGAGATTACTCTAAAGGAGATCTTCTCAGAGGACAGATTATGGGATTAATTGGATTGATCAATATTCTTATTGGTGGACTAACTCCCGAACAAGAAGCAATGCTTGATACTGCTCTTCAAACTACTTATCAACTCAAAGGTATCACCTTAGATAGTGACGATTATACAGGTAAACAGCCACCTCTGATGAGTGATCTGTATAATGTCCTCCTCGCTACGACAGGAGCAGAGAATATTGCCGTGAGATTAAGTAAATATGTGACAGGTTCGTTTGCCAAGATTTTCAACAATTATACGAATGTTGATATCAATAGTAATCTGACTGTCTTCTCCATTCGTGATCTTGAAGATGCATTGAAAACTCCTGCAATGTATTCAGTCTTGAATTTTATCTGGACGAAAGTAAGATCTCAGAAGAAAAAGAGATTCCTCGTCTGTGATGAAGCTTGGATTATGCTCCAAAATGACACTTCTGCTGAGTTCCTGTTTGGACTTGTGAAAAGAGCAAGAAAATATGGTCTTGGAATCACGACTATTTCACAAGATATTGAAGATTTTATGAGATCAAAATATGGAAAACCTATTGTTTCAAATTCTGCACTTCAAGTTCTCCTCAAACAATCAACCAGTTCAGTCAAAACATTGGAACAAATTATATGATTATCCGAAGCAGAAAAACAGAGACTAGTCGCTGCAAGTGTCTGAGAATGACTGCTGTTTGCTGGAAACCAACATATCGCATTGAAAATACTTGCTTCTCCACAAGAGAAAGAATTTATTACTACAAATGTCTCATAAATATCCATCTTTATCAGCTCTTCTTATAATATGATAAAAAAACTTTTGTTCTGACTAAGTTCGTTGTTCCTGATTGGGACAAGTTTTGCGTCAGTACAACTTTCTTTAGAACCTCTTGTTATGCAATGAGGAACATGAACTTATCAGGGAGATGAACCTACCATTGGTATCAAGATTCGTAATAATGGGAATGATACAGCCACGGTGACAACACCTATACCAGCAAAGTGGATTGTGTGTCATATAGGAGTTACTGAAGTATTTAAGTCCAATCCTATAGGAACACTTACTATAAACCCTTATACTACTCTTGATTTTACTATTTCACTCAATGCTAATGCTACTCAAAATATCTGAACACAAACAGTAAAATGTACACTCTGAGCTTATAATAACTGGATTATCACCAATTCTACGGCTACACTTACTTATGGCGTATCTGCAAGATCAGGAGGAAGATTTGATGAGACATTAGATAATGTCAGAGATCCTCTTAAAAATAAAATAGATGGATCAATAGCTGAATTATGAACAGCTGGAATCAAATCATTTGCCTATATGTTGATAGATAGATTTGCCGTACCTGGGGCAGTGTTTTTATGAGTACTCTTTGCTCTTATAGCATTGTATAAGATAATGTTTAGTGATGATGAAAATGCTCTGTGACAAATATCTTGATTACTTACACGATGAGTAGTAGGTATTATTATTATCATGTCTGCTAAATTTATTGGGAATATCCTATATGGAGATATTTTGGGAACTGGAGAGATGTGAGAAGGTGCATTTAATACTATAGTAATCGTATCAAAATTGTATGATCTTATTTTATGGCCACTATTGAAAATTGCTTTCTATATTATGATGGGAGTATTATTTATTATTCTTCTCATTCGTGTTTTTACTTTCGTCACAGCTGATAGCGAAACTATACAAAAACAATCTTCACAAATGATTCTATCTACTACGGTATGATTGTTTATTATGATAGCAGCCAAACAACTTGTAGAAGGAGTGTATGGTAAAGAAGAACTGATTCGTAATAATGCAGCAGTTACCGTTACTCAAATCTGATGATCATTCCTTAATAATGCTAATATTCCTATCATCTATAATGTTATACAATGGGTGATGGGATTATCGTGATTTATTATTCTTGCTATTATTATCTTCCAAACCTATAAACTCTTAGTCAATCCAAATGATGAATGAGCATTGAAAGGTATTAGAAACACCATATTTTATGCTCTGATCGGTATGCTTGTTATCGGTGCTGGATATCTTATTGTTAATGTACTGATGATCAATTAAAAAAAGAAGTCTGACACGATGTCAGATTTTTTCATCATTCAGAATTTAATATACTTTTCTCTTATGTAAGATACTAGCAATAATTTCCTTATAATTTATTTTTTGTAACTCAGATAAAAAAATTTCCAGATGGGTTCTTTCTTCTTGGGATATTTTATCATTATTTTTGAGTGTTTTTTTTATTTTATGAATAACTTTTTCTTGTAAAGATTCTAAAGTATGAATAAGTTCTTTCCTATGCTCTGGATGATAAGTAATGATTTTTCCATTAGTAAATTGTGATTTATGATGTTGCTCTGTTTGATTATAATGATTAGAAGGTTCTAGGTGTAAGAGATCAAACAAATTTTTCTTAGTATTGATATTATCAATAATTCAAAAATACTTTACTTTTTTTCGAGAAATTCTTACTAAAGATCACGGATCAATAGTAGAAAGATTTAAAATTTCTTTTTTTAATTTAGAATGAGAAGATCATTCACTCATAATTTAAGTATATTCCAAAATAAATATATTGTAATTATAATTATTTAATATATAAATGTCAAGTTTTAAAAAAAGAAAAGAGAAGAGATTGTTTTAGCGAAGCATATTCGTATAATAACCTCCAATATTTATATGTGTTATCCACTAATGTCAGATAAAAAGTTTTCATTCTTTGATACAGTTGCTTTAGAACTCTTTCGCAAAGAACACAAAATAGAGCCTTATCGTATCAAGCAAATCACTGATGCGATTTTTAAGCAATCTATCATTGATTTTCAGGAGATGACAACAATTTCTAAGGAATACAGAGATCTATTTGATGATCATTTTGAGATTATTCCATTGAAAGAAATCAAACTTGTAGAAGATGACGAAACAAGCAAATTTCTCTTCGAAACTCATGATGGTCAAGTAGTAGAAAGTGTCCTGATGTATCACTTTCACCAGAAGAGAGAAGATATGACATTCAATAATGCCTTCCAAGTAGAAGATGCCAATGATGAAGGACAAGAACTGAATCGTATGACACTCTGTATCTCTTCACAAGTATGATGTGCTGTGGGTTGTATTTTCTGTGTGACAGGGAAAATGGGACTAAAAAAGAATCTTCATTGGACCGAAATTCTTGGACAAGTGTTGTATATCAATAATTTCATCAAGACCAAACTCTGAAAAAAAGAAGATGGAACGCTCCATAAAGTCAGAAATATCGTTTTTATGGGTATGGGTGAGCCTCTGATGAATTATCCGAATGTAAAAGAAACAGTGAATTATCTGACTGATACCAAGTATCTTGGGCTATCACGTAAGAGAGTGACAATTTCAACGTCTGGATTGTTAAAACCTTTGAGAGAATTTATTGATGATAATCTCCCCGTTGCTTTTGCCTTTTCTCTTCACGCACCCAATCAACCACTCCGTGAACAACTGATTCCTGTCATGGCAAAAGTGAATCCTCTGGATAAGCTCATGGCTCTGCTTGATGAATATGTAGAGAAAACAGGAAACAAGATATTCTTCGAATATGTGATGATCAAAGATAAAAATGACAGCAAAGAAGTGGCTCATGAACTAGGAAAACTTCTCCAGCATCGTAATGGACATCTGAATATGATTCCCTATAACGAAAATCCTGCTATTGATCTGGAAGAATCTACTCCTGAACGTATCAAAAAATTTCGTGATATCGTCGAATCCTACAAAGTGAAAGTTACCGTCAGAGAAAACCGTGGTCGTAAAGCAAAGAGTGCTTGTGGACAGTTAGGATGGGAGAAAGTAACAGAAAATCTCAAAGATAATAATATCAATAATCTAAAAAAACCAATAAAAAAACCTCTTTAAATCAAAGAGGTTAATCATATTGAAACTCATCAAAACAGCTTTTATGGAAATAATCATTTGCTATATTTTGAACATACAAGTTGGATACTTCATGTAATGGAGTACTTTTTTTGACTGTAAATTTCTTTCCACAATAGCGACATTTAATGGTGCCAGATAACATATCTTCTTTCGCCTTATTCCAGAGATATCCATTGGTATGTACAGGATATGATTGTTCCTTTTTTCGTTGGTAATACGTTTTCACTATACGATAGATGAATGGCAGTATAACGAAGACAATGACTATACTCACTATTATGATTAGTACTAATTTTGTTTTCATATTTTTTATTTTTGAATTAAGTATATTTATATCAATAAATAACACAAAAGTCAATACAAAAAGAATCATCAATTAAATTACAATTCTATCTCCAAATAAAATACCTTCTCCTTCGGATGCTCACGGGCATCTTTTTGGTATCTACGAAATCGGGTGCGTTGTCTTTTGGCATATTGAACAGAAGCAAGAGTGATTGAGTCTATGAGATTTTGAATTTTAGATTTTGAATTTTTAATTCAAGAGTCATTTATAATTCATCATTCAAAATTCAAAATTTCTACAGTCTGCCTATACCCTATTCCATTCATAGATTGAAGTTCTGAGCTATATCATTGATCAAGCAATCATTGTACTTCTTGTATCAGTCCACGCTCTATCATCTCCTCTACTCTCGCCCTAATGAGTGCTTTGGTTGTATCTCGATCTCTGGATAGTGATATCATGAGTAACGGATAATCTACAGGATGTTCTTGTGCAATAATTGACTTGGGGATACCAGTCTGTTCATAGATTTCTATCGCACGGATGAGATATCTGGTATTGCGAGGATGAAACTCTGCTGCAGTATCGGGATCGATACTCTTCAGATACTTCCATAGATATCCAGGTTCTTGAAGTTCTAATACATCAAGTTCTGCTCTCCTCTCTCGATTTGCTTTCACGTCTTGAGGAAGATTAAAATTCTTGTATATGGTATCGATATACAGTCCTGTACCTCCTACGATCATAGCTAAGTTTCTACGTCCATGGATGTCAGATATCCACTTTCTTGTATCTTGCTGTCGTTGATGAGCACTATATTCTTCATCAGGATCGACGAGATCAATCGCATAATGAGGAATACGGTTGCGATCTTCTTGAGATATTTTATCAGTCCCAATATCCATCCCACGATAGACTTGTCTACTATCAGCACTGATAATTTCAACTCTATTATTTTCTTTTGCAAAAAGATCAGCCAGACGAAGTGAAAGTCCGCTTTTCCCCGTTGCTGTTGGACCATAGATGATTACAACCAGATCAGGATGTATTTCTCTCAGTTGAGCAATGTATTCTTTTATTTGAAGATCATTCATAGATTAACTATACAGAATAGTGTATGTTTTTTCAAACAAAAAAATCCTTCCTAAGAAGGATAAGATATTTTTGTCATCAATTAGGAGAGATTCCTGTCTTCACAGGAATGACAATTTTCTGATATTTTCTGCACTATCTTCTGACATCTTTTGTATTATTCAGCAGAAGTCGTTTGAGCTGCAACATCAATAGATGCTTCTATTGCACCATCGACAAAATCAGGAGCTTGAGTACCTGAAAGACTTTCATCTCCAGACATAATTTCGACTACTCAAGTTTCTACAGTAGTAGTTGGTATATTATGTTGAATTACAGTATTTTCTGCTGTTTTATCAAGAGCATCTATCGCTTGTTGCATGTTTTGGTTATCGTGATACATAAGATATCAAGCAATAAGAATTACTATGACAATAATTGCTCGAATTCGATTTTTCATGAGTGTGCTCATTACAAACTAAAATAATACATAGAATATAATAAATATAATCTTATAAATCAATCTCTTTTACTCCTTTTGCATGGGTCATAATAAACTGTCTTCTCTGTCATACATCTTCTCACATCAAAATACGGAAGAGTTTATCTGCTTCTTCTGCTTCATCAACAGTAATTTGGAACATCATCCTCGTAGCAGGATTCATGGTTGTATCGCCTAATTGTTCTGCATTCATTTCTCCAAGTCCTTTATATCTCTGTACTTCATATGACTTATTTGGATCAAATCATCCTAAAATAATAGCAGCATCTGGACTTTCAATCGGTGGATAGAAATATTGTTCTTTTTTTCCTTGACTAATCTTATAAATAGGAGGACAGGCAATAAAGAGATGTCCATGTTCAATCAAAGGCCTCATATAACGGAAGAAGAACGTAAGAAGTAATGTCTTGATATGTGCTCCGTCTACATCAGCATCTGTCATCACAATAATTCTCTCATATCTCATCTGTTCTGGGTCAAATGCATCTTTCATCCCAGCTCCAATAGCAGTCAGAAGTGATTTTACTTCATTATTAGCTAACACTTTCTGTATATGAGCTTGTTCAGTATTCAATACTTTACCTCTGAGTGGTAATATTGCTTGAAATTCACTATCACGTCCTTGTTTGGCTGTACCTCACGCAGAATCTCCTTCCACTAAAAATAACTCTGTACCATTTTTTCCTCTACGACGACAATCAGCAAGTTTACCTGGAAGTGGACTTCCTGAAAGTACATTTTTTCTAATAATAGATTCTTTTGCAATCACTGCTGCTAATCTTGCTCTTGCACTGAGCTCAATTTTCTCAAATATTCTATCAAATTCTTGTGGTTGTTTTGTAAAGAAGTCAGTAATATAGTTATAGATAATTTTATCCATCTGCGTTTTTACATAACTATTTCCCAATCTTCCTTTCGTCTGACCTTGAAATTGTGGTTCAGGAATTTTCACAGTTACGATAGCATATAATCCATCAGAAATATCTTGAAGAGTAAATTCTCCGAGTTTTTTGTTGAATTTATCTTTTTCTTTCACAAGTTCATTGATACGTCTGAGAAGTGCCTCTTTAAATCCTACGACATGAGTACCATGATCACGAGTTGGGATATTATTTACAAAAGAAAGAAGATTTTCATTCGTTGTATTTAAAAATTGGAATGCACATTCGACAAGAATCTCTTTTCCTTCCACTTCAAGATAATGTGGTTGTGATACAATTTCTTGATCGTCTACAAGATTTCCTAACCATGTCTTGATACCTCCTTCAAAACAGAATCTTTCATGATATCCTACCCTTTCATCCACTAATGTAAAGGTCACTCATGGTGTCAGGTAAGCGGCATTTTTCATCCTTGCGATTTCTGTACTGAGACCAAACTCTAGTGTTTCAAACATCAAATGATCTGGTTTGAAACGAATTGTCGTACCATTGACATCGGTATCTCCCATCTCTTTAAGATCAGCTATTGGTTTCCCTCTTTCAAATTTTTGGAAATATTGTTTACCATTTTTGTGGACAGTGACTTCAAGATATTCAGAAAGCGCATTCACTACTGATGCTCCTACTCCGTGCAATCCTCCTGATACTTTATAAGCAGATTTTTCAAATTTACCTCCTGCATGAAGGACCGTAAGGATCGTTTCCACTGCAGATTTTCAAGTTTTTGCATGGATATCGACAGGCATTCCACGACCATTGTCATAGACTGTCACTGATCCATCAGTATGAATAATCGTCGTAATATGAGTACAATATCCTGCGATCGCTTCATCCACTCCATTATCTACGATTTCTTGGATCATATGATGAAGTCCTTTGATGTCAGTAGAACCGATATACATACCTGGTCTCTGACGTACGGGTTCAAGTCCTTCTAAGACTTTAATATGTGAGGCGTCATAATGTTGCGCATCTAAATCATTATGAAAAGTAGTGTGTTCTGACATAGTTATTAGTATGGATTAAGAAATAAGTTATCAATACAGTATATCATTTTAATGTAACATTTCAAGAGAAATAAAAAAAACCATCACAATGATGGTAAGAGATTATTTTTTTGAAAATCGTTTTCTACAATGTTTGAAATGTCTTTTTTCAATATAGACCATACGCCATCGATATTGTCATAGCCCATATCCTCCAACGACACACAACAATATACCAATTATCATTACTGATTGTTCAACTGATACTGATGATAATATACACAATTCGTATACTACTACAGAGAATACTACTAAGAATATCATAGTAAGAATAAGATAGAGAGTTTTTTTGAGAGACATAGTTGTACTATATGTAAAATTATTTGATGTGTTTTTTTAGTATATTGACAGCACTCTTTGCTTTATTTTCTACTTTATTAAGCGTTTCATAATAATTACTTTTTACAGTAGCTTTATTCCTTTCAAGTATACCGTCTTGATATGTAAATCCATCTTCAAATATATCACGCATTATGTAAGGTATTTTACTAATATCTTTGTATCATACATCGATCTTCTTCTCTTTTTCTTTCCAATTAAACCATGCATTTCTATTTGAGCCATCAAGTGATATTTGTATTTTGTTTTTTAGAAGTTGAATATATACTGTAACTTCATGATCTCATATATTGTATTTATATGATACTGTTTCTGTTTTTTCATCCCGTGTAAAATCTTTTTGATTGTAAGTTTCTGGATTTTGTTGATATATTTCATCTTTTAATTCTTCAGTTTTTTCAGTAAAATATTCTCCTGCTCACTCAGTAGTATTCACCTCTTCTAATCAAGAAAAGTCTACACCAGATTCGGAAACTTCTGTTTGAGTATCACTCACATTATCTATATTATTTTCATAGTGTTGTTCTCCTTCTAATGCCATATTATCACCATATATGATATAAAACTGTCCTAATTTTACTCTATTTTCTAAAAAAAGCAAATTTTTGAGGACTTTTTTCTCTTGATTTTTATGAAGAATATCAGTATGATACAAGTATCAAAAATAAAATATCATAAATTAAATTTTTCATAGTTTTGTTTCCCATAATTTTGGGAGTTTTCATAGTTTATTTTTGAATTTACTTTTGAATTTTTGTTTGACCTCCTCTTGTTTTTAATTTGGGGAGGTTTTTCTTATTGCAAAAAAACCACAAACCACTATAGTAATTTTCAATTCTTAATTTTTAATTTTCAATTCTAAACTATGAATATTGATACTCAATCTCTTTCTGGTCTGACAACCATTTTTTTACCTATGAATGATACCTATTCTACGACAGTACAACTCTTTGTGAAAGCTGGATCCATTTATGAAAATAGAAGGACGAATGGTATTAGTCACTTTCTCGAACATATGTTTTTTAAAGGAGGTAAAAAATATTCCACACCAGCGATTGTGGCACAAGCAGTTGAGTCGTTTGGTGGAGAATTTAATGCCTATACAGGTGATGAGATCGCTTCATATTATGTAAAATGTCCACCTCAACATACTTCTAAAGCTATTGATGTCCTCTCAGATATGATGATCGATGCACAATTTCCTCAAGAAGAAATGGAAAGAGAAAAAAATGTTGTCGTCCAAGAGATAAAAATGTATGAAGATAATCCACAAGCGCTCGTGAGCGAGCAACGAAATACACGATATTTTGGTGATAATCCCTATGGTCGGACAATTTTATGACCAGAAGAGAATGTCATGTCGTTCACTCGTGAAGATCTCTTCCATCATCAACAAGCACTCTATACCAAAGATAATATGATCCTTGTAATAGCTTGAAAAATAGAAGATCAGACAGCTCTGGAAGAGCAGATTAGTGAAGTGTTTGCAGGACTTGGACAAACTAAGTCAGGATGAGCAGAACCATACAGACGCTCACTTCCGTTAGAACACACTTCTTTTTATGATAAATGAACTGAACAAAATCATCTTATCATTGCAGTTCCAACATTTCCTTATAAAGAAGAGTCAAGATATTATGCAGCCAAACTACTTTCTACTATTTTAGGAGGGAATATGTCATCAAGATTATTCCAAAATATCCGTGAAAAACAATGATTATGTTACTATATTAGTGCAAGACATAGTTCATCAGAGCATGATGGTTTGTTTATGATACGTGCAGGGATTAGTAAAGAAAAATTTGAATTCTGACTCAATAAAATCTATGAAGAGATAGAGAAATTTGTCAACGAAGGTATCACTGATGAAGAACTTGCGAATGCAAAGTCCTATCTGATAGGTAAACTTCAGATGGGCATCGAAAGTAGCGATGAAATGGCAGAATTTATTGGAAGTGATTTCCTCCTCTACAACGAAGTGAATAATCTCGAAGAGATTATGAAATCATATGAAGCTGTTACAAAAGAGGAAATTCATGCATTACTTCCACTCTTATCTAAAGAACATCTGTATTTGTATTATATTAAATAAAAATTACAGAACAAAAAAAAGCCAAAGGAAAATCCAATGGCTTATGTATTTTTTTTATAAAAATTTTTATTTTAATAGTTTAATTTTAATTTAATTAACGTATTATCAACAATTTTTTTTTGACGCCGATATTCGACACCACATATCGTTGAAGATACATTGTATATCCCTTTAGAGATTGGGATACTTTGCGATCCCTCTCTTGGTACAGGAATTTTCCATTCTTGTCCTTGATCATTGCTGATCAGGACTACAATATTGCATTGTGTGGTATTTTCTACCATCACAACACAAGTTTTGTGTTTTATATCTTTTGAAAATGCTGCGTTTAATATATCCACAGCATATTCATTAGATTTTTCGTGAAAGTCTTTTAAGACTTTTTGATAATTTTCTTCTTCTGATGATTGTGATTTTATCACAATCATCGTTATAAATAATATAATTAAAATTATTATTTTTTTCATTTTTTTGGTATTGGTATATATTCTTGATATATTTTTTTAAATTCCTCAAGTTTTTCTTGAGAATCTATACTATAGGTATTTTCTCTCATTCCTTGAAAGAAAACATCTACTTGTAGTATATTTTTAGTATTTAGCCGAGTATACATTGATCTATTGTATAGTCTCGGATTCATATTTACTTGAATCTCAAGTAATTCCTCAAAGATATCCATAATTTTTTCTTTTTCTGACATTTTTTTAATTTTTGAGTTGTTGTTGAATTTTTTTTATATCTTCTTTTTTTTCAATAAGAAGATCTTGTACTGTTGTATTATTGCTTTGATCAGCAATAATTTCTACTAAATCTACTAAAGGAATCAGTAGATCGAGATTATCTTTTATTTTTTTCCTCATTTGAGAGGATAATCTATTGAGAAAAGATTTATATTCATTACTTTTCTTTTTCATCTCGATAGAAAATCGTATGCTTTCTTTATTTGAATGATCATTCAATAATTCTATCATTGCGATGGTAAGTTGTAAAATAATCAATCTATGTTCAGATTCCCAAATACTATGTTGAATAGTATAGCAAGTAATCTTCACACCAAAGTCATCTTCTTTTTTAATAGATTTGATATGAAAAATCTTACCTCCTTTTACTCTCATAAACCTCTCGATCTCTGAAAAAGGTAAAGTTAACATATCTTTTGTCTTATCATTATACTGTATGATAAACAATACGTTCTCTGATTCCTCATCTATTTCTAGATTGAGAATCTCTGCCTTTTTTCTTTTAATTTTTCTTATTTCCTCCTCCAATTGAATTTTGGTGAAGAAATAATCTTTTTCTCTTTGCATATAATTTTTTAATTGTTTTTATTTTTCAAAAATTTTTCTCGTGAGATGAATTTCTTCATCGCTTCTGTATTACCAAAAAAATATTGATATACAGTAACAGGTTTTTTGTTTTGTTTTTTTATATAACGCTCTAATACTTTGAGTGAACGTTTCTTCCAGTGTTTTTTCTTCTTACTCATAATTTTTATTTTTTTGCTAATGAACTTACGATTTTATATTATATACAAAATACATATCAAAGTCAATAATAAAATCATCTTGTATTTCCTTGTATTATCCATAGTATACGGATAATTATTTTATTTTCCATATCGTTTTTGGTATGAAAAAAACTATCGCCAAAATTATCATCATTCTCTGACTTGCATTCTGATTAGGACGAGTAGCAGTGACCTATACAATTTGGGGAGCTAATTATTATGCGACATCAAAAATTGAACTCAAAGAAGCTCTTCTTAAGATTCTCGATGCACAACCCAAACATAGTGATCTTGAACCATATTTACAGACTCCAGCAGAACAACTTTCAGGACTCTATACGACAGGAATTATTACTAGTTCTGGATCAGTCAATGCATCTGTTTTACAAGAAAGATTAGAGTATTATCAGAAGAGTAAAACTGAATTGTGGGGAGAATAAATCCGTCATTGCGATGAGCCACTTTATTGGAAATACTATCGTGGCGAAGAAGCAATCCATACAAGTCACAATAGATTGCTTCGTACCTCGTAATGACACATATTTTAGATTTCATCAACCCAAATAATGTCCACTTTAGAAACCTTCAACACCCAACTCAGTCAGTGATACAATTTTTTACCAAAAATAACTCTTTGACAAGCAAAATATGGAGATACTGTGACAGATATTCAAGTTGGGATACCATTATCAATGTTGAATAGACACGGTCTTATCGCCTGAGCAACGGGAACTGGTAAAACTAAAACTGTCCAACTTCTTGTAGAATGATGTTCTCTCGCTGGTATACCAACGTTAGTGATGGATATGAAAGGAGATATTTCCTGACTGGCCGTCTCTGGTGAAACTCAGGATTTTATTTTGGAGAGATATTTGCTGTTAAAGAAAGAATATTCTCCTCGTTGATTTGATGCTGAATTTATGTCACTGGCTGGGAAGACTTGATATCAACGAAGAACGACCATCGTAGAACTTGGACCGCTGATGCTTGCACAGATGTTAGAACTCAATGACACACAGAGCAGTGCATTGTCAGCTATTTTTCTCTACTGTGATCGTGAAGGACTAGCTCTCCTTGATCTTGAAGACCTTCAGTCAGTTCTCAAATATTTGAGTCAAAAAGATATCAATGAAAATTTTGCATCTGATTATGGGCTTCTTTCACCCAGTACACTGAGTGTTATCCTCAGAAAAACAATCACTCTTGAGCAACAATGAGGCAAACAACTCTTCTGAGAACCAAGTCTTGATATCAAGGACTTACTCTACGTGAATAGTAAGTGAGAATGAAGAATTACTATCTTCAAACTCGAAGACAGTCAGAGCAAACCCAATCTTTTCTGTACTGCAATATTAGGTATATTAGCTGAATTATATACAAATCTTCCTGAAGAAGGTGATGTCAAAAAACCAAAACTTGTTATGATTATTGATGAAGCACATCTCCTCTTTCAACTCGCTTCACCAGCACTCCAACAACAGATCGAAATCATGATCAAGCTCATCAGATCGAAAGGAGTAGGAATTTTTTTCTGTACCCAACTCCCTGATGATATTCCAGCTCCAATTCTCAGTCAATTGGGGACAAAAATCCAACATGCACTCAGAGCATTTACAGAAAGAGATCGTAAAGCTTTGAAAACTGCTGGTGAAAACTACCCTATCACTGAATTTTATAAAACGAATGAACTCATCACATCATTGTGAGTAGGAGAAATTCTCTTTACTACACTGAATCCCAAAGGTATCCCTACTCCACTTGCTCATGTCTACAACTATACTCCATCATCTAGAATGGATATTCTTACTACTGAAGAATTACATTGATTTTTCACTACATCAACTCTTGTACAATACTATAATCAAGAAATCAATAGAGAAAGTGCAACAGAAATCTTGAGTAAAAAATTTGAATCTCCAATATCCTCTTCATCATCATCTTCAAAAAACACCAAAAAATCAGAATCATCTGTTCTTTTTCAAATAGGGAAGAGTAAAATAGTAAGAGATCTGACTAAGAATGCAGGTAATACTTTCGTTCGTGAAATACTTGGTTATTTGGGTATCAAAGTCAGAAAAAATAAGACATTTTTTTAGTATTATTTATAATGTATGTCTAAAGTATTACAAATTATACTCATTAGTATACTTACTCTTATCACCATTATTATAGGTCGATTTGCTTTTCAAAAGCTTCATGTAGTGAAAGAAATTTTTGAATCACTTCCACCACAACATGAAATTTCAGAAGAACATTGTCGTATGATGCCAGACATGCCTGGGTGTGAAATATATAATGTCACTACTGGTAGTATGAGTGGTATGGACCATATTGATATGATTATTGATATCAACTCTTATCTTCATGAAATGATACCACATCATCAAGAAGCCGTAGATAGTTCTCAAACATTTATTGATAAAACTCTCTTTTTGTGAGATGATCTTGATTCGCTACAAACTATTGCACAAAATATCATCAGTGGACAAGTTCTGGAGATTAGTCAATTACAAAATTGGATAGATACCGTATTCTCATGAGTAGATTACCAAACTCATTATATGAGTATGATGAGAGATACAAGTGGTATTACAGATACATCAACACTCAAAAAAATATATGCAGAAGATATGATACTCCACCATCAGTGAGCTATAGATATGTCTAAAAAGCTTCTAGAGATTATGACAGAAGAAGATAAAGTCATCAAAGTCACTGAAGAAGGTATGAAGTTTAGAAACGAGATCAAAGCATTCGCTCAACATGTGATTGATACTCAGACCAAAGAAATTAAACAATTACAAGATATTCTCACTTCATATACTTCTCCTACAGTTACTGAATAAATTCAGATTAGTAAAAAAAGAGAGACTCCTTACCTGACGCGGTGGGAGTTTTTTTATGAAAGTAATTTTAAAAGTTTATTTTTAGTTTTTTCTTTGAGTTCTTTTCAAGGGAAATATTCCTTATATTTTTCTTTCAATATATTTACTAATTACTCTTTTCATTCATTACTATGTCATATATGTATTTCTCATATTCCATAAATTTTTGCTCCTATAGTTCATTTAGTATTTTTTATGAATTTCATATACTATTTTGTGAATGCTTGTAAAATCTGTCATGTAGCATAACTTGTTACCCCTAAAGCAAGAGTAGGCAATCAAAATGGTATCATTAATGGACTGAGTGCTGTAAAGAGATATCATGCTGTAGTAGCTACTGCTCATACTGCTCATGTTCCTTTCCCAAAGTTTGTCAAAAATTCTCCTGTTTTTGAGACTCAATTTTTAATATTTGATCGTAATGACATATTGTTTAACTTATTATCTAAAAATATTCAATATTATCATCATCCATTTTACGATATGCATAAGGTGGTATTCTTTCTCAACCATACCCATCATTCATTATCTTATGATATGTTTCAAGATTATCATCATAAGAGCTTTCATGATCTCAATTCTTCTCTTTATCTCTTTGTAATCCGATCAATGAATCCCACAATGGACCAGTTGCAACGCGACTAATATAATCTGTTAATGGAGTTTCTTTTGGGGATTCAGACTCAACAAATTTTCTATATTCTTCTGAAGGATTAAGTGTTAGACCCATTTCATCTAATAGCATTGTATTATCATGCTCATATTCTTCAGTCATAACTTTCTTATATGATGGTTTAAGAGTTTTTCCTAAACTATCTATAGCATGTTCTACTGAAGAATAGACACCTCCAATAAAAAACTCTCATGCTCCTTTATTGTAATATTCAGAAGTTGATGTATTCATTATCGTATAATGTAACAATTAAATTAACAGAATATACATATAATTATAACATAAGTCAATAGAAACTTATTTCAATAATCTGATATCATTTTGTGATTTATAATCCACTACTATCCATCACTTTGGTGATTCTGATAATCTCTTTTCATGAGATCTGGTGGCTGAGATACGACCCGTAAGTCCAAGTTCTCCTATCCATATAGTTTTATCAGGAAGAGTTTCGTTATTATATGCTGAATAGATTGCCATAGCAATAGCAAGATCTAATCCACTATCCATAAGATGAAATTCTCCTGGAATATTGAGAAAGATATTCATCATTCCAAGTTTACAACCCATATATTTCTCCAAGATCGCAATAATCATATCTACTCTCTTCGAATTCACTCCCACATAATTACGATCAGGAAACTTTCCATAGGATTTGGTCAATAACGTCTCAATCCACACCACGACTGGGCGACCATTATCTAACCCTATCGTCCAAGCAATACCTGGTGCTTTCACTTGTCAGGCAAACATTTTTTCAGGATCATAAATAGGTTGAAGTCCCGTAGATTTCATTTCAAATATTCCTGTCCCATCAGCATTCCCAAATCTATTTTTATAATTTCTGAGAAATCTCAGATCTCAAGTACGATCTCCCTCAACATACAGCACCACATCTACGATATGCTCGAGATACTTTGGTCATGCAATTTCTCCTCATTTCGTCACATGTCCGATCACCAATACCGTGACATGATATTCTTTCGCAAGATCATTCAACAACTCTGCACAAGTTCTTACTTGTCCTGCTGATCAGGGACTTCCGTCATAGCTTTGTGATACGATCGTTTGGATACTATCTACGATAATAAACTGATATTCATAAGTCTGTACTGCATCTTTGATCGACTCAAAACTTGTAGTATAGAAAAAATCATCAACCTGACGATGATCAGGGTATAATCTACTATATCTCGCCATGACTTGCTGTGCCGTCTCTTCTCCAGAAAAATATCACCATTTTAGAGCAGGAGTGGATCTCAGAATATCATGGATAATTTGCAAAGCAAACGTAGATTTTCCAATACCTGGTTCACCAGCTAGAAGATAAAATCCATCTGCTACAAAACTTGACCCAATAACCCCTTTTACTTCTGTATTTGTAAGAGGATATCTTATCACGCGTCATTCCGAGCTTGTCGAGGAATCTCCCCCCTTCACCAATTTTACAAAACTTTTCCCAGATTTTGTAGTGTTAGTCTCTTGTGACTTTATAAAAGTACCGAAACTTCCGCAATTTGGGCATTTTCCTACTTTGACTTTGGATCCATATTCACAGGTTGAGCAGATGTACATACAATAATGAAGAATTGAAAATAAAAAAAATTACTGTAATTATTGTAGTAAAAGTTATGAGAATTCGCAAGATCAAATAACATTTTTCAACAAAACGAAAAAAAGTCCTCAAAAATTTGACAAAAAAAAGAAACAGATTATAATAATTTTATTATTTAATTTTATATGTTATAGTATATTATTATGAAAAACTTTTGAGACAATTTTAAAGAAGGTATAGTTCATATCTCTAATTGAGAAGTGAGTATTATAGCAGACGATTGAGAGAAAAAATTAAAAAGCACAGAACTATCATTTACACAATGAGAAAAAGTGAAATTTGATATTGGAGATACATGAGATATCTCATGTGTACAAAAAGCATCATGAGAGATTCAAGATATTCTTAATATGTATCAAAAAAATGTTTTTGGTGATTTTCAAAAAGGGAGAGAATATACAAGAACTTTATTTGCAATTGATTCTTTTATTATTGATTGAATACATACAACTATATTAACTTTTAAAGGGAAAATTCCTGGAGAAATGCAAATAGCTTATGGATTTCAAATATGATCATCAAGGGAATGAATACATCCATTGGATGGTGGTGGATATGTTAATTATTCATTTGGTGACTATACTGAAGAAGAAATGAAAAAAGTATGTAGTAAATTAGTAGAATATTATAAAAAACAACAAAAAATTGATCCAGATATGTCAAAACTTGATTTTATTTGGGATGAAGTAAGAAATGAAAGACAAAAATCTTTATAATATAGCCATATAGTTTATATGTAAGATATTCCTAACCTCCTCTATTGGAGTTTTTTTAACTTCTATAATTCTATTTCATCTAAATTAGAATTTTTACTTGTAATGAAATCAATTTGTTTGGTCTTTGGTCGAGACGTGATTTCTGATTTTCTAATCTCTGCAGCTTCTTTGGTCTCTCGTTCTTCATATAAGACCATATATTTACAATTGTATTTTTTTGCAAACGTATCTCCTTTACCATTGTTGTGATTAAAGAGTGCTTGATGTAATGCATGGGTTGTACCAACATAGAACATAGTACGATAAGCATTCGTAAGAACATAAACATAATGAGTAGACATAAGAGAAAACAAGAAAGATAAAAAACATTGAAATTGTTCTTGTATTCCCTACATTCATAAGTATGCACGATGAACAAGAACTTATATCACAACTCCAATCGGGTCAGAATGAAGCGTTTTGAATACTGTATGATAGATATTTCCAAGTCATTTACAATCACATCTATTACAAAACACTCAATCAAGCTCTCACTGAAGATGTGGTTTCTGACACATTTTTTAAGGCATTTGATAAAATCAATCAGTTTACCTATAAAACTGAACATTCCTTTCGTTCCTGGCTCTATACGATAGCGAATAATACCCTCTTAGATAGTTACAAAAAACAAAATCCTGACAGTTTAGATGAAATTTTGGACTACGAATCACCCGAACATATCACAAACGAAGGAAACAATCGTTATATTAGTGAACAGATACTCTCTGAACTCGACCAACTCGGAACTCATAAAAAAGATGTTGTGATTATGAGACTGCGAGAATGACTGAGTTACGAAGAAATCGCAGATATTACCTGACGTTCTGAAGTATCACTTCGCAAAGACTTTAGTTTAGCTATGAAAGAACTCAAAATCATCTGTGCTGAATTATGAACATTGCTACTCATCTTTATTGTATTGTCATTGCGAGCGTAGCGTGGCAATCCATACATATACTTCCATTATCTTTTGACTATTTATAGATTGCTTCGTTCCTCGCAATGACTGATAAAAAAACAACTATAGAACAATTATATCAAGAACTTGTATCACAAGATCCATCTTTAGCAAATCATAAAAAAGAGATTATCTGACTGCTCACACGTATGGAGAGTAATGTTCCCGAAATAGTTCAAGATCCGATGTTTTTCTGAAACCTCAAAAATAAGCTTCGTTATCATCTCATCACCAGACACGAACCAGCACCTACACCAAATCTTTGGCAAAAGTTTCTTCTCTATGGATTTCCTACACTTGCTATTGGAGTAGCGCTCGTCTATATTCTTCCTATCTTACCATTTTCACAATCAAACATTGAAAATGAAAAAATGCAACCTACGATGAGACAAATGGATACAGAAATAATCAATAAAATTACTCATGAATGAAGTAGCAAAGATATCACAATGGATAGACAAGACACTCCTACAACTACTCGTGCGACAACACTTCAACTCCCAACACAAGAAGATACCCAATTGAATACCACTACCACTCCTCCATCGTCAGAATCTCAAAAAATTTCTGATAGTATATTGTCTCATGATCAAACAGAATCAGTAGAATCAAAGAGTTCAGTTATGCCTGCAAGTGCTGATATGATGATGTATAAACAAAATATACCATCATATACACAGACCTTGAAATTAAATAATCTTACTACAGACTATACTATATCCTATGATAAAAATGGTAATTTGATAATTGATGCGCTTATTATGATCAAGTGATGTGAAGTTTCCTATACTCTTCATAATCCTATATCACTCTCGAGATGACCAAATCTTTGGCATGTTACAGCAGTTCCTATGAGTTCACCTGATAGTACATCATACGATCTGATTCTAACTATCATCAATAAAGAAATAATAACTATTGAATGATACGAACAACTCTGTCAAAAGTAAGATTACTTACCACCTTTACTCCTTCTACTCTGCATCTATGACTATCTTCACCAAAATTATCAAAGGAGAAATACCATCATACAAGATTTATGAAGATGATAAGGTGTATGCTTTCTTGGATATCAATCCTGTTCAACCATGACATACTCTCATCGTACCAAAAATAGAAATTGATCATATTCTCGATGTACCTGAGCCATACTACTCTACTCTCTGGTCTATTGCCAAAAACATGTGAAGAGCTGTACAACAAGCGACTAATAGCAAAAAAGTATCTTTTCTGACACTATGATTTGAAGTACCCCATACTCATATCCATGTTATTCCTATCAACAGTGAATCAGATATCTCACCAAACAACAAGATGAAACTGAGTGATAAGGAAATGAAAAAAATTCAAGAAAAAATAATTTCGTATTTATAGTAATAAGAATCTAATCTTAGCAAAGAAGATATTTTTAATCTTCCTGTAGTTATTGGATTCAGTTTAAATATTGCTTTTGCCGGTCCTTT